>NZ_SIXC01000001.1 GCF_004309735.1 Desulfovibrio legallii
TACACCCACTCATGGAAAAGGGCAGCCAACTTGCCCATATGGACGCATCACTACAATTATTCGCGTCCTCACACGGCTCTTGGCAGGAAACCTCCGGCTTCAAAATTGGAGCGAGGGTGAACAACGTATTGACACTCTACATCTAGGGCGGCGACGTTATTCTGCAGTGGCGGGGAGAAAAGTTGTTCCGCGCCGCCGGTGGCACTGCTGCACGGCGCGGAACAACTTTGCATATATGACTATTGAGCCGCCGCGGGTTTCCAGACCTCAAAAAAGCGAGGGTAGCCGGGCAGAAGAGGTTGCTTCCGACTCAGATCCCTGCCTTTGAGGCCGGGGTAGTCCGGCGCGTAGCGATACGCGCGGTGGATCATATTTGTGAAAGTCTGATGGGCATTGGGCACAGCGTCGGCCCTGTCGGAAAAGACCGGTTTGGCCTTGCCTGCCATGATGGGGTTGACGAACTCCCAGACCACCTCTCCCGCCGGGGTCACTTCAAAAAGATGCCCCTGATGGGTGGAGGTAACCAGCACGTTGCCGTTGGACAGGCGTTGCGCCGCGCCCTGGCGGTAGCTGAAGAAGCTGTTGGAGCCGTTGGCCGCGTATTGCCAGACGATTTTGCCGGATTTCAAATCCACTTCAATAACGCGTGAGCGGTTGCCTTCGGGCCGTTCAGAGCCATTATCAAAGATCTGCACGTTGCCGTTGGGCAGCATGGTGGCGTTGTGCTCGCCAAAAACCTGTTGCGACCCATCGTCATACCAGCCGGGGCGCGCGCCCTGGCCGTGCGTGGAGGGGTTGCCCCAGCGCTGCACGATTTTCCCGCTTTTTTTGTCCACAATAAAGACTTCGCTGAAATTGCGGGAGTTGAGCAGAACCTGATCGGTTTTCGGCAGGTACTGCACGGTATTGAAGTGCGACCAGTCAAAGCTGTCGTAGCCGGGGCCCACGGGCGTGGGCAAGGCGTAGTTGATGTCCAGCTGGTCCGGGCCGGTGCCGATATGGTCCCAGGCGTGCCATTCCCAGACAGTTTTGCCGTCTCTGTCCACCTCGCGTACAAAATCCACCCAAAAATCGCGCACCACCTGTCCTTTGATTTTGGCTTCTTTGGGCCAGGTGCCGGGCTTGCGCCCTTTGGCCTGGAATTCCGCCGGGGTTTTGCGTTCCCAGCCGAGCACCAGGGTATTGCCGTTGGACATACGGTCGAAGCAGTGGTGCTGTATCTCATTCTCCGAGAGCATGCGGTAGGACCAGATCACATTGCTGTTCCAGTCCAGCTCCTCAAGGATGCCGCCTGCGCCGCCTATTTTTGTCGGCTGCTCCTTGGGGGCCGCCGCCCGCAGCAGGTTGCCGTTGGGCAGCAGAATGGCGTAGAGCCCTGGGGGGTACTTGCTTTGCCATGTGTGGACCACATCGCCGTTCATGTCCATAAGGTAGGTCGTGGTACATTTGTACGTGGGCGCAAACAAGGTGTAGCCATTAAAGGTTTTTTCCGATTCGTATTTGATGACGCCGGTAGGTCCGTCGTGGATTTCGTAGGCTGCGGCCCCGCCGGAAAATCCCAGCGTTAGCAGCGCCACTGTCCCGGCCAAAAAAGAACATACTGTGGTGTTCATTCCTGTTCCTCCACAAATGGGTCATTTGTCAGAATGCGTAAATGACGTTGACAGAGGCTTTCCAGGCGTCCTTCATGTTCAGGCTGGTGCCGGCGATGTTTTGGTATTGGCCCCAGACATCCTTGTCCAGCCAGAGGTGAATATAGCCCAGCTCACCAACGAAAGTCAGGTTTTCCGTAGCCTTGAACTTGCTGTCCAGGTTGACTTCAAGCCCTGTATCCGCTGTAGTGAGGTATGTGCCGAAGGAGTTGAAGTCCGTATTGTTGCGGTAGATCTGGCGGCCGTCGTTGTCGCGGCCCTGGCGGCCCGTGATGTAGGAGGCCATCTTTGTGTTGTTGGTGCCGCCGAAGTAGTTGACGCGCAGGGTGTGGGTGAGGTTTTCCAGTGAGGGAATATCCTTGACGCGCGCGCCCACGCCCCAGGTGCCTGTGGGGTTGGTGCCCAGAATGCCTTTGCCGCCGCCGATGATGGGGTTGCCCCGATACCCGAAGGTGGACAGGGAGTTGGTCAGGTTGTTGGTGGTGCTGAGGTAAGGCATCCGCTCCGAACCGTTGTCGGGGTTGGCGTCGTCGCCGCTGAAATACCAGCCGTAGAGGCCGGGCAGGCCCCAGTCCGTGGCGTATTCGGCCACTAACATGCCATACCAGCCCTGGCGGTTGAGATATTTCCGTCCGTGGTCCACGCTGCCGTAGACAAAATCCCAGCTCAGGCGGAAGGGGTCGAGCATGCTCCACTGGCCGGTAAGGCCGCCCCAGCCCATGGTGCTGTATTCACTGCTCCAGAGTGTGGATTGCGGCCGCCGACTGCTGAAGGCCGCGGGGTACAGGCCGTCGCGGAGCTGCAGGCCGTCTATGCCTTGCTGGGTGTTGTGGTTAGCCAGGGTAAAGGTTTTGCTGCCGCCGGCGGCATCTCCAATCATATTGCTTTTCAGCAGCGTATTGGGGCCCATGGCTCCGGCCATGCCCCAGGGCGTGATTTTCAGCCCTTCAAAGGTTACGGGCACACTCAGCACAAACAGGTCAAAATTGTCCAGGTAGTTTGCCGGGCTGGCGTCGTTGCCGCTCCAGTTGTCGTTGTAGAGGCGCATCCACGCGCCGGTAACGCTTACGTTGGGGTTGAACTTCCAGGAGGCGGTAATGCCCGCCACATCGTCCTGAAACACAGGGCTGTCCAGGGCAAATCCCGGCAGTTTAACACCCTGCAGGCCCATGCGCAGCTTGAGAGGCGTGTGGGGGACCATCCAGTCAATATAGGAATGTTTGACCTTGACCACCGTGCCGTCCGCGCCCAGCGCACCCCCTTGGGAACCCATGCCCCAGCGCTGTTCGCCTATCTCGAAAAATACGGTCCCGGACAAGTTTTCCGAAGCCACGGCATGCAGCTGCAGGTGCAGCCGCTGCATGGCCTCAAATTCGTCGCGCTGCTGGCGCACCGCCGCCCACTGCTGGCCTATGGTGTGGTTGCCCCGACGGTCTTTGCCCATAAAATTTCCGCCGTTAATGTAGTCAAACGCGAATTGCCAGCTGCCCTTGACCTGAAAATCTACCGCCCGGCTCTGGCCTGCAGCGCCCAACAACATAGCCGCCGCCAGCAGAAGTGTCGCCAATTTTTTCATGTTATCGCCTTTTTGCGTTGTTTTGTGCGTGTTCAGCCCAGCATGCGCCAATAGGGCATGGCAATGCAGGCGACAAATGCGCCGGCCAGGACAATGCGGATGGCCATGACCAGAACCATATCTTTGAAGTTGATGTACCCGGTGCTGAAAAAGTATAGGTACAGAGCGTATTCATAGGGGAAAATGAGGTTGTCCAGGCCGTACTGGAACGAGAAGTACAGCAGGCGCGGATCAATGCCCATCTGCATGCCCAGTTCGGCTATGGGCGTGGACAGCGTGGAGGTGGCCGCCAGCGGCGTGAGCAGGAAGTTAACGGCAACGCCTACGGCATAGGAGCAGACTCCTGCCAGGGTCGTTCCCGTTTCGCTGAACAGGGGCAACACCAGTCCAGCCAGCCAGTGCGTCACTTTGAGGTAGCCTCCGGCTGCGCCGATGGCCATGCAGCCCATGACGAAGAACAGTGGGGCAAAGTTGACCGAGGCCAAGCGCTTGCCGTCCATAAGGCTGACGCCGGGCAGAAAGGACGCCGACATGATGAGCACCAGCACCGTGCCTGCGCTGAGGTGGTGGAGCTTGTCTGTAGCGAGCAGCACCAGGGTAAGGCAAAGCAGGATGAGGGCGCGCTTTTGCTCGTCGGTCATGGCGCCCAGTTCTGCATGCTGCTTGCAGACGGTGGCCTGCAGCTTTTCCCGGTTGACGGAAGTGCGCAGCACCAGCAGCACAATGCCCAGGGACATGGCCGTATAAAGCATGGCCGGGGGAAAGTTGAATTTGGCGTATTCCATCCAGCTGGTCTGGGTGCCGAGCACCTTGTCCACCAGGCCCATGCCCATAACCAGGTCGCCTGCGCCAGTCAGGTAGGCCAGCTTGGTGGAGCCCACGGCAATGCAGGTGCCCAGCACGACGGCTGTGGCTTCGCGGCTTTTGGGCTTGAAGTCCAGGGCGTCGCACAGGGCCAGGGCCACGGCGCAGAGGATGGCGGCCTTGCCCATAATGGAGGGCACCAGCGGGGACAGGATAGCCGCGCCGATGGTGATGCCCGCCAGGGCCCCGGCAAAGCTGCCGCCGGTGAGTTTGACGCAGGTCAGGGCAATGCGCTTGCCGAGACCCGTCACCTGAATGATTTTGCCGAGCGTGAAGCCGCCGATGACGATAATGCCCACATCGGAAAGCCAGGGGGCGAATACCACCTTCTGCGAAACGCCGCACAACAGGGTATAGAGGATGGGCAGCAACACGCCCACGGCGACATCGTTCATCGTGTCCAGCGCCCAGGCGCAGACAGCCCACAGGGTTACGGCCAGAAAAGCCAGCATGGGCGGCGTAAGGCTGCCGCCGTGCGGCAGCAGGAAGTACACGCCCAGGGGCAATGCCAGGGAAAAAGCCCACTTGGCGAGCACCCCGGGGGTCAGATCCGAAGTTTTTAGCAACATACGGCAGGTCTCCTGCGGATGGATGGGGGGGATGCCCCCGCCCGGCGACAGCGGACGGGAGCATATGGAGGGGTTAGTCCTTGGGATCTTCCACGGAAGCCACGCAAAGGGCGTTGCTGCCCTCATAGGGCTGGCAGCCTTCCACACTTACTTCCTTGGCCCTGTCGCCGGCAGCGGCGGCGCCGGGCACGCGGAAGGTGGTCACATCCAGAGGCGCAATGGGGGTTTCTGCCGGTTTCTGCACTTGCGGCACCCATTCGTAGGGCACGCGGTAGGCCCGGTAGGTCATGTTCATGGGCACATGCTTGCCCCAGTAAGGCGAAATGAATTCCCAAACGATTTCGTGCTCCGGCGTTACTTCAAACACGCGACCGTCGGAGCCTTCGGTGATCAGGGTGTTGCCGTTGGGCAGACGCTGCATGCCGCTGATGAAGGGGCTGTAAAAGCGGTTGCTGTCCATGGGTTCCAGGAAGCCGGCTTCCTTGGGCGTGTACTGCCACACAATTTTGAGGCTGACGGGGTCTATCTCAAGCACGCGGGAGTGGTCGCGCAGAGCAGCCTTGACGCCTGTGGGCGCGCCGGGATTGGGCACGTCGTAGCCGGCCCAGCCGCCGTTGTCGAAAACCAGGATATTGCCCGCGCCGGGCAGGCCATGGGGCACCATGTGCGCGTGGTGTTGGCCGATGATCCAGCCGATGGCCTTGAGTTCGGGCGTGGCGTCATAGTCCGGCCCGATTTTCCAGGTAATTTTCCCGGTTTTTTTGCTGATGATGAAGATAATGTTGGTTTCACGGCCGTCCACAATGATGTTGTCGGGGTGGAAGCGTTCGTCACCGGCGTCGTACCATTTGTTGGGGCCCAGCACAGACATGGAGTTGATGTGCATCCAGTCGCCCATACCTTCGGGTTGGGTGGGGCGGTAGTTGGGGTTGCGGCAGAGGGTGTTTTTGGGGCCTTCGCGGAAGCCCATTTCGGCAAAATGTTCATGGCACGACCATTCCCAGAGGATATCGCCGTTCCAGTCCACTTCCAGGATCAGGTCGTCCAGCAGCTGTTTGTCGCTGATTGCGCTATTGCGCACATTGCGGTGGGCAAGGATCAGGGTTTTGCCCTCAAGCGCCTTGGGTTCCATGCCTGGGGCAAAGTAGCCCACGGGGTTGCCTTCACGCTGGAAGTCATGGTGATAGCGGGCGATCCAGCGGCCGGGAAACCCGGGGTCTTCAATGAATTCGTTCTGGTCAAATTTCCAGACAATATTGCCGTCCCAATCCACCTGGACAACATCAAGACCATCCTGCACACTGTATTTACCGCTGCGGCGGCCTCGGCTTGTGACAAGATAGCCGCCTGGAAGAATTTTGTTAGGCATACCGTGTACGCCTTTCCAGACGTTGATCTCGCGCCCGTTCATATCCATAAGCACAGCGCCGAGCTCCTGAGCCTGAAAAATGGTATAGCCACTCCAGCATTTTTCCGGTTTGAAAAGCGTTACACCAGTTGGATAGATTGTCGGATGACCCATATTCAACTCCTTATGTTTTCTGTTGGTGACGCAATTGCGGATGCCGTCCCCAAAAAAATTTTATTGGAATGGTAACTAGTTGGAAAATAGTTACTTTCATCCCACGATTAAAGCATATGCCGTTCTGGTTGTTTTGCGTGTTCCCATTGCAACATTTTTCACATTCTGTTTCCTTTAGGATTATGGTCATCAGAAAAACCATGGAGGATTATGCTATGCGAGAAAATTCCGAACACGGTTATTCGCGCGGTATGGCCTTCAAAGAAATGAATAATATGAATACCCCCTGGCGTGAGGTGCTGCACTTGGGGAAACGGGTGGTCTGGTCCAAGGGGCACTGCGTGCAGTTTGGGCGCGCCCTGTACTTTCTGGAACGCGGCAAGGTGCGCCTGACGCACCAGAACCTTGAGGGGGTAGAAAAAATCCTCTGGTACATTCGGGGGGGCTGCCTGTTTGGCGAAACGCCTTTTTTCGACCCCATGCCGGCAGAAAGCTATTTTTCTTGCGTAACAGACTGTATAGCCTACGAATTTACTCAGGAAGCCCTGAAGGAGATCAACACGGCCCGGCCTGATCTCATCATCAATCTGCTGGAATCCATGTCGAGGAAATTGAGGATACTGTCCAACCAGGCGTCATCGCTTTATCTGGACAATGTGCTGGTGCGTACTTGCAAGTTCCTGGCCCAGCGGCTGCAACCGGGCAGTGATCCGCTCAAGGCGGAACTGGGCATGTCGCGACAGGAGATGGCCTCCTTGCTCGGCGTGCACCGCATCTCGCTGTACAAGGTGCTGCGCCAGCAGGAGGAGAACGGAATGTTTGGCCCGTTTACCAGGGACAACATCACCATTCTGCAGCCGGAGGTATTTTTCAAACTTGTGGAGAGCTGAACGGCAGAAGAAGGGAAAGGATGGGCGGCGCAGCCCGCATTGAGCGATGCGCCTTGCGCTAGGCGTCGTTGAACCGGGTGGCTATTGCTTCAAACTTGTCCTGAATGGCCAGAAAGGCTTTGACCACATCAGGGTCAAACTGGCTGCCGCTGCCGTCCTGGATAATGGCGGCCGCCGTTGGGTGGGGCATGGGCGCCTTGTAGACGCGCTTGCTGCGCAGGGCGTCGTAAACGTCCGCCAGGCTCATGAGCCGGGCGGAAAGGGGGATTTCTTCTCCCTTGAGCCCGCGCGGATAGCCCCGGCCGTCCCAGCGTTCGTGGTGGCAGTAGGCAATATCGCTGGCCACGCGCAAAAAGGAGTTTTCTCCCAGCATTTGATCGGCGGCGGAAAGCACGGCCCAGCCGTGTACGGTATGGGCTTTCATGGCTTCATATTCTTCATCGGTAAGGGGGCCCGGCTTGTGCAGTATGGTGTCGGCAATGGCCACCTTGCCCACGTCGTGCAGCGGAGCTGAAAGATACAGCCAGAAGATGGCGTCGGCATCCAGCTGCGCCGCATAGTCGGGCAGGCCGGACATGTGTTTGGCCAGGGCCTTGACGTAGTTCTGCGTGCGGCGGATGTGCGCGCCCGTTTCGGTATCGCGCCATTCGGCCAGGCTTGCCATAGCAATAATGGTGGCTTCTTGCGTCAGAGAAAGCTGGCGGGTGCGTTCGCGCACCAGATCATTGAGGTGGTCGCGGTAGCGTTTGTATCTGAGCTGATTGGCCACCCGGTTGCGTACCAGAGAGGCTCGGAACGGCTTGATAACATAGTCCTGCGCGCCCAGTGAAAGGCCCGTGGCCTCGTCCGTTTCTTCGTTCTGGGCGGTGATGAACATGATGGGGATGTCGCGGGTTACGGCGTCTTCTTTGAGGCGGCGGCAGACCTCATAGCCGTCCATGCCGGGCATGATCACGTCCAGCAGGATGAGGTCCGGCGGCTGACGGCGGGCCAGGCGCAGGGCGTCCGGCCCGTTTTTGGCGAACATGATGGTATAGTCGTCGCGCAGGCTTTCACTGAGGATGCGCAGGTTTTCCGGTGCGTCGTCTACCAGAAGCACGCGGCAGTGTTGGTTGTCCAGGTCGGGCTTCATGGTCGTCCCCGCAGCAGTGCGGGCAAACGCGCGGCCAGATGCGCCCCCAGGCCCTGCACTAGGCGGCTTTCAGCGGCGGCCAGGGCCGCGTAGTCCTCGCGCATTGCTGCGCCTTTGCCGTGCACGGCTTCTTCTGCCGTGTAGAGGCCCCGGTCCAGCACGGCGTCCTGCCGGTCCCGCAGCGTCCAGCGCGCTTCCAGTACGGCCGTGCCTGTAAGGCTGCCGTCCAGGCGCTGCAGGTCCAGCTGCAGAAGATAGTCGCTTTTGTCCTCATCGGCCGGGGCCAGCACGGTGACGCCCGCAGCCAGCAAGGCCGGGGCCAGAACGCCCTGCACGCTGCGGCGCACGCTGGCCTGCAGGGATTCGGCCCACAGGTGGAACTGGGCCACAGTAACCTGCGTGCCGGGCCCACGGGTGACCATGCCGTTGCGGTCCAGATATTCGGGCAGCGCCACGGGGGCCAGGCGCAGGGTGCGGGCGGGCAGGGCCTCTGCACCGGTGGACACGGGGGCGGCCTCCAGCAGGTAGTAGTTGGTGGGGGCGCTGCGTCCGCAGGCGCAGAGCAGCAGCGCCATGAGCGCAAGGGGCAGAAGGCGGGGCATCAGTGTCTCCCTTGCCTGCCTTTGAGCAGGGCTTCAGGGTTGCGTTCCAGCATATCGGCCAGGGTGCGCAGGGCACGCGCGGCGTCCGAGCCTTCCTTGAGCATACGGCGCAGGTCGGCCATGGCGGGCGAATCCCGCCCCAGCACGCCCTGGGCCGAGGCCGTGGCGGCGCGCAGCTGCTGGGCGGCCACGGCCATGTTTTCCATCGCTTGACGGAAGGCAAGCAGGGTGGTGGGCAGTTCGCGTTCCACTGCGCCACTGGCCGTATCCATATTTTGCATAATCTGTTCCGCGTGCAGGCGCATGGGGCTTGTACGCAGCAGATCGCGCATCTCTTCAAAGGTATCGGCAAAAGCCGTCAGTCCCCGTTCCAGGCGGTTCTGCTCCAGGGCATTGGCCAGATTTTGCAGGACAGTGTTCAGCGAGGCGGCCATGCGCTCCAGAGGCAGGCGCTGGATGGTGCTCTGGAGCGTATCCATAGGCGATGGAATGGTGGGGATTTCATCCTCCGGCGTGGAAGAGCGGAAATTGGCCGGGCTGCCGGGGTAAAAATCCAGCTCAATGCGATATTGCCCGGTAATGAGGCTCTGCAGTTGCAGCCGCGCCCGCATGCCCCGCTGCACCATGCGGCGGATGATTTCCTCATGAAAGCCTTCCCCCGGCGCACTGGCGTTTTTGGCCAACACAAAACTGCGTTCGTCGATACGGATGTAGACCGGGATGGTGACGTTGGAATCACGCGCATTGGCCACTAGGTTGATGCGCGTGACGCTGCCCATGGGCACGCCGCGAAAAACCACGGGGGCGCCTGTGGAAAGGCCGCTCACCGAACCATCGAAATAGAGCACGTATTCCATGTCGTTGCTGAACAGGCGGCTGCCGCCCAGCCAGAGAATGCTCAGCACAAACAGGGTAAGCGCGCAGAGCACAAAGGCGCCTACGGCGGTTTTGGAAACGGGCTTGCTCATGAGGCTGTATCCTTATCCTTTGTCGAGACGACTCCGGCGTCTTCCGGGTCTGCGGCGCGGGGCGCGCCCCTGGTCAGAAACAGCCGGGCGCTTTCCGCAGTGGTTGGGTTCTGCGCCAACAGGTCAGGTCGGCCCTGCGCGGCCACCACCCTGGTCTGGGCGTCCAGAAAAATGCTGTTGCTGGCGATGGCAAAAATGCTGGCCAGCTCGTGCGAAACAATGACAAAGGTGGCCCCCAGGCTGTCCCGCAGCTCCAGGATAAGGTCGTCCAGCAGGCGGGAGCTCACGGGGTCCAGCCCGGCGGAGGGTTCGTCAAGAAACAGAATGGCCGGGTCCAGGGCCAGAGCCCTGGCCAGCCCCGCCCGTTTGCGCATGCCGCCGCTGATTTCCGAGGGGTAGTAGTCCTCAAAGCCAGCCAGACCGGTCAGGGCCAGTTTAAGGGCGGCCTGCTCCCGGATTTCTTCCGGGCCCAGGCTGGTGTACTGCTGCAAGGGCAGGCCCACATTCTCCGCCAGCGTCATGGAACTCCACAGCGCGCCGCCCTGAAACAGCACGCCCGTGTGGCGCATGATGCGGCGGCGTTCTGCCTCCGTACCGTTCCAGAAATCTGTGCCGCTGTACAGCACTTGTCCCGTCTGCGGGCGTTTCAGGCCCATGAGGGCGCGCAGCAGGGTGCTTTTGCCGCAGCCCGAACCGCCCATGATAAAAAAAATATCCCCGGTGCGTACGTCAAAGCTCACGTCCCGCATGAGCACAAAGGAGCCGTAGCCCACGGTGAGATCACGCACGCGGATGCGGACGTCCTGGGGTGCAGCGGCGGAAGCGGCGGGAAGAGGCGCGTTCATGGTTCAGACCTGCAGAACGTTGCAGATGACGGTAATAATGGATGTGGCCACGATAATGCCCACAATGGCGTGCACCACGGCCGTGGTGGTGGCCCGACCCACGGCCTGGGCGCTGCGCCCGCAGCGCAGCCCCTGGTAGCAGCCCGCCAGGGCCACGATGACGCCAAACACCGTGCCGTAGACCAAGCCGATAAGCACATGTTTGAAGGGCACCATCTGCACGGTGGCGTTGGCGTATTCCATAGAATTCAGGTTCAGCATGAGGGTGCCCACCACAAAGCCGCCCAACATGCCCATGAGGTCGGCATAGATGGTCAGCAGCGGGATCATCAGAGTCAGGGCCAGCACCCGGGGCAGGACCAGAAAATCCACCGGCGAAATGCCCAGAGCGGAAAGGGCGTCCACTTCCTCATTGACCTGCATGGTGCCGATCAGGGCCGCGTAGGCCGCGCCCACCCGACCGGACATGACCACCCCCACCATAATGGCCCCCATGACCCGCAGCATGCCAATGCCCACCAGCCCCGCCACATAGATCTGCGCGCCGAACTGGGTCAGCTGCACCGCGCCCACAAAGGCCAGGATCAGGCCAAACAGCAGGCTGGTCAGAGAAATAATAGGCAGGGCCAGCACGCCGCATTCGTACATGGCCGTGAGCATATCCTGCGCGCGCATATTGGCCCGGCCCACGCAAAGCCGCCCCAGCGCCAGGGTTACATCGCCAAGAAAATCAAGAAAATCCCGCACTTTTGGCGGCAGGCCCAAGGCCCGGCCGCCCAGTTCGGCCAGCAGGCCAGGGCGTTGCGTGGTTTTGCCTGCGCCTTCCTTGGCGGGCACGGCAAAGGCCAGGCGCAGCAGTCGTTCCAGGCCGTCGGGCAGCTCCGTGCGCACCATGAGCTTTCGGGCGTGGGCTGTCTTGAGCAGCTGCACAAGAAAGACCAGCAGGCTGCTGTCCCACGGGCCCAAGGCTTCGCTGGTCACCTCCAGCCGGGCCACGCGCGGGTCTGCGGCCTGCCGCAGGGCGTTTTGGGTGTCCGGAGGCCAAGGGGCCTCCATGTCCCAGCGGCCGCCCACGCGGACGCAAAGCAGAGGCCCCTGCAGGGCGGCGGTTACTTGCGCACTTGTTTCCATCTCTATAGTATATGCGTCGGACTGCATCTTCGCAAGGGGCCTGTCCCCGCGCGCCGCGCCTCCTGTCACCTTCAGCACCCGCGAGTTGTCATGTCGCTTAAAAGCCGCCTCAATCTTGCCGCGGAGCCCGTTTTTCTTATGGACGGTACCGCATTCATTTATCGGGGATTTTTCGCCAACCGCAATATGCAGCGTTCCGACGGCTTCCCCACCAACGCGCTGGTGGTGGTCACCCGCGTGCTGCTGCGGATACTGCGGGAGGAACGCCCCCGGCATTTCCTTTTTGTGCAGGACGGCAAGGGCAAGAACTTCCGGCACGACATCTATCCGCTCTACAAGGCTAACCGCGAGGCCACGCCTGAAGATCTCGTCCGCCAGCTGGAGCCCATTGCCCGGATGGTGCGGGCCCTGGGCATTCCCCGCGAAGTTTCCGAGGGCTGCGAGGCCGACGACTGCATAGCCTCGTTGGCGGCGCGCCTTTCCGGTAAGCGGCCTGTGGTCATCGTCAGCGGCGACAAGGATCTCAAGCAGTGCCTGGGACCCGATGTATACATGTGGGACCCTGCCTTCCGCGAAGAAAAGCTGCTTTCCGCGGCGACCTTTACCGCCGAAACGGGCTTTGCCCCCGACCAGTGGGCCGACGTGCAGGCCCTGGTGGGCGACACCAGCGACAACATCCCTGGCGTGCCCGGCATCGGCCCCAAGACGGCGCAAAAAATCTTTGAAATCTGCCCCAGCCTGGAGGACATCCGCGACCACTTCGCCCTGCTGCCGCCCAAGCTGCAGGACAAGCTGCGCGATCATCTGGAGAACATGTTTCTTTGGCGGGAGCTGACCGCCCTGTCGCACGCGGCCTGCCCCCATGTGCGCCTGGAGGACATGCGTGTGCGGCCTTTGGACGCCGCGGCCTGCGCCTCCCTGGCCGAAGAATTTGAGCTGCACGCCCTGCGGCGGGACATGGCCGCGCTGGAGCGCCTGCAGTGGCGGGATGCCGGAGCTCCGGATACGGACGCAGCGGGCGCGTCTTCCCCCTCGGCCGCGCCTGCAGCGGCTGCCGTTTCCAGCGGGGAACCGCCGTCGGCCGCAACCGCCCCATCGGTCCCTCCCCAGGGCGCTGGCCCGCAGATGAGTTTGCTGGAAGTGCTGGAAGAACCCGATCTGCCCCTGGCAGCCAAGGTTGCGGATCTGCCCCCCTGCACCGGGCTGGACGTGGCCTGCATCTGGCCCGGTGGGCCGGACAAGCCGCCCCATGTGGCTGTATGGCACACGGATGCTGCAGGCCGGACTGCGCCCGACGGGGAGGCCTGTTCCTGCACCGAAGTGCGCTGGGGCGGCACCGCCGCGGCCCTTTGCGCCTGGTTGAAAGACGCGCGCCGCCTAGTCCTTGCCGACCTCAAAGGTCTGCTGGTGGGCGAGGCCTGCTGGCAGGGCTTGGCGCAGGACAGGCAACCGCCCTTTTGCTTCGACCTGGGGCTGGCCGCCTACCTCATTAATCCGGAAGAAAGCGACTATGCCTGGCCTCGTCTGGCCGCCTACTGGGGCGCGCCCCTCAGGCGCAGCGGCATGGGGCCGGCGGCCCTGGCCCTGCGCATGGCCGTTGTGCTGGAAGAACGCCTGACGGCCGACGGTCTGCTGCCCCTCTACCGCCGTCTGGAGCTGCCCCTGGCGCCCGTGCTGGCTTCTATGGAAGGCTATGGCGTGGCCATCGACGCGGCGGCCTTTCAGTCCTTTCTGGCCGACGTGCAGGCCGAGCTGGATCGGCTTACGGCAACGGTCTATGCGGCAGCGGGCGTTACCTTTAACATCCGTTCGGCCCAGCAAATGGGCGAGGTGCTCTTCAATACCCTCAAGCTGCCGGCCCCGCGCAAGACGCGCGGCGGACAGGCCTCCACCAGTCAGGAAACCCTGGAAAAACTTGCCGGCCACCACCCGGTGGTAGAGAGCATCCTCCAGTTCCGCAAGCTGGAAAAAATGCGCTCCACCTATCTGGACCCTTTGCCGCGCCTGGTGGACGCCCAGGGCCGCATCCACACCACCTTCAACCAGAAGGCCACGGCCACGGGTCGCCTTTCTTCCAGCAATCCCAATCTGCAGAATATCCCCGTGCGCGGCCCCCTGGGCAAACGCATGCGCGCCTGCTTTATCGCCGGGCCCGGCCGGGCTCTGGTTTCCGCCGACTACTCGCAGGTAGAGCTGCGCGTGCTGGCCCATATGTCTCAGGATACAGCTCTGCTGGAGGCCTTTCGCCAGGGCGAGGATATCCACGCCCGCACTGCCGCCCTCATCTATGACCTGCCCCAGGACCAGATCAGTCCGGACCAGCGCCGTAACGCCAAAACCATCAACTTTGGCCTCATCTATGGCATGGGCGCGCAAAAGCTGGGTCAGGAGCTGAAAATAGGCACGGTCAAGGCCAAAGAATTCATTGCCCGCTACTTTGCCCGCCTTACCGGCCTCAAAGCCTTTTACGAAGAGGTCGAGGCCACGGCCAAACGTCAGGGCTACGTAACCACCCTGGGCGGCCGTCGTCGCCTGTTGCCCGACATCCATTCTCCCAACGGCCAAGCCTATGCTCTGGCCCGCCGACAGGCCATCAACACCGTTATCCAGGGTTCCGCCGCAGACATCATCAAGCTGGCCATGCTGGCCGTGGCCCACGACCCGGATCTGAGCCGTCTGCAGGCCCGCCTTTTGCTGCAGGTTCACGATGAGCTGCTTCTGGAAGTGCCAGAACACGCCGCCCAGGAAACCGGCGCCCGCGTGGCCTCCCTCATGAGCGGCGTGGCTCCCGGCGGGCAGGCTCTTTCCGTGCCTTTGGTTGTGGATTGGGGGGTAGGGCATGATTGGGGCGCCGCCCACTAGGTCGGGCGCGGACAAAGGTCTTTTTGCCCTCCGGCGGCGTCAACGCGGCTTTTTGCTCCGGTCGAGTACCATAAGAGTACACTCCCTGCGCAAAAGGTCGCGTTTCCTTGCCGGAGAACAAAAATCCTCTTTGTCCGCGCCCGACCAGGTTTGTCGCGAAAGGCAGGAGGTCTTTTTGCCCTCCGGCGGCGTCAGCGCGGCTTTTTGCTCCGGTCGAGTACCATAAGAGTACACTCCCTGCGCAAAAGGTCGCGTTTCCTTGCCGGAGAACAAAAATCCCCTTTGTCCGCGCCCGACCAGGTTTGTCGCGAAAGGCAGGAGGTCTTTTTGCCCTCCGGCGGCGTCAACGCGGCTTTTTGCTCCGGTCGAGTACCATAAGAGTACACTCACTGCGCAAAAAGTCGCGTTTCCTTGCCGGAGAACAAAAATCCTCTTTGTCCGCGCCCGACCAGGTTTGTCGCGAAAGGCAGGAGGTCTTTTTGCCCTCCGGCGGCGTCAGCGCGGCTTTTTGCTCCGGTCGAGTACCATAAGAGTACACTCACTGCGCAAAAAGTCGCGTTTCCTTGCCGGAGAACAAAAATCCTCTTTGTCCACGCCCGGCCAGGTTTGTCGCGAAAGGCAGGAGGTCTTTTTGCCCTCCGGCGGCGTCAACGCGGCTTTTTGCTCCGGTCGAGTACCATAAGAGTACACTCCCTGCGCAAAAGGTCGCGTTTCCTTTGAAGCCGTCGAGACCGCTTTTGCCCTCTATTTCTTCGCCCATGAACAAGCGCGGTCAGTACCGAGTTACGCAAACAGGGTGCGCTTGTTTTTTTCTCGGTGTGCGCTCCAAAGTCCATGCGTTCTGCGCGTCCTGGCCTTACGGATTGTCGGGGGATCTGCGCGGCATAGAGCTCTGCGGTCCGCCGTCGCCTTGTCCCGGCGGGTTGGGCGAAAGCAGATTCTGGGGCACTTCGCCGGGCCCGGGAATGACCAGCGTTTCCGGATTCATGCTGTACCAGGCGAACCACATGGAATAGACGCCGTAGATCTGCGTCAGGCCCGCACCCAGCATGTTGCCGTCCAGCGCTTTGCCCGTGGCCGGACTCCAGAGGCTGCGTGTGGTCAGATCCTGCAGTTTGCCGTAGCGGGCGATGAACAGGAAAGGATCGTTCCAGACCCGGCGGTTGAATACCCGCACCACGCCCAGTTTGCCGTCATAGGCGGCCAGCAGGGCGTGGGGCCCTACAAAAAAATTTACCGCGCCCTTCTTTTTGACATACTTGATGTCAATAGCCACTAAAGACCCCTCATACTCTAGGCAGAGCATGGGGGTTTTGTGGGGAAAGCGCCGGTCCAGCCGCAGCACGGGGTAAATGAGCCGGTCGTTCTGGTAATAGGTGTCCGTGCGCGCGTAACTGCCGTAGGGGTCGCGCCCATAGGCCCTGTTGCCGGGAGGCCTGGCCAGCACCTTGGCCTTGGGATAGACGCTTTTGGCTGCGCCCCAGGTGGTCCAGAAAACGGGCAATTGCGGCAGGCCCCGGCCCAGCAACGGGCCGTCAAAAGCCATTCCCGTTTCCTGCAGCCACAGACTGCCGGAATTGCGGTCCACCAGCACGCTGTTGCCGTCGTAAAGGCGGCCTTCGGGGTCAAAAATAAGGTTCAGGCCGCCCATAGAAGCGTCGTAGGCCATGAGTGTGCCCGTAATGGGGCAGTAGGTGACGGCATAGGCATTGTCGTCCACCACCTCGTTGACCACCTGGTGCCAGGCCATGATGCTTTGCGGATAGATGCGCGGCCCATCGGGCAGCTGGACCACAAACACCACATCGTCACCGCTCAGGCTCAGGTCCGCATCGGATACACGGTCATAACGGGGACGGTAGAGGGAGGGGATTTCGCCGTATTTGATGCCCGTTGCCACCAGCTTGCCGGTGATGGCGGCCAGATCTTGCAGGCTGCGCGGGCGTGCCCCCACCCCCGGCGCAACGGCGACCAGCAGAAGCAGGGCGGCCAACAGCGGCCGCCAGAGCGCCCGGAAGCGGGCTTTCACCGCGCCCCCCCGCAGGGGACGGGTTTTTTGTTCCCGTTTATAGCGGGCAGATATTCGCAAAAAATATAGTCCCGCAGGGCCTGGGGCCAGGGGCGGGGTTTTTTGCCCAAAAAGGCGGCGAGTTTGCCCGTGTCCAGCACGGAAAATTCCGGTCGGCGGGCTTTTTGCGGATACTGCGCCGAATCGATGGGCATAACCCGGCAGGGCGCCGCCGCCAGCGCAACGGCCTCACAGGCCAGGTCGCACCAGCTGGCCTGACCGCTGTTGGCCGCGTGCCATAGCCCGGTGGCCTGTTTTTGGGCCAGGGCCAGACTCCATTGGGCCAGGTCCAGGCTGTAGGTGGGCGAACCTGTCTGGTCGTGCACCACGGTAATGGCGTCGCGCCGTCGGCAGGCCGCCAGGATGGTGTCCACAAAATTTTTGCGCCCTGGACCGAAAAGCCAGGCCGTACGCAGCACGCAGGCGCGCTCAGGCAGCACCCGCAGCACGGCCTGTTCGCCCTCCAGCTTGGTGCAGCCGTACACTGAAGATGGGTGGGGCGGGTCTTCTTCCTTCCACGGGGTTTCGCCTGTGCCGGAAAAGACGAAATCGGTGCTGAAGTGCACCAGGTGACCATTGCCCAGCGATTTGAGCACCCGCGCCAGGGCGTCAGGCAGCGTGCGGTTGAGCAAACAGGCTTCCTCGGCGTGGTCCTCGGCGTCGTCCACGGCAGTCCAGGCTACGGCGTTAAAGACCACATCCGCTCCGGCCGCGGCCACGCGATCTTCCAGAAAGTTCAGATTCAGCAGGTTGCCGTCCCCGCGTCCCAGGGTGGCGGCCTGCCAGCCGTTTTGACGCAGCACGCGTACCAGCGCCTGGCCCAGCAGACCGGTAGCGCCCCCCAAAACCAGCGCTTTTGGCATTGATATATTCCTCCGGCGGCCCTTGCCGCGCACCAAGAGTATCTTGGCGGGGCAGGGAACGCATGCGGCACTGTATCCTTGCGAGGGGGCAAGGGTCAACACAAGGCCCTTCGCGGGCTTCACTTCTGTTTCTGGCCGCCGCAGCCCTTCTGTCCGGCTTGCTTCCGTCCCGCAACTGACGTACACATGTTGTCCATGAAGCGCGCTATCCTGCTGGTGGCCTTTGGCGCGAGCAGCGCCCAGGGGCAGAACGCCCTCAAGAGCTTTGACGCCCTTGTGCGGCAGCGCTATCCCGGCGTTCCAGTGCGTTGGGCTTTCACCTCGCTGCTCTTGCGCGAGCGCTTGGCCCAGGCCCGGCAAAAAAGCGATTCCGTGCTCAAGGCTCTGAGCCGGCTGGGCTTTGAACGCTTCACCCATGTGGCCGTGCAGCCCTTGCAGACTATTCCGGGCAGTGAGCACGAGCAGGTCTGCGCCGCCGTGGCCGAAGTGGCCGCCCGACAAGGCCTCGCCTGCCGGGTGGGCACGCCCCTTCTGCAGAACCCTGAGGATGTGCAGGAGACCGCCCGTGCCCTGGTGCGGCATCTGCCGGCGGAACGCATGCCCGACGAGGATGTGGTCTGCATGGGGCACGGCGCGCGCCATGCGGCCGTGGGCCGTTATGCCGATCTGGCTGCGGCCGTGCGTGCTTTGGATCCCCGTGTGCACGTGGGCACCATGAACGGCGCAGTGCTGCTGGAAGACATCCTGCCCCGGCTCACATCCCCTGCGGTCTGGCTTTTGCCGTTGCTTTCGGTGGTGGGCCGGCACGCCCTGCGCGATATGGCCGGCACGCAGCCCCAGTCCTGGCGCAGCCGGATTGAGGAGCGCGGTCGCCGCTGCCGCCCCGTGCTGCTGGGCACGGCGGAATACGACGGTTTTGCCCAACTTTGGCTGCGGCACCTTGAGGCCGTGGCCCAACCCCTGTTCGCGTCTGCGGAATAAACGCTTCCTATATGGAATGCTCCAAAGATCGTTGCGTGAGGTGTGTTGCTATGCGCGGAATGTTGTCGGCCCTGATGCTGGTGGGGCTTCTGTTGGGCGGTTGTGGCTTTTCCGGAGGCGAAAGCGCCCCACGCGGCGCGGTGAATCTGCCTTCGGAAGTCCACAGCGGCAATGCCAACCTGTTTAACCCCTATTTGCGACAAAGCCTGCCCAATCTGCGGGCCGGTTCGCCGGAAGCGCTGGCCATGATCAACCAGATGGGCGGCACGGTCACCAGCATTGAAGGTGAAGCCGCCTATCGGCCCCAGTGGAAAGCAGAAATCTACCCTGTGGTTTTTGGCGATCCCAAAGCCCCGCACGAAATCCTGGTGCTCCTGGATTTTGCCGCGCCCGAGAGCGCCAAGCTCTGGCACGCCGTAAGCGAAGCCAGCCGCTCCCTTGCACCCGCCCAGTGCAAGATCGTCGTTTTTGCCAACAGCCATGAATACTACGGCACGGACCTTATGGGCATGGCCATCTGGATAGCCCACAACCGTCCGGGCCAGGCCATGTCCTACCTGACCTACGCCCTGGACCGCTGGAACAGCGTCAAGGCTGCGCAAAAAAAGGCCCATGGCAAGGCCGTGCCCTTCAATAACGAATATGACGCCACCGTGCAGTCTGCGGACTACCCCATTCACTATAGCTATATGGCCCGCCTGCGGCCCCCTGTGTCGGCCAACCAGGAGCTGGCCGTGGCCAAATACTGCTACAACGCGGGCAATGTGAACCTCTACCAGGCCCAGCAGATCAGCCAGTTCTACGGCGTCAAACGCTTGCCCGCCGTGGTGGTGGACGGCAGCCCCCTCAGTTCCGTTTCCAGTGGGGCCATTTTGAAGGCTTTGCAGTAGAAGTTTTTTTGTAAAGATTTTTTTACAGAACAGAAGCCCTTTGAGAAGCATCTTCTCAAAGGGCTTCTGTTCTGTGGTACGTTGTTCTGTAAAAATCCTCTGCGCGGTGCAGAACTGCGCTGGCGTAGTGTCGGCAACGCCCAGGACTTTTCGCGCTTTGTGCAGCCGCAAAAGTGAGTTGCAGGCGTTTTTTGCCCCGGAGCGTTACTACGCGGCTGGGTTTGGAAACCGGAAAAACTCCAGCGGCGGCACGGCGGGGATAAGCCCGGCCTGGGCCAGTTTGTTGTAGAACAAGCGCAAGCCCTGCAGTTCTTCTTTGCCTAAGCTGTAGACCAGACCTTTCCGGTAGTAAAAGTCCAGTTCTTCGCGTGAGAGGGGGCAGCCGTGGGCCGTGAGGTCCAGAATCACGTCCATGTGTTCAAGGCCCCAGTCCCGCCCCCGGCGCAGCAGCGCCCCCGGGTCGTCGTGAAAAAGGCCCGCTTCCGCCGCCGCGCGGCTCACCACCCACAGGCCAAAAATAAAAGGCAGCCCTGTCCAGTCGCGCCAGGCTTCGGCCAGGTCCAGGCGGTAGGGGTAGTCTTTATGGTTGCGCAGGCGCAAGGCCTCGTCGCCAATAGCCAGAAAGGCCACGGGCGGGGTGGGGGAGTTAACGGCCGGGGTCACCTGTCCGGTCCGATACGTGACGTCGCAGTGGTAACGGTCGCGCAGGAGCAGGCGCAGCAGGGCTACGGAAGTGTGGGTCTCGCCGCTGATGAGGATTTCTGTGCCCTGCAGTTCTTCCACGGGGCGGCGCGAGAGTAGCAGCACGCTCATGACCGGCCCGCGCGAGCCAATGGAAAGGTCTTCCACCAGAAAATAGCGTTCCGGGCGGCAGGCGTATTCAAAGCAGGAGCAGGAAGAAACGTGCAGCTCGCCCCGCGCCATCATGGTGTTGAGCAAGGCCGGCGGGCCGGAAACCAGCTCGTAGTCGTGGGGCAGAATGCCCGCCTCCAGCGGGTGGTAGATGGGCAATACATTGAGATAGCCAATGCGGCCCATGCGCAGTACGCGGTGCTGCGCTGGGCGGGAAGCGGGGGGGATGTTCATGGCGCGCCTTCTCTGGATGGTTGGGCAGGGGGCAAAACCGGGGCTCAGGCGGCAAAAGGCCGGGGAGAGGTCCGCCTGGGGGCAGGCCCCTCCCCGTATAGGGCAGAATTTCGTTCCTATGCCACCGGCTGCGGGTCCACGGGGGTATAGTCCATGGTGCGCTGCACGGGCGTGAAGCCCGCGGCGCGGATAACCTTGTGGATATCCCGCCGACTCATGTGGTAGGACACGCCCGCGGCGGCCACCACGTTTTCTTCGATCATCAGGGAGCCGAAATCGTTGGCCCCGTAGAACAATGCCAGTTGCGCCACCTGCGGCCCCATGGTCACCCAGGAGGCCTGGATGTTGGGCACGTTGTCCAGTGCCAGGCGGGAGACGGCCAGCAGGCGCAGATAGGCTGGAGCCGGCAGCGGGTCCACGGCGATGCGGGTGTGCGCGGGCTGGAAGGTCCAGGGGATGAAGGCCGTAAAGCCGTGGGTGCGGTCCTGCAGGGCGCGCACGGCAAACAGGTGGTCCAGACGCTGGCCGGGTTCTTCTTCGTGGCCGAACATCATGGTGGCCGTGGTGCGCAGGCCCTCGTGGTGGGCGGCTTCCATCACGTCCAGCCACTGTTCTGCCGTGCATTTGTTGGGTGAAACCCTGGCGCGCACAGCGGTATGCAGTATCTCGGCCCCGCCGCCAGGCAGGGAGTGCAGGCCGGCGGCCTTGAGGCGGCGTAGCACCGTGGGCACGCTCAGGCCGAATTTCTGCGACCAGAAAAAAATTTCCGGCGGGGAAAAGGCGTGGATGTGCAGCTGCGGCCAGTTGGAGCGCAGCCAACGCAGCAGGTCTTCGTACCACTCCAGGGGCAAATCGGGGTGGTGACCGCCCTGAAGCAGAATCTGCGTGCCGCCCAGGCGCAGGGTTTCTTCCACTTTCTGCGCCATTTCCTCCCGGCTGATGACGTAGCCTTCCGGGTTTTCCGGCGGACGAAAAAAAGCGCAGAAACGGCAGCCGCACACGCAGATGTTGGAGTAGTTGATGTTGCGGTCGCCCACATAGGTGACCACGGGCTCCGGGTGCAGGCGCAGGCGCATCTGGTGGGCCAGACCGGCCAGGGTGGGCAGGCTGGCCTTATAGTACAGGGCTTCGGCGTCCCGGCGGTCCAGGCGTTGGCCGGCGGCGGCTTTAGCCGCCGCTTCCCGCAGGTCGGCAAAGGCGGGGCCGGATTCTTCAAAAGGACTGTGGGCGGGCAGAAAACTGGTCACGGGCGCGCCTCCGTGCTGGCGGTCTCGGAAAGGGTGGTGAATGTGGCATTGCGCCGTACAGGCGTAAAACCGGAGCGCAGGATCATCTGTTCCAGCTCATGGATGGTCAGGCCCTGGGCCGAAGACGCCCCAGCCATGTGACCGATGCGCTCTTCAATAATGGTGCCGTCCAGGTCGTCAGCCCCATACCACAGGGCTACTGGGGCCAGTTTGGGGCCCATCATGATCCAGTAGGCCTTGATGTGGGGGATGTTGTCCAGCAGCAAGCGGGAAACGGCCACAGTACGCAGCTGGTCCAGGCCGCGCTGGGGGCCTACTTTGTCTTCCGGCAGTTTGAGGCGGCTGTTCTCCGTCAGAAAGGGCAAGGGGATAAAACAGGTAAAGCCACCGGTTTTGTCCTGCTGGTCCCGCAGGCGGCAGAGGTGATCCACGCGCTGCTCGTAGCTTTCCAGGTGGCCGAAGAGCATGGTGCAGTTGGTCTGGATGCCCAGACTGTGCGCCTCGCCCGAAACGCGCAGCCATGCGGTTGCATCGGCCTTATGCGGACAGATGCGGGCGCGCAGTTCTTCATCAAAAATTTCTGCGCCGCCGCCGGGCATCATGACCAGGCCCGCCTGTTGCAGGCGCTCCAGCACGGTGCGGGTGCTTACGCCCTCCAGTCGGGAAAAATGCTCAATTTCCACCGGAGTGAAGGCCTTGATAGGCAAATGGGGGTGTGCGGCGCGTACGCGGCGCAGCAGCTCTTCAAACCAGGACAGGGGCAGGTTGGGGTGACAGCCGCCCACGATGTGCAGTTCGTCCAGGCGCAGGGCGGAGGCCTCGGCCGCACGCAGGCGGGTCAGGATGTCTTCGTGGCTCAGGACAAACGCGCCGGGGTCGTCCGCGTGGTCGCGCCGGAAGGCGCAGAACACGCAGCCGTTGACGCAGACGTTGGTATAGTTGATCTGGCGGTTAACGACATAAAAGGCCCGGTGCCCGTGACGGCGGCAACGGGCGTGCAGGGCCAGCGCGCCCACGGCCGTGAGGTCGGGGCAACGGAACAGGGCGAGCCCTTCTTCGGGCTCCAGGCGGCGGCCTTCCAGCACCTTATCATAGATGGACGAAAGGCCGAGGTCAGCGTAATATGCTGCGTCTAGCATGGTCAGGCATCCTGTGCGTAGGGGGACGGTGAAACTTTTTAAGATTAATCCCGGCCGCTACGTGCTGTCAACGTGAGGTAATAATGTCTGTTTCCGATCCGCAAACACTGCGTCTTGGTTTTTCTCCTTGCCCCAACGACACGTTCATTTTTCATGCGCTGCTGCACGGTGGGGTGCCCGCGCCGCTGCCCCTGCAGCCGCATATTGCCGATGTGGAAGAGCTGAATACCCTGGCCCGCCGGGGAGCCTTGGACGTGACAAAAGTATCCCTGGGCGTGGTGCCGTGGATTATGGAAAACTACGCCCTGCTGTCGGCGGGCGCGGCTCTGGGCTGGGGCTGCGGCCCACTGGTGGTGGCGCGCGAGGGCATGCCCCCCGCGGCTTGGCGCACGGCCAGCCTGGCTGTGCCCGGCGCCATGACCACGGCCAACCTGCTGTTGACTTTGCACGGCGGTTTTCATGGCTCGCGCCGGGCCATGCTGTTCAGCGAGGTCATGCCCGCTGTGGCAAGGGGCGAAGCGGACATGGGCCTGGTCATCCACGAAGGGCGCTTTACCTATGAGCGACTGGGTTTGGTCAAGGTGCTGGACCTGGGCCAGTGGTGGGAAAAAGAATACCATTTGCCTCTGCCTTTGGGGGCCATTGCCGTGCGCAGGGATCTGCCGCACCCCGTGGCGCTGGCCCTGCAGGAAGCCATTGCCGCCAGTCTGGCCCGCGCCCAGGCCGCCCCTGAAGCCACGCGGGAATTTGTACGGGCGCACGCCCAGGAAATGGAGCAGGCCGTCACCGAGGCGCACATCAAGACCTTTGTGACCGAATTCAGTCTTGATCTGGGTACGGCCGGGCGCGCCGCCATCAACAATCTGGTGGGCCGCGCCGCTGTGCTCCAGGGCAAGCGTTTACCTGCGGACGGACTGTTCTTATCAGAGGAATAATAAGGGATTACATGCAGTTTTTTTCCTGGGTGGAGGCCCGCCGCCTTTACGCCATCGGGCTGCCCATTTTTGTGGCCCAGATGGCCCAGACGGGCATGGCTTTTGTGGATACGGCCCTGGCCGGCCAATACAGCGCCGAACACATGGCCGCCGTGGCCGTGGCCGGGTCTGTGTGGCAACCTGTGGCCCTGCTGGGCATTGGCTGTCTGCTGTCGCTTTCGCCCCTGAGTGCTCAGGCCGTGGGCAGCGGACAACCGGACAGGGCGGCGCACCTGCTGCGGCAGGGGTTGTGGCTGACGCTTGGCCTGAGCCTGGTGCTCATGAGCTTTTTTTACACGGTTTCCTGGCAGATGGAGTCTTTTGGCCTTGCGCCGCATCTGGCGGCCATTTCCGGCGGATTTCTGCGGGCCATGCTCTGGGGCCTGCCGGGCTTTCTGCTTTTTGTGAACCAGCGCGGTTTTCTGGAGGGTTTTGCCCGCACCCGTCCGGCTATGATTATCGGGGTGCTGGGGCTGGTGATCAACGTGCCTTTCAACTATGTGTTCATTTACGGTAAGCTGGGCATGCCCGAGCTGGGCGGTGTGGGCTGCGGCGTGGCCTCGGCGGTGAGCTTCTGGTTCATGGCCCTGTGCATGTTTCTGCACCTGCGTTTTTCTCGGCAGTACGCCTCCATGCGGCCTCTGTTCCGGCCACTGTGGCGTGGCCCGGAGCGTTTTGACGGTGTGCTGGTGCTGCGGGTGCTGCGTATCGGGCTGCCCGGCGCGCTGGCCCTGTTTTTTGAAGTGGCGCTGTTTGCCCTGAGCGCCATTTTGCTGGCCCCGCTGGGCACGGTCATGGTGGCCGGGCATCAGATAGCCCTTAATTTTGGGGCCCTGGTCTTTATGGTACCGCTTTCCATCAGCATGACGGCCACCATCCGCGTGGGGGCCTGCCTGGGCGCGGCGCAGGTGGACAGGGCCAAACTGGTGGCCCGTACGGCCTTGAGCCTCAGCGTGATCTTTGCCCTCTGCATAGCCCTGCTTACGGTGCTGCTGCGGCGGCAGATTGTGGGCATTTATACGGAAGACGCCGCCGTGGCGGCCCTGGCCGCCCATCTGCTGCTTTTCGGAGCCGCCTACCAGGTGCTGGATGGCCTACAGGCCACGGGCATCGGCATTTTGCGCGGACACAACGACACGCGCATTATTTCCGTCATCTGCTTTATGGCCTATGCGCTGATCGGTCTGCCTCTGGGCTATGTGCTGGGACGCACCGACCTGCTGACCCCGGCTCTGGGCGCCGTGGGCTTCTGGATTGCCTACATTGTGGCCCTGGGCTTTGGCGCAGTGTGCTATCTGCTGCGGTTGCGCTATCTTTACGCGCTGCCGGCCCAAAGCCTGTTGACGCGCGTGCGGCGGTGATCTGCTCTGTGGCTCTGGCGGCTGGCGTTTGCCGTGCGGCGCAGGGCGCACCGTCTGGTTGCGCGCTTGCGCGCCGGGAGGGCGTTGTACGTGCCTTGCCAAAAGGAATCGGTAGGGACGCCTTGCATTGGGGCGGGCGTTTATTGGGGCGGGCGGGCAGCCGGGTCGGTCAGTTCCGGCAGAGCGCCGCCCGCAATGGCCCAGAGGTACAGGCTGGCTACAGAGCCGTAAGGGCTGTAGCGCCGTCGGCAGCGTTCAAAGCGTTCCCGGGGCATCTCTTTGTGGCGGTAGAGCATACGCAGCCCCCGCTGGATGGCCAGGTCGCCCCAGCTCAGGATGTCCGGCCGCTGCAGGGAAAACAGCATGAGCATTTCTGCGGTCCAGACGCCCACGCCATTAAGTCGGCAGAGGGCCGCACAGAGGGCCGCGTCGTCCAGGCGGCGCAGGGCCTCCGGGTCCAGATCCCCACATAGGGCGGCGGCCGCCGCAGCCTGCATATAGCTCACCTTGCGATAGGAAAGCCCCTGTTTTTGCAAAAGTTCTGTCCCGGCGGCGGCTACTGTGGCGGGCGTCACCCGGCCGAGGGCCGTTTCCAGACGCGTCCAGACGGTTTCCTGCGCCTTGGTGGCTATCTGCTGGCCTACAATGGCGTGCATAAGCGCGGCGAAAAAATCCGGCCGCACTGTGCGCCGCACAGGGCCGATGGCTTCTATGGCCCGGGCCAGACGCGCGTCGCG
This sequence comes from Desulfovibrio legallii, assembly GCF_004309735.1. Classification (NCBI taxonomy): domain Bacteria; kingdom Pseudomonadati; phylum Thermodesulfobacteriota; class Desulfovibrionia; order Desulfovibrionales; family Desulfovibrionaceae; genus Desulfovibrio; species Desulfovibrio legallii. The sequence goes on from NZ_SIXC01000001.1 coordinate 25,960, forward strand.
CCGGGAAAGGTGCGCAAGTTCCTTTGGGCCGTAACAGAAATATGGGGCAGTGACCTGAAAGGCGATGGGTGCTGCGGGCATGGGGACTCCCCCGTTGCGGAAGGAGGCGAACAGCGGGCCGGGCTCCGACGGTTCACCGTCGTAGCCCGGCCGTGCGGGTCAGTTCTTCAGGCTGTGGATGGGCGCGGGGATGCGACCGCCCAGGGCAATAAATTCCGAAGCGTCGCCCTGCGTGACGGGGATGATGGCGGCCTTGCCCAGCAGACCGCCAAAGGAAACTTCGTCTCCCACGCTTTTGCCGGGCACGGGAATGAGGCGTACGGCCGTGGTCTTGTGGTTGATGACGCCGATGGCCATTTCGTCAGCAATGATGCCGGCGATGGTGCYGGCGGGCGTGTCGCCGGGGATGGCGATCATGTCCAGACCCACGGAGCAGACGCTGGTCATGGCTTCCAGCTTTTCCAGACTCAGCCGCCCGGAGGTGGCTGCCGCTTCAATGCTGGAGTCTTCAGACACGGGAATGAAGGCCCCGGAAAGGCCTCCCACCGAAGAGGAGGCAAAGGCGCCGCCTTTTTTTACGGCGTCGTTGAGCATGGCCAGCACGGCGGTGGAGCCGGGCGCGCCGATGCTGGAAAGCCCCAGGCTTTGAAAAATTTCACCCACGGAGTCGCCCACCGCCGGGGTGGGGGCCAGGGAAAGGTCGGCCACGCCAAAGGGGATGCCCAGGCGGTCGGCCACTTCGCTGCCGATGATTTCGCCCACGCGGGTCACTTTGTAGGCCGTGCGTTTGATCACTTCAGCCATGTCCAGCAGGGTCAGGCGACGGCCTTTGGCGTTGTGGCCTGCCTCGCGGGCGCGGTCCAGAGCTTTTTTGACCACGCCGGGGCCGGAAACGCCCACGTTGATGACCACGTCGGGTTCGCCCACGCCCAGGTAGGCCCCGGCCATAAAGGGCACATCCTGCGGGATGTTGGCAAAAACCACCAGTTTGGCGCAGCCTATGCCGCCGCGATCGGCTGTGGCGGCAGCCACGTTACGGATCTGTCGGCCCATGAGAGCCACGGCGTCCATGTTGATGCCGCTGCGGGACGAAGCCACGTTGATGGAAGAGCAGATACGTTCGGTTTGGGAGAGGGCTTCGGGCAGGGCCTCGATGAGCGCGCGGTCGCCGTTGGCAAAGCCTTTTTCCACCAGGGCGGAAAAGCCGCCCAGAAAGTCCACGCCGGCTTCGCGGGCGGCCTCGTCCAGGGCGCGGCAGACCCGCACCATGCCGTCCGGGCCGAAGGGCGCGGCCACCACGGCGATGGGGCTTACGCTGATGCGCTTGTTGACCACGGGAATGCCGTACTTGTCGCCCACGTCGTCGCACACGGCCACCAGTTGGGAGGCGTAGCGGCGCAGTTTGGCGCGTACATTGGCGGTGAAAAGGTCCAGGTCGTGGCTTACGCAGTCAAACAGGCTCACGCCCAGGGTGACAGTGCGCACGTCCAGATGCTCATTGCGGAGCATATTCAGGGTGCTGGTTATCTCACGTTCGGAAAGCATGGTTCTTCCTGCGCTAAAATGGGGTTACCCGATGCACGGCCTCAAAAATATCCCGGTGCTGCACGCTTACGCGCAGCTCGCGTTTTTGCCCTTCGCAGGCCAGTTCACGGCGCAGCCGACCCAGGTCCACGCTTTCGGGCACCATTACTTCAAAAACGAACAGGGCGTGGTTGGCGCCGCCTTCGCCCAAGATGGCCTTGAGGCTTTCAATATTCACGCCGTGGCGGGCGAACACACGGCTCATGGCCGCAATGAGGCCGGGTTTGTCCGGCCCGTCCGCCGTAACCACAAAGGGCTCACAGTGCAGGTCCGTGCCCCACTGCCCCTTGATGGCCGGCCGCACCAGCACGGAAAGGTCCACCCCGGCGGCCTCCAGCCCGGCGCTGAGCTTTTGGCGCAGGCCTTCGGCGTCAGAGCCTTCAGGCGCGGCCACTACGAAAATGGCCGCGAATTCGCCGGAAAGGATGGTCTGGGTCACTTCCTCAATATTGCAGCCCGTTTCTTCGAGGATGCGGCTGACCGTAGCCACCACGCCGGGGCAATCCCGCCCCAGAAAAGAGGCAGTGTACTTTTGCATGGAGTTTCCTTGGGATGCCGCGCATGGCACGGCCTTGAAGTCAAAAAAATCTTTTTACACGTAATGGCGGTCGAAGACAAGGCCCTGTGCCTTTGCCAGTACGGCACGAAGACCTCTGCGGCGCGTCAGCCTTGACGCCGGGGGCTGAAGAGCATAGCGTTACAGTTCTTTGAATTCAGGGCAGCGTAGGAGTTGGTTCCGTGGAAGAAAGGGAAAAGAAGAACAAAAAGCCTGCGGTGAAGCTGGGCACCAAGTCGCCGCACGCGGGCTATTTTATGCCCATGCTGGAAAGTTTTGCGGCCCGTGACGACCTCAACGAAGTGGTCAAAAACCGTGTGACCAAGGCCTGCGATCTGCTGGATGCGGGCGTGCCCCTTTTCCCCAATGATTTCCGAAAACAGCACGATATCAACTGGGTGCTGGAAACCTACGGCCCCCTGGAAGGGGAGGAGCTGGATCGGCAGGAGGACGTCTTTGCCGTGGCCGGGCGTATTGTTTCGCTGCGCTCGTTCGGCAAGGTGGCCTTTTTCCATATTATGGATCAGACCGGCCGTATCCAGGGCTACGCTTCGCGGGAACATATGGCGGCCGAAGACTACGCCATCGTTAAAAAGCTGGACGTGGGCGACATTGTGGGCCTGTCCGGCCATTTGTTCCGCACCAAGACGGGCGAGCTTACCGTGGCCTGTCGGCACATCAAGTTGATCACCCGCTCCATGCGACCTTTGCCGGAAAAATACCATGGCCTCAAAGATTTGGAAATGCGTTACCGCCAGCGCTATGTGGACCTGATTGTCACGCCGCGGGCACGCGAGATTTTTTTGAAGCGCAGCCTTATTGTGCGCGAATTCCGCCGTTTTATGGAAGACAACGGCTTCATGGAAGTGGAAACGCCCATGATGCAGCCCCTGGCCGGCGGGGCTACGGCCAAGCCCTTCAAAACGCACCACAATGCCCTGGATCTGGACCTCTTTTTACGCATCGCGCCGGAGCTCTATCTCAAGCGTCTGCTGGTGGGCGGCTTTGAAAAAGTCTTTGAGCTTAACCGCAACTTCCGCAACGAAGGCATTGACACGCGTCACAATCCGGAATTCACCATGTGTGAATTCTACTGGGCGTACGCCACCTTTGAAGACCTGATGGACTTCACCGAGCAGCTCTTTGCCCATCTGGCGCGCACGGCCTGCGGCGACACGGTGGTGCCCTATCAGGGCGAGATGATCGACCTTACCCCCGGCGCCTGGAAGCGGCTGAGTTTTTACGATTCCCTCAGCCAGGTGGGTGGGCACAGTCCGGAATTTTACAACGACTACAACCGGGTGCGGGATTATATCCGCCAGCGCGGCGAAAAGGCGGCGGACAGCGAAAACCTGCAGAAACTTCAGGCCAAGCTCTTTGATCTGGATGTGGAGCCTAAGCTCATTCAGCCGCATTTCATTTACCATTATCCGACTGAAATTTCTCCGCTTTCAAGAAGAAATGACCAGAACTCCGGCATCACGGACCGCTTTGAGCTGTTTATCACCGGACGGGAGCTTTCCAACGCCTTTTCCGAGCTCAACGACCCCGTGGACCAGCGTCTGCGATTTGAGGAGCAGGTGCGCGAGCGCGAGGCCGGCGACGACGAGGCCCATAGCATGGACGAGGACTATCTGCGCGCTCTGGAATACGGCATGCCGCCGGCGGCGGGGCAGGGCGTGGGCATAGACAGGCTGGTTATGCTGCTTACGGATTCGGCCTCCATCCGTGAGGTCATTCTCTTTCCGCTGCTGCGGCCCGAAAGTTAGGCCGCCATGCCCCGCGCCCAACGTTATCAGTGGACCGCCGACGGTCAGGAGGAAGCCCCCCGGCCCAGCCGTTCGTCCAAAAAACGCGCCAGTCTGGCTTTGCAGGATCTGGGGGCAGAGCTTGCCCGGCTGCCGCTGGGGGACATGCGCACGCTCAACCTGCCCGCTGACCTGGTGGAGGCGCTGGAGCTCTACGCCCGCATCCGCGATCATGAGGGCCGCCGCAGGCAACTGCAGTTTATTGGTCGACTCATGCGTGATGTGGACCCGGAACCCGTGCGCGTCGCCCTGGAGGCCCGCCAAGCCCGGGCTACGGCGGACAGCGCGGCCCTGCACCGGGCAGAGCAGTGGCGCGACCGCCTGATGACTGCTGAAGGAGCGGAGCTGGACGCCTTGCTGGACGCTCTGCCGGTGGGGCTGGATACAGCGCCGGAGGGCGTTACGGCGGACGCCCCAGCCACGACGCGGGAAAAACTGTACGCCCTGACCCTGGAAGCCCGGCGGGAAAAAGCCGCGGGAACAGCACCGCACGCCGCACGGGCGCTTTTTCGCGCGTTGCGCAGCGGACTTGCGGCGGCAGCGGCGGCAGGCCGGGAACAGGCTGCGGATCTGGAAAAATTTTGAAGAAAACAGGCCCGTAACGCTTGACGAATTGGGGGGCTTAGGATACAAACCTTCTTCGTCACCGCGCCCTTGTAGCTCAGTCGGTAGAGTGCATCCTTGGTAAGGATGAGGTCATCAGTTCAATCCTGATCAAGGGCTCCAGGAAGTTGAAAGGCTACGGCATACTGTCGTAGCCTTTTTTTATTATGGAGCCCCGCCCGTCATGGGGGGTCTACACCAAAGACGGGGGCAAGCCCCTTCAACGGGCAGTTTTTCCGACAGGTTCCTGAACAATTCCCCATCCATTTCAGCAGCACAATACGCACCCGCAGGCGGTAATTTTTGAAGTTGCGGAAGCCATACGCTCGCCGTTGAATCAACTTCATTTTGCAACGGAATCGCCCCAGGTTTGTGTCCGTGGGTTATGGACCTCGATGCTGCCGACGCATGGCGGCAAGGTCAAGTCCACTGCGTCTGATGCGCGCATAGAGAGTCACGCGTGACACGCCCAGGGTTCTGGCGGCTACACGCACGTTCCCTCCGGCCTGCCGCAAGGCCTCCACAAGGTCTGCGGGAGCCTTGCAAAGAATTTCCTGGGAAGGCGGCGCGGCGTCGGTCGCCACGGGGGCGAAACAGACGGAACGCGAACCCTGCGCCGCACCGGAGGCGGTACATTCCTGCGGCAGGTCGTCAGCGTCTATGCGAGGACCGGCGGCCACGACGGCCGTGCGCTCCAGCAGATTTTCCAGCTCGCGCACATTGCCGGGCCAGTCATAGGCCCGTAGTGTCTCCAGCGCTGCCGGGGTAAAACCCGAAAGCGGTTTGTGCAGGGCCTTTGCAATTTTTTCCAGAAAAAAAATGGCCAGCTCAGCAATGTCCTCGCGCCTGCTGCGTAGGGGCGGCACCTGGATACGCAGTACGTTCAGGCGGTAGTAGAGGTCGCGTCGAAAAGCGCCGTTGCTCACGGCGGCGTTGAGATCCCGGTGGGTGGCGGCCACCACCCGTACATCCACCCGTGTGGGCTGCTTGCCGCCCACACGGGTCACTTCGCCTTCCTGCAGCACACGCAGCAGGCTGATCTGGGCGGAAAGCGGCATGTCGCCGATTTCGTCCAGAAAAATGGTGCCGCCGTCGGCCAGTTCAAACTTGCCCGGCGTGCCTTGGCGCTTGGCGCCGGTAAAGGCGCCGGCTTCATAGCCGAAAAGCTCACTCTGGACCAGGTCGCGGGGTATGGCCCCGCAGTTGACCACAATGAAGGGCTGATTACGCCTGGGGCCGCCGTTGTGGATGGCCTGGGCAAAAAGCTCTTTGCCCACGCCGCTTTCGCCCAGGATCAATGTAGTCATGGCGTTGCCGCTGGCGACTTTGGCCAGGCGCAAAGACTGCGCCATAGACGCGGAAGAGCCCTTGATGTCCGCGAAATCGTAGATTGCCTTGCCGCCAGTGATGCGCCCCGCCAGTCTGTGCATGCGCTGGCTGGAGCTCAGGGTAACGCACAGGCCTCCTTCGGGCATGGGCGAAGCGGAAAACAGACAGTGCAGCGTTGTGCCGTCGCGCAACTGCAGGGAACACTCCCTGTCGCTGACTTTCTCGCCAAAGGCGGGCAGCTCCGTTCCCTCTGTGACCGTGGCGATGGCCGACAGGGGTTGCCCCAGCACGTCTTTACGCACATGAAACAGGCGCTTGGCATATCGGTTGATAAGCCGCAACGCGCCGCCTGCGTCAAAAACCAGCACGGCCTCGCCCAGCAGGTCCGTCATGGCCTGCAGTTCCTGCAGCAGGCGACGCAGACGCATTTGTTCGGTGATGGCCTTGGCTGCGGCTATGACCAGGCCAAGGGTGTGGTGGTGGAACTTGTCGCGTTCTACCGCCAGGGTCAGCCCACCCACCAGCGTGCCGTTCTTGCCGAAAATAGGGGCTGCCGCGCAGGACCAGCAGTCAAAGCGGAGATTGTAGTGCTCACACCCAAACACGCATACTGCAGTCTTTTCTTGCAGGCACAGGCTCATAGCGGTGGTGCCGTCTTCGTCTTCACGACTGCACAGCCCACGCAGGGCGCAGGCTGTTCCACTGCCAAATCCGGCCCCGGATCCCAAAGTATGCAAAAAAACGCCCTCGGTATCCGTGAGGATGATGCAGCATTCTGAAGGAAAAATATTTTCCAGAAGCTCGTCCATAATCCTTGATGCGACTTTGACAAGAAAATCATTTTCAGAAAGTATTTTTTGAAAAACAGCATTGTCCAATATACTCATGGGCTCACTATCTACGTCAACGCCAGCTGCGTAAGCACGCTGCCACGACCGCATAATGCTTGGCCGTATAAACGGGGAATAAGAAATTTCACCGCTATGGAACATTTCGCGTATTTTGTATATTTTTTCCAAAAATGGCGTTGTAAGTCCATTTTGCATAGTAAAAGGAAATAAATAATTATGTATGTGTTGCTCTTTATATTCTGATAGAACCATTCCACTGAGATAATTTGAAGAATCCAAGGCAGTTGTAATCTGCATTGTTTATCCCTTTTGTATGTTAACCCGAAAAGAGTAGTCCTATAGGCCTGCGCGGTCGATGACCTTGCTGCGCATCTGTACACGCTAATTTGCATACCGTGTACAAAGAATAGCCCGCACAGAAGTTTAGTGCAAGGTATTGTGTGACTCTTTACGGGTCTTTCACCTCCTTTTGCTAAATTTTATTAGTTATTCATTCTGGTCTTGTTTGTGTGTTCATATAATCACGCTGGCGCTGGACACTGTAACAATTAAAAAAGTGTATAATACTTCTGCTGTAAAGCCGCTCCTCCCAATGGCAGAAAAGAACGGCTTTACAGACGCTTCGGGCAGTTACGGCTCCAGAGGCCCGTGCTGCGAAGGCAGAGTTACCAGCACTGGTTGTATAGGGCTTCAATATCCTTCAGCGTAGCGCCTCTGGGGTTGGTGGGCGTCGTCACTTCGTTGAGGGCGTCCCTGGACATGGGGGCAATGTCTTTGCGGTCTATGGTCACGCCTATGCGAGCGCCGGCTTCCGTAATGGTGGTGGGGATGCGCACGTCGGCGTTGAGTCGTTTGATAGCTGCTACGGCAGTGTCTTCGGGGTAGAGGCCCAGGTCTTTGATGCCGGCGGCCACGGCGATATCCGCCATTTTTTCACGGCAGGAGATTTTGTTGAAATCAAGCACATAGGGCAGGACAAGGGCATTGGCGTCGCCGTGGGAGATGCCGTAAAAGGCGCTCAGCGGGTGGGCCATGGAGTGGACCAGCCCCAGCCCCGCGTTGCTGAAGGCAATGCCGGCCATAGTTTGGGCATAGGCCATTTTTTCGCGGGCGACGAGATCATTGCCGTTGGCTACAGCCCTGCGCAGATAGGTGAACACCAGGCGGATAGCCCCAAGCGCCAGGGAATCGGTGTATTCCATGGCGCCCAGCGAGATATAGGCTTCCACGGCGTGGGTCATGGCGTCCATGCCCGTGGCGGCGGTAATGTGCGGCGGCAGGCCAGTCATCAGCAGGGGGTCGATGATGGCCGCCTTGGGCAGCAGCCGCCCATCCAGGATGGCCATCTTCCATGGATGGTCGCTCCTGGTGTTGGTGATGACCGCGGCGCAGGTGGATTCGGAACCTGTGCCGGCCGTGGTGGGTACGGCAATGAAGTAGGGCAGGGGAGCCTTAAGCAACCCCAGACCGCGGTAGGCGTCAATAGAGCCGCCGTTGGTGGCCAGTATGCCGCAGCCCTTGGCCGTATCCATGGAGCTGCCGCCGCCGAGACCAATCAGACAGTCGCAGGACTCCTTGCTGTACAGGGCAAACGCTTCTTCCACATTATTGTCAGTAGGGTTGGCCACAGTTTTGTCGTAGATGGCGTACGAGAAGCCGGCCGTGGACAAAACGGCCTCCAACTGCTTGGGCAGTCCGGCCTTGACGATGCCCTGGTCTGTCACGATGAGGGGCTTATGCAGCCCGGCGTTCTTGAGCAGGTCCGGGGTCTTGCCCAGAGCGCCGGCCCCCGTAAAGAGAATGTCAGCCAGTTGAAAAGCAGTGACAGTGGACATGGGGTGTCTCCTTTGAGCTTGAGGGGTTCAACTAGAGCATTTAACGCTTGAAATGCTCGCTTACGGCAGGCAAAAGCCTGCCTTCTCGCATTTCGTGGCAAGGATTTTCAAGAAAATCCTTGCAGAGCAGTTAGCTCATTTCATTCGCTAACTGCTCTATGGGTAAAACGCTGATAAACGGCGTGGGCGCGGTATTGCGGTGGTGCGCATATGCCTGACTTCAGCCCAGACAAGCAAAGCAAAGGGCGTGCCATGTTTGTAAAATATACAACAATTTGAAAGCATTATGTTATTTTATTCACATGTTAAGAAGGGTGGGCGGCGCATGTAAAGATTTTTACATGTTAAACATAACATGTAAGGGCCCTGCGGGGCTGTCTCTTGCTGCCTGGCGTCGGGCAAAAGCAAGTATGCCGTTTGCGGCGCCGTACGTTTTAACTGAATAAAAAACATATGCAGCAGGGTTAATTGGTTACTCTGCTGCCAAGGCCGAATCGGCCTTTTTTGCATATTGCGCTCTAAAGTTATTTTTATTAGTAACGATGTGCTGCATAAGGAGCCCCTGCGACGCCCTGCGCGTGGCGCTGATCCGGTTCAGCCATCCTGTTTTTTCCTTGGCCGCTCCAGGCCCTCTACCCTCAGCCGACAACGAGACAGTTATGCGACAGCTACGCATCAATACCATCAGCGCTCTGGTCAGCGCACTCGCCATTATTGTGGTTATCGGCGTTCTGGTGGCCTATGTGTCCACATCCTCCTACCGGATGGTTTCCGGCGTCCAGAACGACGCGCTGGAGCAAACCGCCACTATTGTGGCCCGCTCGGCGGAAAATTACATCCGGCAGTCGGTGGATGTGGCTACCTCTTTGTCGGAGCAGGCGGCGGTGCGCCAAGCCTTGCGCGGCGGCCCGGCAGAAGGGGCTCAGGCGCTCATGGCCGCCTATGCGAAGGCTTTTCCCGACTATTGGTCTGTTTTTGCCTTTGACGCCAAAGGCAAAATTGTTGCCGGGCAGAATGCCGAGGGCAAAAGCCTGGTCGGCGGCGACCGTGCGGACAGGGACTACAGCAAGGCCATTTTCAGCGGTAAGGCCGTGGCCTTCAGCAGCGGCGTCATGAAGGCCACTTCAGGCGACACGCTCATCTATGTGGCGGCCAGAGCCGTGCGCGACGCTGACGGCGCCCTGCTGGGAGCCGTGGCCGTATGTCCGCGCTGGAACTCCTTTACCGTCGAAACTGTGGATCCTATCAAGCTGGGCCAGCGCGGCTACGGCTTTATGCTGGACACAGCCGGGCGCATTATCGCCCACAGTACGGATAAATCCTTGCTGCTTAAGGATCTTTCCAGTGAGACATTTGTGCGTCAGGCCCTTGAGAAGGGCAAGGGCATTATTTACTACCCATGGCGGGGTGAGGACAAATTTCTGTTTGTAGCCACGGTGCCCGCCACGGGGTGGCTGGTTTGCATGAGCGCCTATGACAGTGAGCTAACGGCTCCGGCCACGGCGCAACGTCATGTGCTGTTGCTGGTGGGGTTGGGGGCTATGGCGTTCACGACCTTGATGCTGACCACGCTGAACCGTCGTCTGGTGTTTACGCCCCTGCGCGCGTTGACAGACTTTACCGACAGTATTGCCGCGGGCAACTTCAAAGCGCGGCTGGAAGGGCACTTTCGGGCAGAGATGGCCGTGTTCGCGGACAATCTGCAAAGCATGGTGAACGAACTTAAAAAGCGTCTGGGCTTTTCCCAGGGGGTGCTGGACGGCATCCCCGCGCCCTGCGGCATTGTGGGGCCGGACTTTACCATGATCTGGGTCAATGACGCCATGTGCGCCCTGCTGGAAAAGGACGGCACAAAAGAATCGTATCTGGGGCAGAGATCGGGATTGTTCTTCCGCAACGACGCCACAGCGAGAACCCTTTCGGACAAAGCCATGGAAGAGCGCAAGACATTGTCCGGAGAATTCGACTATACGACACCCTCTGGTCGGCAGCTGCGCGTTTCTGTGCACACCACTCCCTTCTATGATTTGGACGGCGTCATGCTTGGGGCCATCGCCTTTTGGAACGATTTGACGGAAATCCACTCCCAGAAAAGCCGGATTGAAGCCCAAAACGCCGCCATTGCCCGCGCCGCCGTCGAGGCCGGGCAAGTGGTGGAGCGCATGGCCCAGGCCTCGCAGCAGCTTTCGGCCCAGATCGGCAAATCCAGTTCGGGCGCGCGGGAGCAGAGCCACCGCGTGCAGGACACGGCCGCCGCTGTGGAGGAAATGAACGCCACCATTCTGGAGGTGGCGCGCAATGCCGGGGCCACCTCCGAAAGCGCCGATGCGGTAAAGCAAAAGGCGCAGGACGGCGCGGCGCTGGTTTCCTCCGTGGCCGAAGCCGTGTTGGGCATCCGGGACGAGTCCGGCCGACTGACGGAGATTATGCAGCATCTGGGCGAACAGGCCCGGGATATCGGGACCATCATGGGCGTGATTTCGGATATTGCAGACCAGACCAACCTGCTGGCGCTTAATGCGGCCATTGAGGCGGCGCGGGCCGGCGAGGCCGGACGCGGCTTTGCCGTGGTGGCCGATGAAGTGCGCAAACTGGCGGAAAAAACAGCCCATGCCACCACCGAGGTGCGCCAGGCCATCGGCGGCATCCAAAGCGGCACCACCGACGCCGTAAGCCAGATGGAAAACGCCGTGGCCCGCGTGACGGAGGCCACGGGCATGGCCAGACATTCCGGCGAGGCCATGGAAGAAATCCTGAGCCTGGTGGGCATGGCCGGGGATCAGGTCCACTCCATAGCTGCCGCAGCGGAGCAGCAGTCCGCCTCTTCAGAGGAAATCAATCGAGCCATCAGCGCCATCAGCGGCATCGCCACAGAAACGGACCAGGCTATGGCCCAGTGCGCCACGGCGATCACCGAGCTGGCCCGGCAGGCGCAGGATCTGGAAAAGCTCATTGCCGCCCTGCGGGCGGATGACTGAGCGTTAGTCCCGCACCGGCCACAGTCGGCGCACAAAGTCCTGCGCCCGTGCCTCGCTGTAGTAGAGGGGGCCCGCCTGCACAAAGCCCACATGCCCCCCGTGGGGGGCCACCTCCAGATAGAGGTTGGGATTGTGCCGGGCGGTCTCCCACGGGTAGCAGGAGGGCGCGCAAAAGGGGTCGTCCGCTGCCAGCAGGAGCAAGGTGGGCACGGCGATGCGCGGCAGATCGGGCAAAACGGCGTTTTTCTCCCAGTAGTCCCGAGCCGAGGCAAAGCCGAAAGTGGGGGCCGTAAAGCGCTGGTCAAAGGCCGCAAAGGTCCGGATGCGCTCCAGGCCCTCCACGGAAGGATAGCCCGGAAAACGGGTTGCTTTTTCCCGCACCTTTTGGCGCAGGGTCCGCAAAAAATACCACATATACAGGCGGCAGGCCGGGCCGTCCATGACCGGGGCCGCAGCGGGCAGATCGCAGGGGACGGACACGGCCACCGCCAGCCGCAGCAGGGGCGAAACCGGGCCGCGACCCAGGTAGCGGCAAATCTGGTTGCCCCCCATGCTGAAGCCCGCCAGCAGCAAGGGGCGGTCAAAGCCTTCGGCATAGCGGACCACCGTGCCCAGGTCTTCAATTTCCCCCATATGGTACAGGCGGCTGGTACGGTTGGACACGCCGGAGCAGGAGCGCATGTTCCAGGCCAGGCAGTCAAAGCCTTCGGCCCGCAGCATGTTGGTCATGCCCAGCACATACTTGCGGCGGCTGTTGCCCTCCAGCCCGTGCGAGAGGATTGCCACGCCGCGCCCCTGCCCAAAGGGGCATTCCCGACCGTCCGGCCCCAGAGAAGGGTGCAGGTCCAGATCCAGAAAATCATGGTCGGGCGTGTCCAGGCGAACGCGCCGCACCCCCGCCGCCAGGGTGGGGTGCGGACGGAAAAGCACGGGCCAGACCGTGTTGACGTGGCCGTTGCGCAGGTGCAAGGGCGCAACATAGCTGGAGGCGATAATGGGCATGCAAACCTCGGCAGGGGGACTTGGCAGCAGGGGCGGCCTCGTATACCGTGGCCGCATGACTGCTTTTTTTCCCCATAGCGCCGCGCCGCGCGGCCTGTCAAACCCGCAGGCGGACGCGCCGCAGGCTGCGGACCTGCTGGTGGTGGGGGCCGGAGCCGCCGGGCTTATGTGCGCGCGGGAGGCCGCCGGGCGAGGCCTGCGCGTGACCCTGCTGGAGCGCAACGCCGCTCCTGGCCGCAAACTTGCCGTCTGCGGCGGCGGTAAGGCCAATTTCAGCAATCTGTCCATACGTCCGCAGGACTACCGTTGTGGTGATGCGGAGGGCGTTTTCTGCGTGTCGGCTCTGCGGGCCTTTACGCCGGAACGGCTGCTGCATCTGGTGCGCGCCTGGGGCCTGCCCTTTGAGGAACGCGCCCAGGGGCGGCTCTTCCTCAAGGCACCGGCGCAGCGTCTTGTGGCCGCTCTGACGGCGGATTGTCAAGCGCGGGGCTGCCGTCTGCTCTGCCGTACGCCGGTGAGCGGCGTGCGCGTCACGCCACAGGGTTTTGTTGTAACTACGCCGCAGGGCGAACTGCGGGCCGGGGCTGTGGTCCTGGCGGCGGGCAGTCCGGCCGCGCCCAAGGTGGGCGGTTGCGGCTTGGGCTACAGCCTGGCTGCGGCGCTGGGCCACGCCATTGTGCCGCCCCGTCCGGCTCTGACCCCCTTTTTGCTGGGGCCGGATTCTCCCTTGCCTGGGCTGGCCGGTCTGAGCCTGCCTGTGCGCCTGACGCTACCCATGTGCGGCTCACAGCAGGAACATGTTTTTGAAGACGATCTGCTCTGCACGCATACGGGGTTGAGCGGTCCGGCGGCGCTCAAGGCTTCGTTGTTCTGGGAGGAAGGACAGGACATCCGGCTGGATTTTCTGCCCAGGGCACGTCTGGCGACCCTGCTGGACGCGCCGGGGGCAGGCGCGCAGACCCCGCGGGGGCTGCTCTGCCGCCACATGCCCCAGCGTTTGGCCGACGTTTTGCTGCCGCCGGAGCTGGCGCGCCGCAAGATTGCTGAACTTTCGCGCGCCGCACGGCAGGCCCTGGACGCGGCGGTGCACGCCCATACGCTGTGGCCTGTGGGGCTGGCCGGGCTGAAACAGGCCGAAGTTTGCGCCGGGGGCGTGGCGCTTGCGGGCCTGGACCCGCAGACCCTGCAAAGCCGACACGTGCCGGGCCTGTATATGGTGGGGGAAGTGCTGGACGTTACGGGGCTGCTCGGCGGCTATAACCTGCACTGGGCCTGGGCCAGCGGAGTGCTGGCGGGCAGGGCGGCGGCGCGGCGGGCCTGATTGCGGCCTTATGCCGCGTCCGCGTGGCCCAAACATGCTCCCCGTCATACTGTAAAAAAATAAGTCCCTTCTTGTTCGATCCTACGGCGTCTTTTTTTCCTCAGGCCTCTTTCCATGCCGCCAGCCGGGCGCGGCGTTGGGCCTCCAGCTGGGGACGGGTCTGCGCCAGGTGGCGGTAGAGAGCCTCGCGCGCAGCGGTCTGGTGGTGGAACATGCGCTGGTGGGCCACATAGGTCAGGCCGCGTTGCCGGCGGGCAAGCAGTTCGTCCGGATCGCGGCAGAGGTTGTGCACGGCCTTGCCCCAGTTGCCCCCAGGCGGGACAAAAACGCCGATTTCCCGGTGTTCCGGGCGAGAATCATAGACCACAGGGGAGCAGACGGGCACGACCCCTGCGGCGCAGCATTCCACAAACTTCAAGTCAGACTTGAAGTTATTGAAGGGGGTATCGTTGAGGGGCAGCAAGGCCAAATCACAGCCCGCCAGCACCCGCATGTAGTCCCCGTGCCGCAGGCGAGGGTGGAAGGTCCTGGCAATGCCGGCGGGTACGGCGTCAAAAATATCCCGGTCATTGACCACAACCAGCTCCACGGCGTCGCCCAGATCGTGCAAGGCGGGGTAGAGCGTGGGGGCCATGGCGGCCCAGTCTTCCTGACGGTTAAAGGCCCCGAAAAAGATTTTGCAGCGTGTGCCGTCCTTGGGGGTGGCCCGGGCAAAAGGCTCCAGCCGCGACACGGCATTGGGCAGCACAAAAACGTTGGGATTGAAAGGACGCAGCATGTCCGCCAGCAGGGGGGTGCTGCAGGTGACCGCGTGCACCGCCCGAAAGGCGTAAAAATCCGAGTCCACATACTGGGGCCAGTGGTGCGGGTCGTCGTCAATTTCCGAAACGACTGCCCAGCCGGCGGCCACAAGGTCTTCCAGCTTGCGCTGCATTCCCGCCTCATGCAGAAAGTAGCGGTGAAAGATATAAACGCCGGGCGGCATATCCGTGGGCAGTTCCAGGCTGGCGTGACCATAGGCCACCCGCACGCCGGGCCGGGTAGCCAGGGCGGTGAGGGGCGCGTCCACCCGCGCGCGGGTTACGCCGCCTTGTTCGCGCAACCCCAGGGCGGCCACGCTCAAAGGCGTGGGGAGCTGCCCGGCAAAGGCCCGCAGCAGCCATTGGTAGGGGGCCGCATTGCGCTGCACTGTGGCGGCGTCAATGCCCAGGCTTGCGGCGGCCTTGGTCAGGGCCTGCAGGGGCGGTGCGGTCTTTTCTGGCCAGAGCACGCGAGGACTGGCCTCCAGGGCTGCAAAGCCTGCCTTTCTGAACAGTTCGCGCATAGATTCCAGGGTAAAAAAACGCAGGTGCGTGCGGTCCAGCAGGCCGTTTTCCGCATATTCCCATTTGCCCTGCAACAGCGGCAGGACCACGGACCAGTGCGCCACATTGGGGATGCAGGCTGCGCACAGGCCATCCGGCCGCAGCAGAGCGCGCAGGCGGGTCAGGGCACGCCAGGGGTCGCGCAGATGTTCAAGCACATTCCCCAGAACCAGCACGGCAAAGCCGTCTGGCGGAGCCGCTGCGGTCACCGCCGCCAAAACGTCGTCGTCTTCAATGCTGCCCGAGAGCACCGTGGGCAGGCGTTGGGCAGCCTTTGCCGCCACCTCCGGCAGTAGTTCCACCCCCACATACACGGCTTCCGGATGCCGCGCCAGGAAAGCCGCCCCGAATTGACCTTCAGCACAGCCGATCTCCAGAACACTCCCGCTGGTGACAGGGATTTTTTCCAGAAGTTCCGCATTGATATTGGAAAAATATGCCATAGAGGCCCCTTGCCACACTGCGCAATGTGGCGCGTAGAAAACAGTGGCAGGCAACCCCCTGGGGCACTTCAACGTTGAAATGCCCTGGCGGTTGCGTAAGCAGGCGCCCGCCGTGGAGGCGCAAACACAAGTTATTTGCGCGGTTAAGCGCTGGAACGAGTGTGCCGTAAACTTTGAGAATACGTATTCCCAAAGGTAATCTGCTTTAGGGCAAAGCCGCGCAAGGGCGATTGTACCGCCTGTACGCGGCTATTTCCCCTGCTGACGCAAGCTGGCGCACGCTTCGGCCAGATCGGCCAGAGCGGCGTTGCCCGGGTTTGCCTTCAGTCCGGCGCGGATGTGCCCCAGGGCGCGCACATATTCGCCGGCCTCCATCATGGCTTTGGCCATCATGCCGAACAGGGCCGTTTCATCCCGGTAATGGCGCAGGGCTTCGGCAAAACAGGCGTCGGCCTCTGAGGGCTTGCCTTGGGCCAGAAAGGCCTTGCCGTCCTTGAACCAGCGGTCCAGCTGTTGCTTGCGCTGCAGGGTTGCCGCATAATCTTCCTGTTCCTGGGCGTTTTTCAGGCCGTCCCGCACCTGGCGCAGACTGCGGGCCAAGTCCTGTTCCATGCCGGGCTGATAGGCCAGAGGGGCAGGGGCGTGGGCCCTGATGTCCGGGTCCGCGGCCAGGCTGGCGACGGCGTTGCGGATGTCGCCGCGCAGATCCGTCGGCGGCGTTTGCCCGCCCAGCGCATCCAGCGCGGCAATGGCCAGGTCCAGAGCGCGTTCCAGGTCGCGGCGCGCACAGCTGGATTTTACGCGGCCCAAGCCCAGACGGATTTGGCTGATGTTCATGCTTTTTCCCATACTGTCTGCAAAATGTGTTATGCCCGCTGGCCGTGTCAGGGCAGCAGGGCGTCCATGAGGGCGCGCTCTTCCTGATTGAGGCTAAAATGCAGAAGGTGCGCCCGAAAGCGGGCGCTGACAACGGCGGCAGCCCCGCGCAGCGCATGCGCAGGCCGTAGTCGCCGTCCTCGCCGCCATGTAGGCCGTATTCTTCATTCCAGAAGCCCAACGTATCCGCCACTGCACGGGGGATAAACACGGCCTGGCCCGGCAGGTTGTCTGCGCAGCAGCCCAGTTCGCCTCCCGGCGTAACCATGCCGCCGGGGTGTCTGCGCAACATTTCGCGGTTAAAGGCCCCGCCCAGGGTGGAGGGCTGCCGCCCGTGCCGCCAAAGGGCCAGCAGGTCGCGCAGCCAGTGTCGGCGGGCCATGGCCGTAGCGTTGTCCCGTTTCATGTACAAGGGGGCGTCCACCAGTTCCCAGCCCACATTGGCGGCGCAGGCCACGCCCATATTGCGCGGCAGCAGAAAAAGATGGTCAATGCGGCCTTCTTCCCGCCAGTGCTGCAGGCTGCGCACCAGGTCAGGTTCGCTGCCGTTGTCCACCACCGTAATGCAAAAGGGCACGTCCCGCGTTGTGTGGTTCAGGGCCTCGATGGTCGCGCAGGTGGCCGTCGGCCGGTTGAACACGGGAATGACCACGTTGCGGACCGGCCCCGTATTGCAGACCGGCCCCGTCGGGGCCGCCGCTGCCGCAAAAACATCCATAGAAATGCCCTCTTATGCACCCACATGGTAGAGAACGCTTTGCCGGGCGTCAAGACGCGCCCGCAGGAGGAAAAGGCCGCGCTGACGCGGAGTTGGGTGGATGCCCTGACAGTTCGGGCACGGCGCGCCGCAGCAAGGCCAGCAGGCGGCGGCTTTGGCGCACTGCAGGCCCTGGGCGGCCTGGGGGACGCGGCTCAGCGCTGCCGCTTCCGGCCGGGCAGGCTTCCTGACAGGGTAAAGCAAAACAGAAGTTTTGGGAACTACGGTACAGGAAAGAGTTGTTTGCAGCCGTCCGGGGGTGGCGGACCGGTAATGCCTTTTTTTGCCGCCTGTGGCCAGAGAAAGGCGCGGGATAAAGGGCTCCGCGCCATGCGTGTTACGGGCATAGTGCTTCAGGCATACGGAAGTTCCGCCATAATGCGGCAGGGCAGCCCTGTGCTCTCCTCAAGGCGCAGAGGAAAGGTCCTGACGGCAAAGGTCGCCGCGCCGGCGGCGTCGCACAGGGCGGCAAGGTTATAGACGTTTTCCACCACGAAGGTTCCCGCTGCGGCGCAAAAGTCATCGGCTTTCTTGTGTTCAGCCGGCAAGCGAACGCCGGCGCAGTCCACACCAATCATGGCAACCCTGCGGTGCGTCAAGGCTTCCAGCAGGTTCCATGAAAGCTGCACGGGCGCGTGCGCATAGGCCTCGCTGCCGTAGGCGAACGCTTCCAGCACGCCGGTACGCAGAAAAATGAACGTGCCGGGGGCAATGTCCGCGCACGGCAGATCCCCTACACCCACATCCCTGCCGCGCACATGGCGCAGATCAAACACCCGGCCCTGCCGCAAAAAATTGGCTTGCGGCCACGTCTGTCCCATAAGATCAAGGTGTGTGCCCAGATGCCCGAAACGCTCCAGGGGCACGTGCAGTGCGGCAGCGCGCGTGGGGGCCAGACTGCAGAAATTTTCCGGCCGTAAGGGAAGGCTGAGGTCCAGAAGCATGGCGCTCTCCTTTTGTTTCCTGGGAAACTATCTATATTTTGTTTCCTTGTCAACAAAAGTCTGTTACGCTGGCGTACCCAGCAAAGGCGGAGCGTATGCCGGAAAAAGACACTTTGAAGCCGCAGGTTATGGCGGGCATTTTCAGCCTTGTGCAACGCATGGAAGAGGTGGACGGCCTTTTTGACAAAGTGGGCTTTACCCTGGTGGAAGAGGGCCTGGGCGGCCTGATCCTTACGGAACTGCACTTTCTGGCCCTCATTGCCGCGGAAGGGGCGGTCAACGGCGCGACGGCCGCCAGAAAACTGAGGATGACCCGCGGCGGCGTTTCCAAAATGGCCGCCCGGTTGCAGGTGGCCGGTTTTATCCAGACGCGCACGCTTCCCGGCGACAGGAAAAGCCGGCACTACACCCTGACCCCCAAGGGGTGGCACGCGGCGCGCATCCACCAGACGTTGCACGCTCTGGCCGAGGATATGCTGTGGACGCGGCTTAAAGCCTGTTCCGAAACCGAACTGGCCCTGTTTGTTCGCATGCTGGAGCGCGTTTCCGAAGCCCTAAGCGCGTCCAACAGGCATATTCTGGCCAATGCGGCGACGCTGCTGCAGGCAGATGCGGCCATGCGGGGGGCCGACCGTCGGGAGAAGGAAGCCCCGTAAGGGGAGGGCGCCGGACGGCCAGGGCCGCGGCAATGTGTACTGCAAGGTTACGGTATGCGCGCCTTGGCGCTTACCGGGACGCATATCTGCGCTTACGCCGTTGCGGCGGGCGTCTGCTTCCGCAGCCGCCGGGGCATGTCGGCGCAGGCATGCCCCAGAGTGAACGCCCACCGGCTTTTGCCTTGTGGGGACAGCGGATTTTTATGGTACGGCAACGGAGGGAGCATGGGTGTTGCGGCGTGCAGCCAGCTTTATGCGCTGGTGACGGTTGTTCTGTGGTCTAGCGCCTATGTTTTTACCAAACTGGCTTTGGCATATTTTTCTCCGGGCGTGCTGAGCCTGCTGCGCTGCGGCGTGGCGGCGCTGCTTTTTGCGGCCCTGGCCGCGGCGGGGGGCGTGGCCCGTCCGCGCCTCCGGCATCTGCCGTTGCTTGCGCTTTCCGGCCTGTGCGGCTTCGCGCTCTATACGCTGACCTTCAATCTGGGGTCCGTAACCCTGAATCCCACCACCAACTGCATTGTCATTGCCACAACGCCCATCATCACCGCCGTGCTGGCCCGCCTGATTTTCGACGAAAGGTTGCACGCCCTGCGCTGGTGCGCCCTAGCCCTGGCGTTCAGCGGCGTTGTGGTCATGAACGGCGGGGGCCGCAGCCTTGTGCTGGCCCCCGGCATTGCCTGGGTTTTGCTGGCAGCCCTGCTGTTAAGCGTGTACAATATCCTGCAGCGCGGCCTCGCGCCCTTTTACAGCGCCGTGCAGATCACGGCCTGGAGCTTTTTTGCGGGCACGGCCATGCTGCTGTTCTTTGTGCCGGAAACCCTGCGCGAGGTGCGCGCCGCAACGCCGGGCGCGCTGGCCCTGGCCGGTTTTCTGGGCGTCTTTCCCAGTGCTGCTGCCTATTTGTGCTGGAGCCGGGCTCTGGCCATAACGCCGCGCACCAGCCTTGTGACCAACTATATGTTTTTGACGCCCTTTCTGGCGCTGCTGCTGGACTATGGCGTGACCGGCGGGCTGCCGGACGGAGCCACCGTGGCGGGCGGCGGCATTGTGCTGGCCGCGCTGGCTCTTTTTACGCTGGTGGGCGGAGCAGAAGGCGGGGCGGTCCCTTCGGGGGAGTCAAAGGCTGAACGGCGCGTCCCTGCGGACGCATACAGAACAAGGGGCAGTTCAAAAAATGCCGCTCCCGGTCGCCGGGCGCGTTGACGCCGGCCCATGCCCGTTGGTAGGCTCTGCCGCGCCGCCACAACGCGGCAAAGGAGCACCATGCGCGTACTTTACGGCATTCACGGCACCGGCCACGGCCACGCCATGCGCGGACTCACCATTGCGCGCCGCCTGGGGCGGCACCAGTTTCTGTTTGTGGCCAACGACGACGCGCCCAAGGTGCTGGAGCCGGAATTTCCCGTATGTCGCATCCCCAACCTGGGAACGGTCTTTAAAAACTACCGGGTAGACCTGCCTGCCACCGTACGCCGGGCCCTGCCCCTGCTCTGGCACAGACAGCGGTACATCGACGAGGTTTCGCGCCTTATTGACCAGTTCCGCCCCGACGTGTGCATGACGGACCTGGAATATTTCGTGCCCCGCGCGGCGGAGCGCGCAGGTCTGCCATGTCTGACCCTGGACCACCAGCACGTCATTACCTGCTGCCGCCACGACCTGCCCCGCGACATGTGGTGGGACGCCGCCATCCAGGGCCTCACCCCCCGCTACCTCTTTCGCCCCACGGCGGAAAATCTGATCATTTCCTTCTACGCCCCGCCGGTACTGCCGCGCTACAAGGCCCGCATTGCCCCGCCCATCCTGCGGGACAGCGTGCTGGCCCTACAGCCCCACGACGCGGGCCATGTGCTGGTCTACCAAAGCAATTCCACCCACCGCGCTCTGGTGGATTTTCTGCGCGCGGCTACCGACAGAATCTGCTATGTCTACGGCTACGACCGTACCGAAGGCCGTGAAGGTAATGTGGTCTTCATGCGCAAAAGCGAAGAAGGCTTTTTGCGCCTGCTGGAAGGCTGCGCCTACGTCATCCAGGGCGGCGGCCATACCCTTATGGGCGAAGCCCTGCACCTGGGCAAGCCTATCCTGACCCTGCCCCTTAAAGCGATGGTTGAACAACGCTTCAACGCGCTCTATATCGAACGTCTGGGCTACGGCATGCAGGCGGACATGCTCACCCTCAAGCCCGACCTGCTGCGCCGCTTTGAAGCCAATCTTCCCGCCTATCGGGCCGCCATTGCCACGGGCCGTTTTTGCGGCAATGAAACTGTCTTCGGCCTGGTGGACTACTTCATTCGCCACGGCACGCTTCCCGCCAGCGGCGAGCCGCGCGTGGAAGAATAGAGGGACGTTATGGTGGGGGAGTTGTGGATGCGTTGAGCCACTGCAACAGGTAGAAACGGAATGCTTCACCCCTGACGATGGCTGTTTCTTTAGAGCATATTACCTTTTAAAATATATATCACAAAAGATAAAGACACGTTCGCCCCAATGCTAGAGCAGTTAGCGAATGAAATGAGCTAACTGCTCTGTAAGGATTTTCTTGAAAATCCTTGCCACGAAATGCGAGAAGGCAGGCTTTTGCCTACCGTAAGCGAGCATTTCAAGTGTTAAATGCTCTAACAGTGCAAATAAATAGTTATACTGCCTGCATCCACAGCTAGTTCTGCTGCCTTTGCTTGTAACTCCCTGCGTCGTAACGGGCCAAGCTCCTGCATCGTAACGGGGCTGAAGCTGCGTGTGCGCCTCCACGGCGAACGGCTGTTCAGGCAACCGCCGGGGCATTGCAAAGCTGAAATGCCCCAAGAAAATTTTTTCAACAGGAATAGACGTTAGCGGTACGACACTTCTGGGGCGTAGGGCAGGGCGGCGCTTGCCACAGGCGGCGCGAATCCTGGGCCCCGCCGGGGCCAGGTAACGGTAAGGGCGCCGTGGCGGCCTGTGTCCAGCAAGGGAATTGCTTCATGCTGCAGCCAGGCGCGCAGCCGCCGTCCCGGATAGCCGTAGCGATTTTCAAAGCCGCAAGCGGCCAGCACCAGCCGGGGCCGCACCGCCCGATAGAACGCAGCCAGAAAGCTGTTGTCTGATCCGTGGTGCGGGGCCACGAGCACCGCTGCCCGCAGGTCCCGGCCCGCGCGCAGCAGTCGGCGCAGCACGGGTTTTTCCGCATCGCCCGTAAACAGGGCCAGACCTTGTCCCCGGCAGGTGAGCCGGGCCACCACCGAAGCGTTATTGCCGCTCTGAAAAGCGGTGTCGCTTTCGTCAGCCAGCGCTGCTTTTTTTGTTGTGCCCGCCGTGCCGGCAGCCGGGCGCGGCGGGTGCAGGATTTCCAGCCGCAGGTCCAGGGCGGGGTCGCCCAGCAGCAGTACGTCGCCGTCGGCCAGAGCGCGGGCCTGGTGGGCCAGCCTGGCAGCGCGCCAGAGCGCGCCGCGCGCCCCTTTGTTGTCCTGGCCGTTGTCCAGCAGCAAGGGCACGTCCAGCGCCTGCAGCACGTGGATAAGGCCGCCCATGTGGTCCAGATCGGGGTGGCTGTTGCACACGGCCGCCAGACGCGGCGCATCGTTGGTTGTCAAAGCCGGCGCGACCAAAGCCTTGCCGGGGTCAAATCGGGGGGAAAAGCCGCCCCCGCCGTCCAGAAGCAGGCGCACGTGTCCGGGCAGGCGTAGGACCAGCGCCTCACCCTGGCCCACGTCCAGCACCTGCAGTGTCACGTCCGGCGTCGTGCGGGCCTGCAGCCGCAGCAGCGGTCCTGCACAGAGCAGAACCGCCCCCAGCGCCAGCAGGCGACGCGCTGCCGGAGAAAACGATGGGCGTCCGGCCTTGTAGGCCAGGGCCGTGAGCAGGGCGGCAAAGGCGGGGAGGGCTGTCCAATGGGGGCGCAGCAGTGTCGGATTACGCAGCAGCCCGGCACTGGCAAGCCAGTCCAGACCGTCCGCCAGAACAGTGCAGGGCAGGGTTGCCAGGTACAGCACCAGACCGGCGGCGTCCACGGCCCCCAGGGCGGCCAGCCCCAGGCCCGCCACGGCGGCGGGCAAGACCAGCAGATCCGCCACGGGCAGCCAGAACACGTTGAGGGCGAACCACTGGCCCGCATTGCCGAAGAGCAGGATGTTGAGGGGCAGCAAGGCTACCTGTATGCCCAGAGAAACAAGAAAAATCTGCGCCAGCGGCCGCACTGCCCGCCGAAAAAGGCTCCACTGCCCTGGGGATTTGTGGGGTGCGGGCCTTTTCGGCAGCAGGACGCGCAGCCAGGGCAAGCCCATGCCTATGGCGGCCACACAGAGCACGGAAAGCTGCAGGCCCGTATCAAAGACGCTCAGAGGCGCAGCCAGAGTAATGCAGAGCAGGGCGGCGCAGAGGGCGTCCAGCGTTGTGCAGACGCGCCCGCGCAGCAGCCAGAAGGCCAGGGCCAGGAGCATGACCGCCGCCCGCAGCAGAGAAGGCGGCGCATTGCCCAGCCACAGATAGGCCAGTGCCGGCGGCAGGCTGGCCAGCAAGGTCAGTACGGCGCGCGGCTGGCGTAAGTACAGGCCAGGACGCAGGCGGGCCGCCGCCAGCACGCAGAGCAGCCCCACCAGACCGGCCACGGCCAGATGCTGGCCAGAAAGGGCCAGGCTGTGGGTCAGGGTGGCGGCGGAAAAATTGTCCAGGGTATCCTGCGTGAGATAGCGGCGGTCGCCGAACAGCAGCGCCAGCAGGATGGCCTTGCCCTGCGGAACGGCGGCGTCGGCGTCACGGCTGTCAGGATTGAACGGTGTAGAGGGGCCGCGCCCCTGCGGGCGGCCATTGGACGAAAGTGCCGCCTGCGTACGGCGCGCGCCGTCGGGCAGGCCCAGCGCCGTGCAAAAGTCCTGACGCAGATTCTCACGCCAGCGGGCTGAAAGCGTGGGTTCGCCAAGCAGTTCCGGGTTGTGGCCCGTCCCCCGGCTCCACAGTCGCCAACGCACGCCCTGGGCCGCCCACCACAGGCCCCAGTCCGTCAGGCCGGGATTGATAAAACCCCGCACAGGCAGGGGCCGTCGGCTGAGGCAGACGGTCTGCCCCGGCAAGGGGGCAAAGCTCGGCTCCTCCCAGGTCCAGGCGGTCAGGTCGGACAAAGGGGCGCTTGCAGCGGATGCGGGAGAACTGGTCGCCGTATCGATTGACCGCACGTCCGCCAGCAGCAGACGCAGACGCTTGTCCGGCAGGCCCTGCACGTCCCGCACCCGGCCGCACAGTCGGGGCGTTTGCCCGGCGGCAAGCCAGGATGGCGAGGCGGCTGTATAGCTGTGGGTCAGAGGCCGAAAGCTGCCGTACAGCTGGACATGGGCCACACAAAAGCCCGCCAGCAGCAAAAACATCCCCGTGGCCAGGCGGGTTGGCCGCCACAAACGGGCATCCGCCACAACAAGGACCAAAAGGCAGCACAGCGCAGGCCAGGGCCAGACCGCCGCCAGCAGCCCCGCCACCCAGAAGGCCAGAAAGGTCTGCCAGAGGAGAGGGGCTTGCAGCGGAGGATGGCGCATGGCTGTGACGGGCCGGGAACGTGCCGGGGCCGCGCGCGGTTCTGGAAAAAGGCGCGGCAGCGCGGTCAGCTGCTAACGGGGCAGCAGGTCCGCGTAGTCCTGACTTTTGATGTAGCGGCGCACAAAGGCCAGACCGGTTTTGCGGTCGCCGGTAAAGGTCGTGACCATGAATACATCGCCGGACGTGGCCACCCAGGCCTGACCAGGCGCTTTTTGTTCCGTGAAGGCAAAGCCGTACTGCCCGTTGCGTTCTGTGGGCGGCTTGGGCGCTTTGAACTGGTCCGCGAACAGGGCGGCAATGGTTTTGGCGTCGGCTCCGCCGGTGGGACCAACGACAAAGCGCACGGTCGTGGTGCCGGCGGCGTTGGTAAAGATGGCCGTGGTGGTGCCCTGGCTTTCTGTGGGGGCCATCACCACCCTCCAACTATCTGGAATGTCAGCTGTAAAATATCTGGTAGTCACTTCTTCAGCGGACGCAGACGCGGCCAGAAGCAGTAAAAGCGCTGCCGCTGCGAAAAATTTGCCCATGATGTCCCCCCCCCACAAAAATGGTCTGGAGCACAGGCCCTCGGGACGGCAAGAAGCCCACTCCGGAGAGCAGGCTTCTTGTATGCAATGCCGCGACAAAATACAATGCTCTTGTGCGGCCTTCCTGGAGCGGATTGCTTATGTGGACGCCCTCTGCAAAAGTACGGCAGAATCCGGAGCATTTCAGGGCGTAATGCGCTATACGCCGCGCAGGGCCTGGTCCAGATCCGCCAGCAAATCGTCCTTGTGCTCAATGCCGATGGAAAGCCGTATCGTATTGGGCAGGATGCCTGCCTCTGCCTGCTCCGCCGCCGTCATCTGCGCATGGGTGGTGGAAGCCGGGTGGATGACTAAGGATTTGGCATCGGCCACGTTGGCCAGCAGGGAGAAGACGCGCAGACGATCAATGCAGGCGCGGGCTGCGGCAGCGTCGCCCTTGACCTCAAAAGTGAAGATGGAGCCGCCCCCTTTAGGAAAATAGCGATGGTACAGATTGTAGCTGGGGCTTCCCGGCAAGGATGGATGGTTGACGCGCTCCACGCGGGGATGTCCGGCCAGAAAATCCACCACGGCCAGAGCGTTTTCCACATGCCGGTCCACCCGCAGAGACAAGGTTTCCAGCCCCTGCAGGAGTAAAAAGGCGTGCAGGGGCGCAAGACAGGCGCCCAGATCGCGCAGCAAAATGGCCCTGGCCCGCACGGCAAAGGCGGCCGCTCCGGCGGCCTTGCAGAAACTCAGACCATGGTAGGCCGGGTCTGGCGCGCAAAACTGGGGAAAGCGCCCCGAAGCCTGCCAGTCAAAGCGCCCGCCGTCTACAATGACGCCGCCCAGCGCCACGCCGTGCCCTCCAAGGAATTTGGTGGCCGAATGGACCACAATGTCTGCCCCGTGTTCCAGAGGACGCAACAGCCAGGGCGTGGCAAAAGTATTGTCCACCACCAGCGGGATGCCGTGCGTGTGGGCCAGCTCGGCCAGGCCTTCCAGGTCCGGAATGTTGCTGTGGGGGTTGCCCATACTTTCCACAAAAATGGCCTTAGTATTGGGGCGCAAGGCCTGGACAAAGGTCGCGGGCCTGTCCGGGTCTGCAAAGCTGGTGGCGATGCCCCAGGCGGGCAGCGTGTGGGCCAGCAGGCTATAGGTGCCGCCGTAGATTGTCCTGGCGGCCACCAGGTGGTCCCCGGCTTTGGTCAGATTCTGCAGGGCGTAGCTCACGGCCGCCGCGCCGCTGGCCGTGGCCAGGGCGGCCACGCCACCCTCCAGGGCCGCCACGCGCCGCTCAAAAGCCTCCACCGTGGGGTTGGTCAGCCGGCTGTAGATATTGCCTTCTTGCGTCAGGTTAAAGCGGGCTTCGGCCTGGTCGCAATCGTCAAAGACATAGGATGTGGTCTGATAGACGGGCACGGCTCGCGCACCCGTGGCCGGGTCGGGCTGCTCCTGCCCGGCGTGCACCTGCAGGGTCTCAAAATGCCACTGGGGGGTAGGCATGGCTGGTTCCTCATACGCCGTGTGGGCGGTTATTACTTACTAAAAAGATAAGAAATTGTGCTCCAATCCTGTGGCTTCTGTCAAGCACCTTTCCCAAGGGCACGGCGCTTGCGCGGGCCTGGCGGCGGCGCTACACTGCCCGCAGTTGCCGACAAGGGGCGGGAGCGCGCCCATGCGGTTGACGAAACCTTTTTGCAAAGCGTGTGCGCCGACGGCACGCAACCTTTGTGGAGCAGACAATGCGGGCGGAAATCATCTCTGTGGGCACGGAACTTCTTTTGGGACACACCGTCAATGCGGATGCGGCCCATGTGGCGCGCGAACTTTCCGCTCTGGGCGTGGACCTTTTGCAGGTGCAGACCCTGGGCGACAACGGCCCGCGCCTGGAGGCCGCCCTGCGCGAGGCCCTGGGCCGCGCCGAGGTGGTGATCACTACCGGCGGGCTGGGCCCCACGGACGACGATCTGACCAAGGAAACCGTGGCCCGCGTGGCGAATGTGCCGTTGGAGGAAGACGCCGACAGCCTGGCCCGTCTGCGGGAGTATTTCGGCAGCCGTCCCATGTCGTCCAACCAGCGTAAACAGGCCCTGCTGCCGCTCGGGGCCACGGCCTTTCCCAATGCCGTGGGCACGGCCCCCGGCTGCGCCGTGCCCGTAGGGGCGAAAGGCTGGGTGCTCATGCTGCCCGGCCCGCCGTCAGAACTGCTGCCCATGCTGCGGCAGAGCGTAGTGCCCTTCCTGGCCGACAAGGGCGGGGCGGTCATCGCTTCTTTCATGGTGCGCAGCTTTGGCCTGGGCGAGGGCGCTGCGGCCCTGCGCATCGCCGAACTTACGGACAAGGCCAACCCCACGGCGGCCACCTACGCCGGCGACTGTGAAATGTTTGTGCGGGTGACGGCCAAGGCTCCCGATGTTGACGCCGCCCGCGCCCTGGCGCTGCCGGTGGTGGAAGAAGTGCGCCGCCGACTGGGCTCCGTGGTCTATGGGGTGAATGTGGAAAGTCTGGAGGCCGTGGTGGTGGCGGAGCTGATCCGTCAGGGCAAAACTGTGGCCACGGCCGAATCCTGCACCGGCGGCCTGCTGGCCAAGAGGATTACGGACCGGCCGGGGGCCTCACAGATTTTTGGCTATGGACTGGTGACCTATGCCAATGCGGCCAAGATGCGCTTGCTGGGCGTGCCCGAGGACATGCTCCGCGTCCATGGGGCCGTCAGCCCGGAAGTGGCCCGCTGCATGGCGCAGCAAGCGCGCCGCGAGTACGGTGCGGATTTCGGCCTGGGCATCACCGGAGTGGCCGGTCCGGACGGTGGCACGCCCGCCAAGCCCGCGGGGCTTGTCTATGTGGCCCTGAGCGACGCGCAGCACGTCTGGTTGCGCGTTATGCGCCCCCAAGGGCGCTACCTGGGGCGGGAACGCACCCGGCGGCTGGCCTCCAGCCACGCGCTGGACATGCTGCGCCGCTGCCTGGCAGGCCTTCCCGTAGAAGACGACTGGGCTCTGGAAAACAACGGCACGGCCATCGGGTAAACAGAACGAGGACTTCATTCCTGCAATGCCCGGCGACCGCGCTGCATCATCCGTTTCGGCGGTCGTCTTTGGCTTCGTCCTCTGCGCCGGTGAGGCCGAATTCCGCCGGGATCTTCACATAAAATATCTGCAGTTTTTCCGCCCTGATCCGTTCAAACAGCAGGCGGCAATGTTCGGGGCTCACAGCTACAGCCACTTCCACGGGTTGTTCGCCGGTTTCAAAAAAGTGGGCGGCGCGGTACGCGCCGTCCCTGCCGTAGCCGCCTTGTGCGGCGCTGACAGTGGCCCCCTTGATGCCCAGTTCTCTGGCCGTGGCCAGCAGCCATTCTGCAATGCTCAGCGCGCCGTGCGTACGCTCCTGCTGGGTAAAAAACACTATCTGATATCCCTGCATGTGCCCTCCCCGCGCAGACCGCATTGCGGCCGCGCCCTGTGTGCTCCGCGCGTTTTGCCTTTCGGCGTTGCGGGCCTCAGTTTCCCAGACTGCGGACCAGGCTTATGGTGCCCAATCCCAGAAAAAACAGGATCAATGCGCCGCCCAAATGCAGTAAAGCCGCCACGGCAGCCAGCAGCAGGCGTTGCTCCTGCAGCAGCACGCCCACTTCCGCCGTAAAGGTGGAAAAAGTCGTGAGCCCGCCCAGAAAACCCGTGATGACCAGCAGCCGCCAATGGGGATCCAGGCCGGGCAAGGCGCTGAAAACCGCCGTAGCCAGGCCTATGATGTAGCCGCCTATGCAGTTGGCCGCCAGGGTGCCCAACGGAATGGGGGGAAACACGGCGTTGAGCCCCAAGCCCAACAGCCAGCGCAGAATGGCCCCGACCGAAGCCCCCGCACTGATGCACAACAGATTGCCGAACATGAATACCTCTTCAAAACAGTTGCATCGTCACGCTCTGGAACCGCTCCTGGCTGTCGGTCGCACCAGACAGACCAGCAACAGCGCCGCCGCAAACGAACAGCCTGCCGAAAAAAGAAAGGCCCAGGCAGGCGTTGTCGCAGCATAGATGGCTCCGAAAATAACAGATGCGGGCAGCAGAAAAAAACCCACCGTCAGATTAAACCAGCCAAAGGCCGCGCCGCGCATGCCCTGGGGCGCAAGGTCCGCCACCAAGGCTTTTTCCACCCCCTCGGTCGCACCAAGAAACAGGCCGTAAAAGGCAAACAGCGCGAACAAAGCCGGGAGGCTGTGGCCCACAAGGCTCATGCCGACGTAAAACAGTCCGTAAGCGATGTAGCCGCAGGTAAGAATGGCCGTGCGCCCCAACCTGTCGGAAAGGGCGGTCAGCGGTATGGAAAAAATCATGGCTGTTGCGGAAACCGTCGTCCAGAGCAGCGGAATATACGCGGCCTGCACGCCTAGGTCGCTGGCTCGTAACAGCAAAAACATATTGGACGAATTGCCCATGGTAAAAAGCGCGGCCACAAATAGATACTTTTTGAACGCCGGGGGCAGGCCCTGCAGCTTCCAGTTAAATCCCGGCGCAGCAACCTGTTGAGTAGCTGCTTTAGGTTCGCGCAGACCCAGGGAAAGGCCAAGGCAGATGATGGCCGGAACAAGAGCCCAGCAAAAAATCTGGCGCAACGGCAGGCCGTACGCCAGCAGCCCCCAGGCCGCCAAAGGGCCGATAACTGCCCCCGCGTTGTCCATGGCCCGATGCAGGCCAAAGGCCAAGCCTCTGTGCCCGGTTTCGGTACAGGCGGCCAGCAGCGTATCTCTGGGCGAAGTCCGCAGCCCTTTTCCCACGCGGTCGGCAAAGCGTACGGCCAAAACCCACAGCCAGTTAGTGGCAAGGGCGATAAGCGGCCGGCCAAACCCGGCAATTCCATAGCCGAACACGATCCAGGGTTTTGTCTTGCCGGTTTTGTCGACCAGAAGGCCGGAAAAAAGTTTCAGCAGGCTTGCGGTGGCCTCGGCTATGCCTTCCATCAGTCCCAGTGCGCGTGATCCCGCGCCTAGTACGGACGTAAGATAAAGGGGGACAAGCGGATAGAGCATTTCGCTGGCGCTGTCGTTGACAAGACTGATAAAACCCAGCAGCCAGACATTGCGCGGAAGATTAAACAGGGCCTGCAGCATGGCACATTTCCATAGAATGTTTCGCGCGCACTTGAATTGCGTGAAATCCCCATTAATGGCGCACGGTAGTCCCACCGTTGCCGAAAGTAAAGCCGCCTCGTGTCTTTCAGCTCTGTGCAGCCTTTCCACTGTACAGGCGGTAGTAAAATAGCAGAATATACAGCGGAACCAGATAGGCTGCGGCCATCAGGGCCTCTGTGGCGCTGAAAAATTCTATACAGACGATCATCAGCAACACGTTGTTGATGACGCCGCAGGAAATGAGAAAGGCCAGTTTGAGCTCTTTGGACATGCCGCGCGTCAGGGGCAGGGCGATCAGCGTCATGACCAGACAAAGCAGGCAGGCCGCCAGCAGGGCCTGGACCATCAGCATCGGGGATTGCCGCAACAAGCCGCTGTAGCTGCTGAAAATGGCGCAGTTGGAAATGACCACGGCCCCGGTAAGCAGGGGGAACTGCGCCTGCAAAAGGAAGGAGCGCACGCGGTGCAGGTGCACGCGGGTGAGGTGGGCGGCGGCAAAGGGCAGAAGAATGGTCAGAGCCAGAGAAAAGCTCATCCGCCCCAGATGGAGGTGCTCCGGCATGGCCAATGGGGTAAGGCCGAGCAGCCGCAAAGCCGCGTCTGTAAAGGACAGAGTCAGCGGCAGGGTCAGGGGCAGAAGCAGGGATGTGGCAATGTTGCCCACCAGAATAAGAGCCGTATTGCCGCCCAGCATCAGCGAAAAGACTGCCGCCATGACACCCACGGGCGCGGCCCCCAGCAGCAGCGCGCCCAAAGCGAACTGCGGCATGCAGATCCGAAATACGGCAAAACAGACGAAGGCCAGCAGGACCAGCCGGTAGACAGTGAGGCGGCAGAGCGGGCCTTTCATAGTACGCAGCTGCATGTGCAGGTCTTCCAGCCCCACGGCCAAAAAGCTCATGTAGAGCATGAAGATGAGCATGGCGCGCGGCATGGCGGCCAGGGGGCCGGCCAGACCGGGCAGGGCCACGCCGGCGGCCATGGAGGCCAGGGAGGCCGTGACCATGATGCCGTCCTGAAGATTCATAGAAAAACCTTGCGCGGGCTGTCCCGCAGCTCCCGGTGGGGGGCGGCGGCGACGCGTATTGTGAAAGTTCGACGATGCGTTTTCACAGATGCCCCCAAACCCTGGGCCGTGTCAATGGGAGCATAACCGCGGCGAGGCCTTTTGCAAGGGGTGCTGCAGCTGCGCCGACAAAAGACAAATACAAAAGAAAAGGGCAAGGGGGTAAAAGCCGTTGCCCGTTTTTTTGTGCTGGCAGGGCTGCCACACATCCTGAAGGGAGGAAAGGCTTGAAGGAAGGGGGAGGGAACTTTTGGCCACAGTCTGGCCGTTATACCGAAGGGCGTTACGGGCAAAGGCCGCAATGCTGGTTACGGGCCAAAACAAAAGTGCTCACAAATTTCCTTCCTCTAACAACCTATGCCGCCCTTTCTAGCTACGCCTGCGGGCGTGGGGCGGGCTGTTTGGCCGTCTCGGCGCCGCCCGGAGCTATGGACGCGGCTTTGGAGGTGGCCATGAGGTAGACCTCGTGCGGGTCCAGGATAAGGATGACGGAACCGTCGCCCATGATGGTGGCGCCGGAGATGCCCTTGAGATCGCCCAGGTAGGCGCCCAGGGGTTTGATGACGATTTCCTGACGTTCCAGAAGACGGTCCACCACCAGGCCCAGGCGGCGATCATTATCATGGATGACCACCACAGCAAGGACTTCGGGCAAGGGGTCTGTGCGTGGCAGGCCTAACATTTCGGCCAGTTCCACCACGCCCAGGACTTCACCGCGCAAGGTGACGGCCTTGCGCCCTTTGACGTCGGTCAGGCGCACGGCTTCAATCTTGGTGGTTTCTGAAACGGCGTCCAGGGGGATGGCGTACATCTGGCCGGACACGTTGACCATGAGCGCGTCGATAATGGCCAGGGTCAGGGGCAGGCTGAGGGTAAAGCGGGTGCCTTTGCCCACTTCGGAGTGGGTGCTCACACTGCCTTTGAGGTTTTTGATATTGGTGCGCACTACGTCCATGCCCACGCCGCGTCCGGAAATATCGGTGATTTTTTCGGCCGAGGAAAAACCAGGGGCAAAAATAAGCTCAATGGCTTCGCGGTCGTCCAGCTGGGCRGCCTCTTCAGCGGACATGAGGCCCTTGTGTACGGCCACTTCGCGCATCTTGGCCGGGTCAATGCCCTTGCCGTCGTCTTCAATTTCAATGGCCACGGAGTTGCCTTTGTGGAAGGCCCGCAAGGTCACTTTGCCGTGGGGCGGCTTGCCGGCGGCCACGCGTTCTTCTTCAGGCTCAATGCCATGGTCCACGGAATTGCGGATGAGGTGGACCAAGGGATCGCCGATGACTTCCACCACGCTTTTATCCAGTTCCGTTTCCTCGCCCTCCATAACCAGGTCCACTTCTTTGCCGCTTTTGCGGGAAAGGTCGCGCACCAGGCGCGGAAAGCGCGAAAAGACCGAAGAGACGGGCACCATGCGCACCTTCATGATGGTATCCTGCAAATCGTCGGAAATGCGCGCCATGGCATAGGTGGTTTCGGAAAGGCTCTGCGCCACCTGAGAAATGTCCACGTCGTGCCCGCTGTCTTCCAGAGAGCGGGCAATGAGCGTGTAGCGGTTGCGGTTGATAATGAGCTCACCGATGAGGTTCATCAGGTGGTCCAGGCGTTCGTGATCCACGCGGATGGTGGAAGAACTTTTGTGTTCCGGCACGCCGGGCGCGCCGGCCTTACCTGCAGGCGCGCCCGGCTTGGCGGCTGCGGGTTTGGGCGCAGGGGACGCCGCCGGCCTGGGCGCAACGGGTTTGGGGGCGGAAGGCGTGGGGTCGGCTGCCTGCGGAGCGGTCGCAGCCGCAGCGGGCTTGGCCGCAGCAGGGCTCACGGGGGGAGTCTCGGGTTCTTCCGGCGCATCCACATGCACGGCCTTGCCTTCGGCCAGGGCTTTATCCACCATATCATTAATGATGGCCACCTCTTGCGAAAGCAGGTCTACCATAAGGCCAAAATCGATGCCGCTGGTGCGGCCCTGGTCCACGATGCCGGCGGTGCGCTCGGCATAGACTTTGATGTCCGTGAGGCCCATGAAGCCGCAGGCGTTTTTGACGGCTACCAGGCAACGGTAGATGGCGTCGATGGAATCCTTGTGCGTGCCGTCTTTTTTCAGGGTTTCCAATGCGGCGTGGATGATTTCCATCTGCTGGCGCACGGTGACGCGAAAGGCCTCAGCGTCGTCACCCTCGGAGCCTACCGGGATGATGGTGGGCGACACCACTTCCACTGGGTGGTCGGCTTCCTGTGCTGCCGGTTCCGGCTCCTCAGCAGGGGGGGCCTCCGGGTCTGCCTGCCCGTTGCCCTGGGCTGTCAGCAGCTCATCGGGCAGGGCAACGGGCCCCCCGGCCAGGGCCGCCTGCAGCTGGCGCACCACGGGTTCGGTTTCAAAGGGGGTCACCTGCCCACTGCTCACGTCGATTTTCTGGACCAGGGCTTCCATCATGTCCACCACCAGCAGGAGCAGATCGATGAGCTCATGGCTGGGGGTGATTTTGCCTTGCCGCACGTTGTTGAGCAGCGTTTCGGCCTCGTGGGTCAGGGCATTGAGCTCGTTGTAGCCGATGATGCCGCTGTTGCCCTTCATATTGTGGAAGAAGCGGAAGAGGTCGTTGACCAGATCTGTTTTGCCGGTGGGGTTTTCTTCCAGTTCCAGAAGACCGTTATTCAGATTTTCAATAATTTCTGAAGATTCATCGATAAAATCTTTGAGGTGCCCCTCGCCAAAGGCTGTAAGCGCGTAAACGGGTTTGGCCGGCAGGGTGGCGACCCACTCCTTACCGCTCAGACCCTGGTTCCGGAGCTGTTCCCCGTGGTCGGCTGCGGCGCTTGTGGATGCAGCCTCTGCTGTGGGGGACGGCTCTGCGGGCGCCGCGGGAGCGGGGTCCGGCTGTGGCTCCTGGACAGCCTGCACAGACGGTTCCGGCGCCTGCGCGACGGGGGCGGTTTCGGGCGCGTCACCGGCCATTATGGCGTCGATCTGGGCCATGATGGGTTCAATGGCCACGTCGCCCTCGGCGTTGGAGGCCTCCAGATTGTCGATCATCTGGCGCAGGGCGTCGGTGGCGGCCAGAATGACATCCATGATTGCCGGAGTGACCACCATGCTGCCTTTGCGCAGAGCATCCAGAATATTTTCGGACTTGTGAGCCATCTGGTTGATGCGGTTGAGCCCGAGAAAGCCCGATGCGCCCTTGAGGGAGTGCATGGGCCTAAAAATTTCATTGAGCAACGCCAGATTGTCCGGGGATTTTTCAAGCTCCAGAAGATTGGGCTCGATGGTCTCCAGATGTTCTTTGGCTTCCGCAATAAAGTCGGCAAAAAGTTCCGGATCGAAAAAGTCCTGGCTCATACCCACACCCTTGTCTGCAACGCCACGGCGGCCGGGATGGTCACCTGTTGGTTTCCTTATCGGCTAACCCAACAGCATCTTTATGTTGCGGACCATTTTTTCGGGCTGGGCCGGTTTGACCATATACAGATTGGCGCCAAGGCTCATGCCGGTCTGGATATCTTTTTCCTGCCCCTCGGTGGAAAGGACAATGATGGGAATATCTTTGTAGGCGTCCTGGGCGCGGATCGTCTTAATAAAGGTAAAGCCGTCCATGCGCGGCATATTGACGTCTGAAACAATCAGGTCAACAGGGTCCAGGCCGTAGAGCTTTTCAATGGCATCCAGGCCGTCCTCGGCAGTGCTGACCCTGAAGCCCTCGCCTTTAAGCACAAAGGCCACCAGGTTGCGGATGGTTTTGGAGTCGTCAACGACCATGATGTGTTTTTTCATAATGTTGTTTCCCGTCATCGGTTGTTTGCCGGCGGTCGTCCGCAAGAGCCGTGGGAGCAACCTCCGCCGCCGCGCCCTTCTCAGGGGAGTTGCCGCCGCGCTTGCCGCTGCAATGTTCCGGCGGCCGTGCGGGCAAAGCCCGCAACAGGGGCCCAAGCGCAACGTGTCTGCGCTGTGGCGTCACGGCGGACATTCCGTAAACGCTGAGGACATCTCTGCGTAAGGGCAATCTGTTCCAGAGCGGTTGAATGTTGATGATGCGGATGCACAAAACCGGTATACTGCCCCACCCGACGCGTGCCGCGCCAGGAAGCTGCGCGCCTTTGTGGCGGGCACCTGCCCACGCAGTCGCCGAGCAAATTCAACGTGAAATTGCTCTAGAAAAAAACTAAAGAATGATAAAAGGTTTCCCTCCCGCTGGCAAGCCCGCAGGGCCGGACAGGCCGGAGCATCAGCCTTCCAGAACCTTTTTTACAATGCTTTCCGGGTCCACAATGCCGTGGAGGCGTTCGTCAATCTCCGCCATGCCGCATAAAAATTCCGCGCCGGCCCCCAAAAGGGCTTCGGCATTCCAGGTAACCTGTGCTTGCCGCAGGCTGTACATGCTGTGCACCTTGTCCACAATAAGCCCCAGCTGCATATCGTCCGCGCCGCAGACAATAATGCAGCTTTGCGGCGTGTAGCTGCCCTGGGCATTCAGGGTGAGCAGCGTATCCAGATGCAGCAGCGGCGTGACCCGCCCCCGCAGGTTGACCACACCGGCCACAAAGGCCGGTGCCAGGGGCAGCCGGGTCAGGGGCAAGTGCCGCAGTACCTCCACAATAATTGGTACGGGCAGCAGAAAAATTTGTTCCCGCACATAAAAGGAAACCATTTGCAGCTGTTCCGCAGCGGCCAGGCGCGTACGCAGAGAGGCTTTGGTCAAGGCTTCCGGCGTGCCCGGAGCTGCTGTGCCCGTCGGCTGTTTTGCCCGCGCTGTCGCAGTGGACCTGCCGCCCAGACCGGGCAGGGCGGTTTGTGGAGCCTGCACGGGCATGGCTTCCAGAAGTTCGCCCCCCAGATATTTTTGTACAAAGGCCCGTTCTGCAGCATTCAGGGGCGCTTCGGCGTCCTCCGGGGGCATATCCAGAGTCTGGGCGGCAAAATATTCTTCAGGCGTGGTGGTTACCATAGGGCGAGCACTTCTTCCGCCAGGGATTCGTAGGCGCGTGCCCCGCGGGAATGGGCGTCAACGCCGTAAATGGTGCAGCCGCGGGCGCTGGCCTCGCGAAAATGCGTGTCCACCCCGATGATGGTGGAAAACAGCGCTCCATCCATTTTGTTCCGCATAAGCTCCAGCACCTTGGTGCAGGCCTTGGCCCGCTTGTCGTACATGGTGGGCACGGCCCGGTAACGGATGGGTCTGCCCAGGGCCCGGCGCAGGGTGTGCAGGGTATCGAAAAGCAGCTTCAAACCGTGCAGGGCCAGAAAATCCGTCTGGATGGGAATGATAAGCAAATCCGCAGCCACCAGGGCGTTAACCAGCAGAATGCCCACATGCGGCGGACAATCCAGCACAATAAAATCGTAGTTCCGGCGTTGCTCGGCCAGGCTGCGGGCCAGGACGCCGCCTTTGCCCCGCCTTTCCCTGAAATCCACCTCCAGCTCTGAAAGCCGTATGTTGCCCGGCGCCACGTCCATGCCTTCCAGCGCGTCCACATGGGTCACCTGCGGCCAGAGGACCGGCCAGTCTTCTTCCCTGGCCAGAAAAATGTCGTGCAGGCTCAGCCCCATGTCCTCCGGGTAGATGCGCGCATTGAGAGTAGCGCAGGCGTGCGGGTCCAAGTCCAGCAACAGGACTTTTTTGCCCTGTCGCGCCAGGGCTCCGCCCAAGTTCAGGGAKGTGGTGGTTTTGCCGACGCCTCCTTTCTGATTGGCCACGGCCAGGATTTTTGCGTTCATGGTGCGGCGTCAGCTCAGTTTCCGGTAAACGATGGTCCCCTTGTAGTGCTCTAGATGAAAGGCGCGGCTGATGTTGTGCAGCGATTCGGAATGCCCGATGAGCAGCGCGCCGTTGAGTTCCAGATTGTCGTAAAAGGCGTTGATGACCTTACGTTTCATTTCGTCGTCAAAATAAATAATGACGTTGCGACAAAAGACGATTTGGGATTTCTCCACCCGGCGCAGCTGTTCTTTGTCGTTCAGGTTGATCTGACCAAAGGCGACCATGCGCTGCAGCTCTGGTTTGATGCGGTAGAGCGCGCCTTCCTTGGAAAAATACGCCCCGGTTATTTCTTTGGGGGTGGTACGCAGAGCGTATTCGTTATAGACCCCGCGCCGGGCCGCAGCCAGCACCGCGGAGGAGAGGTCATTGGCCGTGATTTTGATGTCCCAGGCTGCAACCTCGCCCTTGAGCACCTCGTGCAGGATGATGGCCAGGGTGTACGGCTCTTCGCCCGTGGAGCAGCCGGCGGACCAGATGCGCAGACGCTTGTGCCCTGTTTTGCGCTGACGGTCGAGGATTTCGGGCAGCACGTTTTTCTGAAAGACTTCCAACTGCGGCGGATTGCGGAAGAAGCTGGTTTCGTTGGTGGTGACCACCTCAAAAAGTTTGTTTAGTTCTGTGCGCCGATTGGCGTCAAAGCGCAGATAATTGTAATATTCTCCGTAACTTTTGAGGTTGAGATCCTTGATGCGGTTGGAAAGCCGGTTTTCTACCAGGTATTTGCGGTTTTCAGCAATAAAAATGCCGCACTGCAGGTAGATAAAATCGCGCAGTTGCAGAAATTCTTCATCCGAAATCTGCAAATCTTTGCGAAAGGGGGAGGTGGCGCGGGGCGTCCCGGGCAGTGTGCTGCCGGCTGGGCGAAAGGCAGAGCTGGGCGAAGTGGGGCTGTTCAGGGGCGAACCGGCGGGCGCAAAACCCGTGGCGGGGCGCGTTGCGCCGCCCAGAGGCGATGTGGGAGGACGAACGTCCGTGTCTGCCTTGGGAAAGCCGGTAAAGCGCTGTCCCGTACCGCCGGAAAAAGGGCTTTGCGCCGCTGCGGGCGTGCGCGGCGATGTTTGACCCAAAGGGCTGCGGGGCAATGTTTGGCCCTGGGGCGTGTGGCCGCCAGGCGACTGCCACGGCCGCTGTTGGCCCATGGCGCTTGGGGCCGCGGTCTGGCCGGCGGCGGGAAGGGGGCTGCGGCCCTGATCCGTGCCTGGCGTCGGACGGGGGGCAGGCTGCCAGGATGGTGCCCCCCCCCCGGCGGGCGTTGCAGGCGCGCCGAAGCGGTTGCTTGGGGGCATCTGGGGCGACGCAGGCGCGCCAAAACGGCTGCCGGTCGTGGACTGGGGCGCTGTGGGCGCGCCGAAGCGGCTTGTCGGGGCCGTCTGCGTCTGCGGCGTTGGAGCCGGAGCTGCTGGAACAACGGACGCCGGAAAGCGCGGTGCGGGGCTGGGGGCCGGTGTTCCCGGCGTTTCCGCACGGGGGGCGGCGTCGACTTCACCCGGCAGTTTTTTGGGAGGGAATGTGGGAGGTTGGGACATACCTACTCCTGCTGTTGGGCCTGTATGGCCGCCACCGCTTCCGCCGCAGCGTGCTGAATTTCCGGATCTTCGTGGTCCATCATACCCAGAAGGACGCTGAAGGCCACATTGCCGCCGATGGCGCCCAGCGCTTCAATAATCTTGAAGGCCACCATGGGGCTGGCGTCCTCCAGCATCTGGGCCAGGGTGGGCACAGCTTCCGCCGCTTTGTGCAGCCCCAGGGCTTCGATGGCCCGGATGCGTACCCATTCGTTGGCGTCCTTCAGGGCGTCCACAATATGGGGCATGACGTCCGGGGAACCGATCTGGCCCAGCAGATCCACTACGGCCAGCCGCACGTCCTTGTCTTCATCGTGCAGCCTGGGCAGCAGCTGCGGCACAAAGGTCGCGGCTTCCGTTCCCAGATTTTGGAAGGACTCCACAGCCACCTGCCGGACCCTGGGGGAGGGATCCTCCAGAGCGGCCAAAATCTGGGGCAGATTTTCCCGCACGCTGTAGCGGCCCAGAGCGTAGACGGCCATCATGCGCTGCATGGGGTCGTCGTTGCCCGCACGTTCTTTAAAGCGTTGGTTGAGGGTGGCGCTGTGCAGATTGATGCAGGCTTCCAGGGCCATTTCCTGTACATCCACATAGCGATGGTCCAGCTGATTGAAGACCACGTCCTCCACTTCCGGGCAGGCGTGCTGATTGCCGAAAAAGACCAGGGCACTTTTGAGCACTTCGGCGTCGTCGGATTCTTCCATGGCGGACATGAAAAACGGCGTGTCCGTGCAGTCGCCGGTCTGGGCGATTTCCGTCATGGCGGCGCGTTTGAGTTCCTGGCTGCCGCGCCAGAAGACCTGTTTGAGCTCTTCTACCGGCTCATGGTCATGGATGAGGCGGCAGGCGTCCATGGCCACCAGAATGCGGTTTTCGTCTTTACAGCGCAGGGCGTCGCGCAGGGCGTCGTTGTAGCCAATGGCGGCCAGCGCCGCAATGGCGGCTTCATAAAGTTCCGGCTGGCGTTCTTTGTCCAGGCTAACGGCCAGGCTGAGGACCGGGGCCGTGTTTTCCGCTTTGCCGATGCTGCGCAGGCCCTGCAGAGCGGCCATGAGGACATCTTCGTCGTTGTCGCTCAGGGCCTCGGCAAGGTAGGCGCGCAGGCGTTCCTGCGCCTTGTTTGCCAGCAGGGAAAGGGCCTTGCCGCTCAGAATCTGCACTATGGCTTTGACGATTTTGTGCCGAAGGGGCACGCTGACGTTTTCCAGCGAGCCGAACAGCAGGGGAATGGACTTGACGTCGCCCATATCGCCCAAGGCGTCCACAATGGCCGAACTGACCAGGGGCGAAGCCTGGGGCAGCAGTTTGACGAGCCCGCTGGCGGCGGAGTGGTCGCGGATTTTGGCCAGAGCCTCCACCACGGCAAACTGTACCCATTCCTCGTCGTGCATGGCCTGCACCAGCACGCCCACGGCTTCGGGAAAAGCCAGATTGCCTAGACTCACGGCCGCCTGATAGCGCACATTGACTTCCGGATCTTTGAGCAGGGCGCGCCCCAGCAGCAGCGAGGCCTGGTGGGTGCGGCAGTAGCCCAGAATGTCGGTGATGAAGATGCGCAGGTCCGGGTCTTCATCCATAAGGTACGGCTGCATGCTTTCAATGCTGTCCACGCCGATTTCGCGCAGTATGTCCATAGCCACATTGCGCACCGGGGCCTCGTCGCTGCGCAGCAGGGGGAGCAGAGCGCCCACCACCTGTGGCCCCCGGATT
Source organism: Desulfovibrio legallii (assembly GCF_004309735.1). Taxonomy (NCBI): domain Bacteria; kingdom Pseudomonadati; phylum Thermodesulfobacteriota; class Desulfovibrionia; order Desulfovibrionales; family Desulfovibrionaceae; genus Desulfovibrio; species Desulfovibrio legallii. Next base: position 66,100 of record NZ_SIXC01000001.1, read on the forward strand.
TTGCGCAGGGCGTATTCCGCGGCCTCCTGCACGCCCACACTGGGGCTTTTGATCAGCTCGCAGAGCTGGGGCACGGCCTCTTCCAAGCCCAGATCTCCGGCTTTGAAAGCCGCGTCCCGAATGGTTTCGCTGTCTGCGGAGCTGAGGGCCTCCACGATTTCCTGGGCCTGGGGGTGAGGGTTTTCCATGTTCATACTTCTGTCCTGTGGCGGTGCGGGTCAGCCTTTAACGGTTGTAATGATGGCCTTGGCAATGTCGTCCGCATCCAGGATAAGGTTGGCCAGTTTGGCGTCCACCACGGCCTTGGGCATGCCGTAGACCACACAGGAGGCCTCATTCTGGGCGATGAGGCAGCCGCCTTTTTCTCGCAGCACCCGTGCGCCTTCGCAACCGTCCGAGCCCATGCCCGTAAGCATGACGCCCAGGGTGCGGCGGCCCATGGTCCGGCCTGCCGTTTCCATAAGCAGGTTGACCGTGGGCTTGTACAGGGCGTCGCGCGGTTCCTCGGTTACGGAAACCTCCGGCAAGGGGCCGCGCATGCGGATGCCGATATGTTTGCCGCCGGGGCAGACATAGGCGTGCCCTATTTTAAACTTGTCGCCGTCCACTGCTTCGCTCACGTCAATCTGGCAGACGTTGTCCAGCCTTTTGGCAAAGGGGCCCGTAAAGGTAGCCGGCATGTGCTGGGCCACCAGAATGCAGGCGGGCAGATCCGCCGGCAAGGAGGAAAGAATTTTTTGCACCACCGGCGGCCCTCCTGTGGAAACGCCGATGACCACCAGATCGCGCGGGCCCAGGCAGGGGGTCTGCACATAATCCGCAGGCTGCGAAGGCTGCCAGCGGGGCTGCGGCGCCGGGATGTGGTTGATGCGCCGGTATTTGAGCCGGATAATGGCTTTTCTGCGGGCCAGGGCGCGCACTTTGCGCCGCAGCTCTGCGCCAAAAACTTCGCGCTCGTTGCTCATGATCTTGGGGATGAAGTCCAGAGCTCCGTATTCCAGGGCCTTCAGGGTGCTTTCGGCGCCGCTTTCCGTAAGGGAGCTGATCATCAGCACCGGCATGGGGTTGGTCTTCATCAGCCTCTGCAAGGTTTCCAGCCCACCCAGCCGGGGCATTTCCACATCCAGGGTCATGACGTCGGCTTCCACTTCATCGACAATTTGCAGCGCCGCCTGCCCATCGGGGGCGGTGGCCACCACCTTGATGTCCTGCTCCTGTTCCAGCAGAGAGGTGATGGCCCGGCGCATAAAGGTTGAATCATCCACCACAATAACGCGGATCATGTCGTTGTGCTCGCTTGGCAAGAAATTTCGTCCTTGATGGTGGTGTGCATACTACTAAAGCCTGTTCCATTTTACAAACGAAAAAATAGCTTGCAAAAAAGGACTGACTTGCTTATGTTCCCTTTCTCGACGGGATGTGGCTCAGCTTGGCTAGAGCGCAGCGTTCGGGACGCTGAGGCCGCGCGTTCAAATCGCGCCATCCCGACCAAAAAAAGCAAGACGCCGCAGGCACAGAACCTGCGGCGTCTTTTGCATCAGGCCAGCAAGCGCTTCGGAGCGCTACACGGGTGGCTCTACACCAAAGACGGGGGCAAGCCGGCTCGGGTTTACACCAAAGACAGGGGCAAGCGTTTTCTGCAGGCCGTTATCCTTTTTTTTGAGACAGACCCGTGATGACGCCCACAGGCCTTGGCGCCGTCCGTTGCCAGTGGGGGCGGCTTGCCGTATGCTGGGACAGGGCGGCCAGAAGGTCCGCCAGGAGGACATATGAAAAAGTTTTTGCTGTGCTGGGCGGTCCTGTGCGGCGCACTGGCGCTGGGCTGTGTCCAGGCGGAGCGGCGCGGTGTGCTGGACGGCGCATATATTTCCACCGCGCGCCCTGCCATCAGCGTGCGGGCGGCGCAGTTGCCCTTGCTGGGCAATGGGCGCTGGCACATCCAGCTTGCCGATACAGACATGGTGGGCGGTCTGCCCGTGCGGGTCTGGCTGGCCGTGTATGGCGCGGGCGCGCCGCAAGGCCCGCTGGCCATTGTGGCCCATGCCGAAGTGCCGCAGGGCTGGTTCTGGGACGGCGCGAGTCGGCGGCCTTTCAGCGTAGACCCCGGCGTAGAGCTTTTGGGCGACGTGGGCTTCCAGGTCAGTACCGCCATTGTGCGCGGCCCGCGTGACCCCTTTGCGGCTTTTGCCGGTGCGGATGCCGACAAGAGCGGTCAGCCCACGGCCTGGCTGGTGCGTCAGTTTGCGGCGCGGGCCAATTTTGACCGCGACAAGATCGTGCTGGAATACCGCGAGCCCCTTCCGGCGGAACTGGCTGATCAGCCCACACTGGAAATTCCCGGCACGGATCTGCTGCGGGCCTTTGAGCAACGCGCCCGTGAGGCCTTTGTGGTGGGCCCCGCTCCGGCGGACGGGCAGGGCGCGCAGGCGGGCACGCTGCCGCAGGTGCGCTGGCAGTATGTGGATCAGAATTTTCTGGGCACGGTTTCGCGTCAGGAGCTTTTGCAGCCGCGCTGAGGATACGGGCTGTTTGGTCACAGAAGCCCCGGTGGTCCGCAGAGGATTACCGGGGCTTCTGGTTTGAAAAATGCGGCGTAAATGCTCCGGCAACGGCGCAGGGCGACAAAGCCGCAAACGCAGCCCGGCAGCAGCCACGTCAGGCGGATATAACTGCAGAAAGTTGCCCCTTGCCTCCCTGCCTGAAGAACCTGACTGTTCGGATCAGAAATAAAAATTGCGCAGAGTGCGGGGGAAAAGGGCTAAAAAACTTCCTCCTCCGCTGAGAATAGGTATTCTCAAAGGTTACGGCAGCCCGTTCCGGCGCTGTCTTCAGCCGCAGCTAGAGCAATTAGCGAATGAAATGAGCTAATTGCTCTGCAAGGATTTTTTTGAAAATCCTTGCCACGAAATGCGAGAAGGCAGGCTTTTGCCTGCCGTAAGCGAGCATTTCAAGTGTTAAATGCTCTAGCCGGCGTCTTGGCCCGTAACTTCCTTCGTCGTAACGGGCCAAGCTCCTGCGTCACAGCGGCTGAAGTTACGCTTGCGTCTCCGTGGCGGGCGGTTGCGTACGTAACCGCGAGGCTTTTCAAAATTGCAATGCCCTAACTCCGGCGCGGCCGACGGAAGGCGTTCTGGGCGTAGTCGCCCAGTTGCTCCAGACGGCGGTCTACCTTGTCGTAAAGGCTGTTGCGGGTAAAGCCGCCGTTTTTGAGGCGACGGCCCACGGACAGACCTGTAAGCAGGGTGAGGGCCTCCTCTATGCTGCGCACGGTATAGATGGCAAAACGGCTCTGGTCTACGGCTGCCAACACGTCTGGGGCCAGCATGAGGTGGTCGGCATTATCGTGGGGGATGATCACGCCCTGCGTGCCGGTGAGGCCATGCCGGGCGCAGACTTTGTAAAAGCCCTCGATCTTGCTGGTGACGCCGCCCACGGCCAGGATTTGTCCGGTGTGGTTCACCGCGCCGGTAAAGGCCAGGTCCAGGCGCACGGGCACTTCGGCCAGCGCCGAGAGCAGGGCGGCCAGCTCTGCGCCGGAGGCGCTGTCGCCTTCAATGCCCGCATAGCTCTGGTCAAAGTAGAGCGAGGCCGAAAGCACCAGCGGCTTTTTGCGGGCGAATTGGTCCGTGAGATAGCTTTTGAGAATCATCATGGCCTTGGTGTGGATGGGGCCGCCCAATTCGGCCTCGCGTTCCAGGTCCATAATGCCCTCATGCCCCACGCCTACAGAGCAGGAAATGCGGTGCGGCAGGCCGAACTCAAAATCGCCGTGCCAAGTGACGGAAAGCCCGTTGACCTGCCCCACGGCGCTGCCCGAAGTGCGCACCTTGATCATCTCGCGGTCGTAGTCCTCCATGAAGGCTTCTTCCACCAGATTGGCCCTGTAGGTGCGGGCGGCGTAGGCTTCTTCCAGCACGGCCGCGTCCACCATGGGTGCGCCGCGCAGGCGGGCCAGCGCTGCAGCTTCAATCATGATTTCGCGCAAGAGCGGAAAGCGCAGGGAAAGCCGACGCTGATCCTCACAGAGGTGCGAACCCAGGTCGATAAGCCAAGCCAGGGCCGTGCGGTCAAAGGGCGGCAGGTCATCCTCTGTGATCATGACGGCCACATGGATGAGGTAGGCGCGGACATTGGCGGCCGTGCGCTCCGTGACTTCGGCCATGTGGGCCTTGATGCGGAAGAGCTTGGGGAAGCGCTCGTCGTTGAGCAGCAGGGTTTCGTAAAGTTCGTCGTCGCCGATGAGCAGCACCTTGAGGGTCAGGGGCACGGGGTCCGGCACAATGCCCTTGGTGCGGATGGCCGTATCCGGATTTTCGCCCGCATCTTCAATGCGGGCGGCATTGGCGCGCAGGGCGCGCAGCAGTCCTTCCCAGGCCGTGGGGTGCTGCAGCAGATCCTCCACATGCAGGACCAGAAAACCGCCGTTGGCCCGGTGCAGGCTGCCCGCCCGGATGAGAGTGAAATCTGTGACCAGCGCGCCCATTTCCGACTCGCGTTCCACGCAACCCAGCAGGTTCACGGCAGTGGGGTGGTCCTCCACCACCACAGGCGCACCCGTAAGGGCGCTGTTGTCCACCAACAGGTTGGCCGCATAGCGGTAAAGCACGTCGTCGGCCTGGCTGTGGTCGCCTGGGCCGGCCGCGGCCTCGCGCTGCAGAAATGCTTCGGGGTTTTTGAGCATGTCCGCGCGCAGGGCGTCGAAATAGGCCTCCAGGCCGGGAACCTGGGCGCAGATCTTGAGAAAACGCTGGCGCAGGGGATTCAGCAAAGCATCCAGCACCTGGCCCAAGGCCTCGCGCTCCAGGTCACGTTCGCCGTCCTGCAGGGTTTCCTCGGCCCGGCTCAGCTGCCGCATAAAACCGGACATAGCCTGGACCAGAGTGTCGCCCCGGCTTTTGAGCTTGAGCCGAACCGTGCTGTCCAGGCGGTCAAACTCCTCTTCGCTCAGACGCTTGCCTTCCACCAGGGGGTAGAGGGTCAGGCCGCCGCTGTCGTCCATGTCCAGGTTAAAGCCCTTGTCCACGGCCACAGAATTCATCTTGCGCAACAGCCCCAGGCGGGCGTTCTGGAAGGTGTCCACCAGCCGGGCGCGGCGTTTGACGTATGCGCCGGCTTCAAAACGGCGGGGCAGTTCCTGTTCGATCTGCTCCACCAGGTTTTTAAGGCTTTGCTTGAACTTTATACCCTGTCCGGCAGGGAGGGGCAGCAGGGTGGGGCGGTCCGGATCGGCAAAATTGTGCACATAGACCAGATCCGGCGGGATGGGCGCTTTGCGGGCCTGCGGCCGCAGATAGGTGAGCAGCATATGGCTGCGCCCCAGGTCCGGATCGCCGGAAACATAAACGTTGTAGCCCTGGGCCTTGATCTGCAGGGCCAGGTCCAGGGCCTGCATGGCGCGGGGCTGAAAAGGATTGCGCCGCCCGTTGCGCGGCTGCGGAATCTGGCGGCTGTCTTCCCAGGGCACGCGGGCGGGATCAAAGGTGGCGTGCAGCCGGGAGGTGGGGAGGGGAGTAATGGTGGGCATGCGGTTCTTGCTGATTATTGCTGATAAAGTTGATCCAGAATGGCGCGGCCGCCTCTGGATAAAAGCGTTGCTGCCAGGTCCAGGCCCAGTTGGCGCGCCAGCGACGTGTGCCCGCTGACGCTTTCACGCAGGAGCGTACTGCCGTCCACCTGCGCCACCAGGCCTGTGAGGCTCACGGCCTCGTCCGAAAGCAGCCGGGCGTGCCCGGCAATGGGCACCTGGCAGCCGCCGTTGAGACCGGCCAGAAAGCCACGTTCGGCTTCCACGCAGACGCGGGTGGCGGTGTCTTCCAGCTGCGCCAGCAAAGGGAAAAGGTCTGTAGCGTCCTCGCGGCATTCAATGCCCAGCGCGCCCTGACCCACGGCAGGCAGAAAGCGTTCCGGGTCCAGAATCTGGACGTGGGGCGCGTCCAGGCCCAAGCGGCGCAAACCGGCCGTGGCCAGCATGATGGCGTCGTAACGGCCCTCGCGCAGCTTGCGCAGACGCGTGTCCACATTGCCGCGCAGGCTCTCAATGCGCAGGTCGGGCCGCAGGGCCAGCAGTTGGGCCTGACGGCGCAGGCTGCTGGTGCCTACGCAGGCCCTCTGCGGCAGGGCGGCCAAATCGGCATACCGGCAGGAGAGCAGACAATCGGCTGGTTCTTCCCGACGGGGAATGCAGCCCAGGATGAGCCCCGGGGGCAGCTCCATGGGCACGTCCTTAATGCTGTGTACGGCCAGATGCGCCCGACCGTCCAGCAAGGCCTCTTCAATTTCCTTTACAAACAGGCCCTTGCCGCCAACCTTGGCCAAGGGCACGTCCTGGATGACGTCGCCCTTGGTTTTAATGACTTCAAGTTTTACTTCAAGGTCTGGCTGCAGGGCCCGGAGCCGTGCGCTCACGTGCTTGGCCTGCCAGAGGGCCAGCTGGCTGCCGCGGGTGGCGATGACGATGGATGCGCGCATGCCGCCCGCCTAGTGCCCGCAGCTTGCGCAGTTGCCGCCGGAGCACCCGGCGCAGCCGCCTCCGCTGCCGGAGGGCGGGGCGTAATCGCCGCCGTCGGCAGCGCCGCCCGCGCGGTGGGCGCAGCAGGACATGAGCTTGTGCGTGGCGTGCGAACCGCAGTGGGGGCAGGCGGGCGGATTGTCGTCAAAGACCAGTTCTTCAAAATCGTGTCCGCACTTGGTGCAGCTGTACTCATAAATGGGCATGATCAGACCTCGGTTGTGCTGGCCGTTCCCAGCAAGGGTTGCAGAGCGGCCACATTCTCAAACAGATAATAGTCCGTCAACTGGCAAAGTAAATGGCCGGCGGCGATGTGCGTTTCCTGAATAAGCGGGGTGCCCGCGTGGGGCACATCCAGCAGAATGTCGCACAGGGGCGCCATGGCCCCGCCGCCGTTGCCCGTAAAGCCCAGGGTGTGCAACCCTGCCTTGCGGGCCGCCTCCAGCGCTGCCAGCACGTTGGGGCTGTTGCCGGAGGTGGAAATGCCCACCAGCACGTCGCCCCTGCGGCCGAAGGCTTCCACCTGACGGGCGAAAACCCGGCTGAAGTCCAGGTCGTTGCCAATGGCGGTGAGGGCGGAGGTGTCTGTGGTCAGGGCCAGACCGGGCAGGGCTGGGCGGTCCATAAGAAAGCGGTTGACCAGCTCCGCAGCCAGGTGCTGCGCGTCCGCCGCGCTGCCGCCGTTGCCGCAGAACAGCACCTTGCCGCCGCCGGCCAGGCAGGCCGCCGTGCGCAGGGCGGCCTGGCGCAGGTCTTCTGCCCGCAAACGAAAAAATTCTTCACGCAGGCGCGCGCCGGCGGCCGCGTGCGCGGCGATGGTTTCCAGAGCGGTGTCGTGCATGGCCTTTCCTCTAGCAACAGGATGACGAAGTCACCATTCATATGTCAAAGCCCCGCCGCTGACAAGCACAGCGGGAACGGGCTTGCGGTTGGAGCGGCTATAACGTAGATTGCCTGCATGAAAAAACCACCGAGTCGCAACATCCTTCTGGTCTGTAAGGCCCGCCACGCGCAGGCTTTGGCATTGGGCGAAGAAATCGGCGCCTGGTTGCGTCAGCAGGGGCACAGGGCCTCGGTTATCACGGCCGAGAAGGATTCCCCCGCCTATGCGCAAGAGGATCTGAGCTTTGTGACTGTGCTCGGCGGCGACGGCACCATGCTGGGTGTGGCGCGCAGGCTGGTGGGGCGCAAGGTGCCGGTGCTCGGCATCAATTTTGGACGGGTGGGCTTTTTGACCGACGCCCAGCCGGAGCAGTGGCAGGACAAGCTGGTGGAGTGTCTGCACGGAGACGAGCCCGTGCGCGCCTGTATGGCCCTGACCTGGTCCGTGACCCGCCAGGGGAAAGACCTGGCCCACGGCCACGGCGTCAACGATGTGGTGTTGAGCCGCGGCTCCCTGGCCCGGCTGGTGAGCATGGAAATTGCCGTCAACGGCGTGCACATGGGGGCCCTGCGCAGCGACGGCGTAATCATCTGTACGCCCATCGGCAGCTCCGGCTACAGCGTATCCGCGGGGGGGCCTTTGCTTTATCCCTCCATGGACGCTCTGGGTCTTGTGCCTATCTGCCCTTTTTTGAATACCATTGCCCCGATGGTGTTTGATGGGAATACGTCTGTGACCATAGAAATACTGCAGGGTTCCACCGACTGTTATCTCACGGCGGACGGCCAGGAAGGCATGCTGCTGGAGCGCGGCGACGTGGTGCGGGTGGCGGGGCTGCCCGCTGCTGTGCAGTTTATGGGTGAAGGCACCTGCTTTTTTGAGCGGTTGCGTTCCCGCGGATTTGTGCTGCAGGGCGCGCCCGGCGGACTGAGCGGGGGCAGGGCATGAGCAACGGCTTCGCGGCGCCGGAGTCCGTGAGCCGCATCCGTCTTGGCCAGAATGATCGCTTTGACGCATGGCTTTACAGCATGCTCATTGACAACAACCTGGCCTTCCACATGAATCCCGACATCATCGCCAGCCCGGAACAGCTGGCCTTTATGGTGCATCTGGGGCAGGATCAGGTTTATCTGCCTTGTTCAGACGCCACCTTTGCCTTGCTCTGCGCCTCGCAAACACTGCCGGACCTGCGCCGACAGTATAACCGTTCCTGGCGCATCATCATGCGGCTGGTGCGTTCCTTTGGGCTGGACCGGCCCCGGCGGCAGCGGTTGCTGCAGTTTTGTCGCTACCGTTTCACGCAGTATGTGGCCCAGGGCACGCTTATTCCTTCGCGGCTGGTCAAACGTATGACCAATCTGGTGCTGGCGCAGGAGGGCGGACTGGACGACCCTTGGCGGGAGTGGCGGCGCGCCTCTGTCGGGCAGCAGCTGCAGCTGGCTGAGAGCCCGGCCGTCAGCAGTGCGCTGGGGGCCGTGCCTGAAGATTTTACCCCCGGCAACATGGACGAGGCTCGCGTCGCACTGGACTACGCCGAGCTGGTGCGCCTGCTTTGCCTTTCCGCCCATTCGCGGCGCTGGCTGGAGAGCGCCCCCACCGAAGAGGAAACGCGCGCGGCCTTTGCACAAGCCAGGGCCGTTGCCGACAGCCTGCGGGGGTATTTTGCCGCTGCGGCCCGCCGACAGAACACTGTGCTTTTTTTGTGCGACGCGGAGGGCGGTCTGGCCCTGGACCTGCTTATGGTCCGCAGCCTCATGCGCATGGGGCATCGGGTTATTTTTGCCGTCAAGGAAGGCTTCTATTTTTTTGCGCCCACAGTGGAAGACATGGTCAGCGACCCGGCCGTCCAGCCGCTGCTGCAGGGCGGCATCGTGCTGCACGACAACAACCTGGGCAAAAATGAGCTGCTGCGCCACTTGCGCGAACACCGCCTGGTGGTCATCAGCGACGGCACCCGCGAGCGGCTGAACCTTTACCGCGTCTCCGTCACTTTTTCCCGCGCCTGGAAGGAGGCGGACTGCGTGCTGGGCAAAGGCTGGCGCTGTGCGGACGTGTTGCTGGGCACGAGCCACAGTTTTACGCGCGACGTGCTCTGCTATTGGGTGGACGAGGCGGGCTTTCACCTCAGGCTGCGGCCCCACGCCCCAGGCGTGCGCAAATGCGGCGAGGCCGACATCACCAGCCATGCGGAAGGCATTATCGCCACCATGCGCGCGGCCAAGGCGCAGGGCCGCACGGTTATGTTTTACAGCTGCATTATCGGCAGTATCCCCGGCGAAACGGCCACGGCCATTGCCTTGGTGCGGGCCTTTGTGGACAGTCTGCGCGAAAAAATGGATAATATTCTAATCATCAATCCTGCGGAGCACTTTGTGGACGGCATGGACGGCGACGACCTCATGTATATGTGGGAGCAGGTGCAGCGCAGTGGTTTTATCGACGTCTGGCGTTTTCAGACTGTTGAAGACATTGAAGAGAGCTTCGCCCTGCTGGGGCGCAAGGTGCCGCCGCGCTGGTCCGGCAAGGACGCCACCTTCTCCACGGGCTGCACCAAGGAAATGCGCATCGCCATGGAGGTGCAGGCCAGGAATCGTGAGATGCAGATCATTGGCCCCGCGCCCCACCTGTTCTTCCGCCGGGGCGAATATGGGGTGGGCAAATATTTTGACGCCAGCATCACCCGCTGAGGCTGCCGCGCAGGCCGCCGCGCGGGCGGACAAGGACGCAACCACGGGGCGTGGCCCCGCTTGAGGAGTAAGGGTATTTATGGCCGCGTATGAAGTCGTCATCGGCCTGGAAGTGCACGTGCAACTGGCCACGGCCTCCAAGCTGTTCTGTTCCTGCCCCACCACCTTTGGGCAGCCCGCCAACACCAACGTCTGCGAAGTCTGCGCCGGCATGCCTGGGGCCCTGCCCGTGCCCAACCGCCAGGCAGTGCACTACGCTGCCCTGGTGGGCCTGGCCACCAACTGCACGGTGCACCGGCGTTCCGTTTTCGCCCGGAAAAATTATTTTTATCCGGATTTGCCCGCCGGCTATCAGATTTCGCAGTTTGAGCTGCCCATTTGCGAGCAGGGTTATCTGGATATTGAGGCCGACGGCCGGGTGAGCCGCATCGGCATCACCCGCATCCACATGGAGAACGACGCGGGCAAGAACATCCACGCCCAGGGCGAAAACCTGAGCTATGTGGACTTGAACCGCGCAGGCACGCCCCTGGTGGAAATCGTTTCGGAGCCGGACATGCGTTCCGCGGCCCAGGCTGTGGCCTATCTCAAGACGCTCTACAGTATTGTCACTTATCTGGGCGTGTGCGACGGCAATATGGAAGAGGGCAGCTTTCGTTGCGACGCCAACGTTTCGCTGCGGCCCGTGGGGCAGACGGCCTTTGGCACGCGCACGGAGCTCAAGAACCTCAACTCTTTCCGCAACGTGCAACGGGCCATTGAGTACGAGATCGCCCGCCAGCAGGACGTGCTGGACGAAGGCGGCAGCGTAGTGCAGGAAACGCGCCTCTACGACGCGGCCAAAAACAGCACGGCCTCCATGCGCAGCAAGGAGGAAGCCCACGACTACCGTTATTTTCCGGACCCGGACATTTTGCCCGTGGAAATTGCGGCAGAAGACCTGGAAGCCTGGCGCGCCTCCCTGCCGGAGCTGCCCCAGGCCCGCGCCCGGCGTTTTGCGGCCATGACCGGCCTGGCTGAGGCGGAAGTGGAGGTGCTGGTGCAGGGGCGCGGTCTGGCGGACTTTTTCGAGGCCGCAGCACAGAAGGCCGAGCCCCGCAAAGTGGCCAACTTTATTCTCGGCCCGTTGCTGCGGGAATGCCACGCCAATGACCGCAACCCCGCAGATGCCGCAGACTGGGCCATGAAACCGGAGGCCCTGGCCCAACTGGTCACGCTGGTGGACAAGGGCGTCATCAGCGCCAAGATCGCCAACGACATCTTCGGTGATTTGTTCCGTAGCGGGGCCATGCCTGAAGCCTATGTGCGGGAAAAGGGCCTGGGCCAGATTTCGGATACGGGCGCGCTGGAAGCCGCCGTGGACACGGTGCTGGCCGAGAATCCCGACGAGGTGGCCGCCTTCAGGGGCGGCAAGACCAAGCTCATGAGTTTTTTTGTGGGGCAGGTTATGCGCGCTACCAGGGGCAAGGCCAATCCCGCCCTGGTCAATCAGCTTCTGCATCAGAAGCTGCAATAGGGCATTCTCCGTTGCAATGCCCTGGCGGTTCGTAAGCAGACGCCCGTCGTGGAGACGCAAGCGCAGCTTCAGCCGTTGCGGCGCAGGCGCTTGGCCCGTTACGACAAAGGAAGTTACAGATGAAGACAGCAGCGCTATGTATTTGTGCGGTTAAGCGCCGGAACGAGCGTGCCATTACCTCTGAGAATACCTATTTGCAAAGATAATCTGCTCCAGAACAACCAGGCTACTTCAGGGTTCGCATTCCCTGTTCACGCCTGCCGTCCGCCAGGTGCAGAGAGAAGCGCTTTTTGCAGGGATGGGGTTATGGATGAAGGGGAACTTTTGCTCGCAAAAGTTCCCCTTCATCCATAAAAATATCCAGTTATACACTTAGATTGAGACCAGCGAGAAGGGAGAGGCCGTCCGTATCGCTGTAGTTGCCGAAGTAGGAGCTGGCGCTGTCGGATGAAGACCACCAGGCGGCCATGGATTCCACCTGAATGCGCTTGCGCAGCTCCGAAGGGGAGACCTGCAGGGCCTTGCGGGCGTCGTCCAGACCGGAGAGAGCATCGATCTGCCGGTATTTTTTGACCAGATCCGGATTGTTGTCAAAGAAGCGCTGGATTTCTTCGGTGTCGTCGCCTGCGCCGGCAATGGTGACGGTGCCGTCGTCGTTGACCTGTATGGTGAAAGTGGCGTCGGCGTCCACGCCCAGGTCGGTCATGCCGGAGTACAGGGTGGACCCCAGTGCGCTTGTATGCAGCACAGATTGCGCCGTGGCCAGGCTGGCGGCGTCCGTGGCGTCGCCCACAGACGCGGCAGTGAGCGCGCCTTTGCTGTCCACGGTCATACTTACGGCGGCGTCGGCATCCACACCAGCCGCAGTCAGGGCGGCACGCAGGCTTGTGCCCAGGTCGGGGTTGGCCGTAAGCCAGGACTGGACGTTTTTCTGGTCTGCGGCGTTGCTGCTGCTGGCGGTCAGACTGCCGTCCGCCGCCAGGGTGAAGGTGACGCCTTCTGGGTCGCTCACCCCCAGGTCCGCGAGGCCTTCCTGCACGCTGGCGTTAAATTCGCTGGTGAGCTGGTCGCGGTACTTGAGGATCTGGTTGAAGGTCACCCGGCTGTCGTCAGACAGGCCCATGGCGTCCATGGCATACTGGGTCAGCTCCACCATGCTGGAAACCTGGCTGGTGATGGAGTAGCTGCCGAGCAGGCTACTCAGGCTGCTGCCGGTGGAGCTCTGCGAACTGGTGCTGCCCGAACTGGTAAGCTGCTGGTTTTGCCACTGGTACAGAGCGCTGGTGTAGCTGCTGCTGATGCTGGATATGCTCATGGGGCCTCCTGCAAAAAGACGCCGGCGGCGGTTTTTGCCGCTGCACGGCTGTGCTGGTCGCGTACCGGAGGTGAAGCATTTTTTGTGCCAGGATTTTTTTGCCGGGCAGGCGCGGCCCTGCCGGACGCGGCGGCCGCAGGGCCTGCCGTGCCGGGGCTGCGGCGTGGGGTTCGTCCTGATGGACAGGGGAACTGAAATAGGCTAGAGGACCGGCATGGTAGTACGTTTGACCACGCCAGAAACCGCCGGCGCGAAATCCGGCGGGGCGGAATCGGTCGCTTTTGACGACCCTGTAGTGGCCAACCAGCTTTTTGGACCGCGCAACGCGCATCTGGAACTGCTGGCCGCGGCCAGTGGCGCGCGCATCACCAGCCGGGGGGCCAGCCTGATTGTGGATGCCCCTGACCCGCAGGTGCGCGAAACCCTCTGCAACGTCTTTGTGCAGCTGTATGATCTGCTGCGCGGCGGCGTGCCGCTGAGCCAGCAGGATATGGCCCGCGCCTACGAGATGCTGCGCGGCGACCCCGGCCTGAATCTGGGACAGATTTTTCGGGATGCGGTGTTTGTGAATACCCCGCGCAAAACCGTGACCGCGCGCAATGTGGCCCAACGCACCTATCTGGACCTTTTGCGGCGCTACGAGCTGGTTTTCGCCGTGGGGCCGGCGGGCACGGGCAAGACCTATCTGGCCGTAGCCATGGCACTTTCCATGTTGCAGCAGCACAGGGTCAAACGCATTGTGCTCACCCGCCCGGCAGTGGAGGCCGGGGAACGCCTGGGCTTTCTGCCCGGCGATCTGGCGGAGAAAGTCAACCCCTATCTGCGCCCTCTGTACGATGCGCTGCACGACATGATGCCCCAGCCCAAGGTAGCCTCCATGATGGAAGTGGGTTCCATAGAAGTGGCTCCGCTGGCCTTTATGCGGGGGCGCACCCTCAACGACGCCTTCATCATTCTGGATGAGGCCCAGAACACCACACAGGAACAGATGAAGATGTTTCTGACGCGCATGGGTTTTGGCTCACGCATGGTGGTGACGGGCGACACCACGCAGATCGACCTGCCCGTGCAACCCGGCGGTCAGCGTCCGCGCTCCGGACTCATCCACGCCCTGGATATTCTCACCCAGGTGCCCGGCCTGGCCGTGCACCGCTTCACCAAGGCCGACGTGGTGCGTCATCCTCTGGTGGGAGCCATTGTAACCGCCTATGATCACGCCGAAAAAGTCGACACGCCCCGCTAGCATTCTGGCGCTTTTTCGCCTGTTGCGCGCCCGGCACCGTTGCGGCTGGGGGCTGGCCGCTCTGTGGGGCACGCTTTTGCTGCTTTCACTGCTGGCCGGGGCTAATTTTGAAGTGGTGCCCAGGGTTTATGTGGCCGGGCAGGTGGCGGACTCAGACGTCATTGCCGATCGCGACCTGCTGGTGGAGGACGCCCAGGCTACCAAGGCCCGGCGCAAGCAGGTGCTGTTGCTGCAGCCACCGGTCTATGACCTGAGCCTGGAGCCCTATACCGCCTTTCAGAACCGCATTGTGGAGATTTTGCGCACGCTCAACGCGGGCAGCGACTTCAAGGCGGCCCACAGCGGCCCCCTACCGCGTCTGGTGGAAGACCTGACCCCGGCCGTGGCCGATGAAATCCTGCCGGAACTGGCCCAGCCGGAAGTACAGACCTATCTGCTCAAAGTGCTTTTGCCCAGCATCCGTGATCATATGGCCGAAGGTCTGGTGAGCGATATACGGCAGGCCAGGGTGGGGCGCTCCGGGGTCATTGTGCGTAACCTGGACGCCAATACGGAACTGCTGCGTCCGGACGTGACCAATCTGCCGGACGTGCAGTCCTTTCTGGCCGAGATTTCCTCCCACATCCGGCGGGAGCCCAGTCTGAATCCGCAGTCGCGTCGGGCTATCAACATTCTGCTTTCGGCCACCATGCCCGCTTCTTTGACCCTCAACCGCGAGGCCACGCAAAAGCGCGGCAGCGCCGTGATTTCCACAGTGGAGCCCGTCCTTTATCAGATTCAAAAGGGCGAGCTGCTTCTGCGGCGGGGCGAACGGGTCAGCCGAGAACAGCAGATCAAACTGCAGACGCTGTACAAATCCGCCGCAGACCCCATGCACTGGAACATTACCGCCGGGGCTTTCGCCTTTTCTCTGCTGCTTTCCATAGGGTTTTTCGTGGCCCCCAGCGGCAAGCCGGGCACGCCGCTGCGCTGCAAGGACATGCTGCTCATTTCACTCATTTTGCTGCTGTGCTGCGGCGGGGCCAAGTTTGTGTATGTGCTGGGCTCACGCCTGGACAGCGTGACTGTGCTCAATGCCCTGAACCTGGGCTATCCCGTGGCCGGGGCCGTGGGTCTGGTGGCCATGGTCTTTGCGGCCCGGCGCTACTGCACCATGGGGCTGCTGCTGTCCTTTTTTACCATGCTCATGTTTCAGGAGGATTTTTCTTATTTTCTGTACCAGTTTCTGGGCGGCATGCTGGCCACCTGGCTGGTGACCTCCGCCCAGAGCCGTCAGGACGTGGTCTGGAGTCTTGTGCCCCTGACCATTGGCCAAATCTGCATCTGGCTGGGTGCAGCCTTTCTTTCTCAGACGACCCTGCCCGAAGTGCCCATGCAACTGCTGGCCGTGTGCCTGAACAGCCTTATTTCCCTCATTCTGCTCTTTGCCGTGAGCCCCGTGCTGGAGCTGAGCTTCGGCTACAGCACGCGCTTCCGCCTTATGGAGCTCATGAGCCTGGAACAGCCGCTCATGCAGGAGTTGATGGTCACCGTGCCCGGCACCTACCACCACTCTCTGGTGGTGGCCAACATGGTGGAGGCCGGGGCCAAAGCCATAGGGGCCAACAGCCTGCTGTGCAAGGTGGCGGCCCTTTACCATGACGTGGGCAAACTTTCCTATCCGGAATATTTTATTGAGAACCAGTTCGGCGGCCCCAACAAGCACGACAAACTGGCCCCTTCCATGAGCGCGCTTATTCTGCTCTCGCACGTCAAGAAGGGCATTGAGCTGGCCGAGCGCTATAAACTGGGGCAGGAGATTACGGATATTATTGGGCAGCACCACGGCACCCGCCTGATCCGTTATTTTTACCAGAAAGCCGTCAATCTGGGCGAAAAGCCGCGCGAATCGGACTACAATTATCCCGGCCCGCGTCCGCAAACCAAAGAAGCCGCCATCCTCATGCTGGCCGACTCGGTGGAAGCCAGCAGCCGCACACTCACCGACCCCACGCCCGCGCGCATCAAAAGCCATATCGATACCATTATCAAGGGCATTTTTTCTGAAGGACAGCTGGATGAATCGGAACTGACTTTCAAAGATCTGCACTACCTGAGCGAAAATTTCCAACGCATTCTCACCGGGCTGTTCCACCAGCGCATTGCTTATCCTGAAGCCCGGATAGGCGGCGCGTCTAAAACGGATGGCAAAGCGGCTGAAGGCAAAGGGTCTGAGGCCCGCGCCGCAGACGGCAGGCCTGCGGAAAATCGCGCCCAGCCCCGCCCGGCCCCTGCCCGCCCCACGCCCAAGGCGGAGGGCCGTCCGACCGCGTCGCCCACGGCAGCTGCGGCAGCTTCTCCGGCAACGACGGCAGCACCTGCGGCGACGTTGTCTGCGGGGCTTTCCGCAGCCTCTGCGGCCCCGGCGGCCCAGACCGCTGCCCAGACTTCTGCCCAGACCTCCAATGCAGGCCTTTCCAAGCCATGAACGCGGCGCGCAATGCCGGGGGGCCGGCCGTGCGGGTGGTGCCGGGCACGCCCGCCCTGGCCTGGCTGCTGCCCTTGGATCAACGCGTTCTGACCCGCGTGCTGACGGCCATGCTGCGGGCTGCGCAAGGAGACCGCCGCGCAGTGCTCCCTCCGTGCGGCGTTGACCTGCACATTCTGGACGACGCGGGCATCAGCGCGGCCAACCGGCGCTTTCTCGGCTGCGTGGGGCCTACCAATGTGCTGTCCTTTCCCGGCGACGCCAGCTTGCCGGGCGCGTTGCTGCTTTCTCTGGACACCTTGCGGCGAGAATGTCTGCTCTACGGCCAGGAGCCCGCAGTGCACTGCCTGCGTCTGCTGGCCCACGGCATGGGGCATTTGTGCGGTTTGGACCATGGCCCGGCCATGGACGGCCTCTGCGCCGGTTTTGTTGCGGCGGCCGACGCGGCTTTGCAGGGACAGACAAGGTCTTTTTGAAGCGCGCCAACGGCGGGGCCGTTTGCGCAGCATATCCTATCCGTTGGGGTACGCCTTGGGCGGTCCGGCTGAAAAAAGTTTTTTGAAGGGTGGGGGCGTGGGGGGAAGGGAACTTTTGTTCACAAAAGTTCCCTTCCCCCCACAAAAACTTTACTCCTCTCCATCGCGCAGAGCGGCCAAGGCCTGGCAGTGGAGTTCGCGCAGACGGCGGGCGCTGTCCGCGCCGCGGTTGCGCCAGTGCGGGGGCAGGGTCACGGGCAGCAGGGCCTGGAGTTGGGCCTGGGCAGTGCGGCGGATGTCTGCGCCGCTGTCGGCGTCGGCTAGTTTCCAGAAGGGTTCTTCGAGCCCCGCGCGGTGCACGCGCCAGAGCAGGTCGCGGCGGGTGCCGGTGCGCAGGGAGTGAAATATGCCGGCCTTCATGTGTTCGGCGGCGGCGAGGGCGCCGGCCTTGGCGTAGACGCCGGGCAGGCGCAGGCGTTGGGCCAGTTGCAGCGCCAAGGGCACGCCGCGCTGTTCGTGGCCGTAGTGGTGGGGGAGCAGGGTGGGGTCAGTGTTGATTTTGCCCAGGTCGTGGCAGATGGCCATCCACACGGCCAAAGGATCGCCGGCCAGCTGGTCGGCCAGGCGCAGGCTGTGGCCAAAGACGCTGTTGGCGTGCCAGCGCGCAGGGCCTGCCGGGACGGCGCGGGCGGTCTGAAGCTCCGCAAACCAGGGGGTGAGGGCATTGCCCTGGGCCAGGACGCGGAAAAAACGCCCTGGAACCGGAGCGGCCAGGGCCTTGCGCAGCTCGCGGGCCACGCGCTCTGCCGGGAGGGCGGCCAGGGCAGCGGGGGCCAGAGCGCGCATCTGGGCGAAGGCTGCGGCGTCGATGCGCCAGTCGGGCCAGAGAGCGGCAAAACGGGCCAGGCGGAAAACGCGGGTAGGGTCGTCGGCAAAGGACGTGGCCGCGGCCGGGCGTAGGAGTCGGTCTTGCAAGTCTTGCACGGTCTGGGGGTGCAGGTGGATTATGCCGTCGCTGCCCAGGGCCAGGGCGTTGATGGTCAGGTCGCGGCGGCGCAGATCCGCTTCCGGGCTGCCGCCGTGCAGAGGCATGCATTCCCAGCCACGCCAGAGGCAGACGTGCACGCTGTGCCCCACCATATAGGCGTCAGGATGCGCGGCCAGAAATTCCTGTGCGCTGCCGTCAAAGGCAAAATCCAGTTCAATGGGGGTGCGGCCCAGCAGCATGTCACGCACGGCGCCGCCCACGAGGTAGAGTTGCATGGACAAAGCGTACCAGAGTTCGCAGTGTGATGGAAGCCGCGGCGCGGCAGCGCTGCGGGAAGGCTGCCCCAGGGTCTGGCGTTTCGGGCAGGTGGAATCTTGCCTGGACACGGCGCGCAGGCTGGCGGAACGGGGGTGGCTCTCTCCGTGGGAAAGTGTGCAGGCCGTAGTGCAGACGGCAGGGCGGGGGCAGTTGCGTCGGCAGTGGCGTTCGCCGGCAGGCAATCTGTACGCGGTGCTGCGCTTGCCGTGCGCATCGCCTTTTGTCGGCAGCGCTGCAGGGCCGGCCATGGGGGTGCTGCTGGTCAGGGCGCTGCGGGGCATGGGCTGGCCCGTGGAACTCAAATGGCCCAATGATCTGGTGCTGGCCGATGCGGCGGGAAATCCGCGCAAGCTGGCGGGCGTGTTGCTGGAGGAGCGGGGCGGCGTGCTGCTGGCCGGGGTGGGGCTTGACGTGGTTTGGGCTCCGGATGCGGCCGAGCTGCGGGCAGGGGCGGCTCTGGAGGCCATTTGCCTTGCGGAGGCCGGCGTGGGGGGCAAAGGCGCAACCAAACATATTCCCACAGCAGAGGCTCTCTGGCAACAACTTGTAATATGCCTGTATTCGGCATATAACAACGACCACTCTTTTTTAGAGAGGTGGCGGGAAGGGCTGGACGAGGTGCTGCTTTGGCGGGGCCTCACGGTGGAGCTGCACGACGACGGCCAGGTGACGCGGGGACGTCTGGAGGGCTTGGGCGCCTCAGGCGGCGTGCTTCTGGATACGGGGGCGCGCGTGGAAGAGTTTTTTTGCGGCAGTCTCCGGCGCGGGGGCTGAAGCGGGGGCTTTTTCGTCTGTGCCCGCAGTTGTTTTTGCGGCTGCGGCGCGGGGCGGCACACGGGCAGGGTGCCCGGGCAAAACGTTGTCCGGGCCGCCCACGAAAACGGCGCGGGGCGTTGTGCCGCCGCGCCGAAGCAGACGCCAGGGCGGTGCTTTGGCGGGAAAGGGCTGAGAAAAGGCATGGCCAACAAGACATTTGCGGAAGTGCAGGAATTTTTGAAAGGCAAGGTTATTCTTGTCGCCAACCGCGGTATCCCGGCCCGGCGCATCTGCCGTTCCATCCGGGAGCGGTTTGATGCCGTGGCGGCCATGACCGCTACCGATGTGGACAAGACCGCCCCCGCGGCGGCCACGGCGCAGGAGCTGGTCTTGCTGGGCCCTGAGCCCCGGGCCTACCTGGATATTGACCGCATTATCGACAAGGCCAAACAGCGCGGCGTGGTAGGCATCCACCCCGGCTGGGGTTTTGCCTCTGAAGACACGCGCTTTCCGCAGCGCTGCAAAGAGGCCGGCATTACCTTTATCGGCGCTACCGCCGAGGCCATGAACCTGCTGGGCAACAAGGTGCAGGCCAGGCAGGTGGCCCGCAAGCTGGGCATTCCCGTGGTGCCCGGCTCTGACGGCGCTGTGGATGTGGAAACGGCCCGCAAGATTATTGCCGAAATCGGCTTGCCCATCATGCTCAAGGCCGAAGGCGGCGGCGGCGGCCGAGGCATTTTTGCCATTCATAAGGAAGCGGAGCTGGAAGACGCCTTTTTCAAGGCTTCCACCATGGCCCAGGCTTCCTTTGGCAACCCACGGCTGTTTGTGGAAAAATTTCTGGCCGACGTGCGGCACATTGAGATTCAGGTCATTGCCGACATGTACGGCAACGTATTCGCCTTTGACGAACGCGACTGTACCGTGCAGCGCAACCACCAGAAGCTCATTGAAATCACCCCTTCGCCCTGGTCGGGCATTACCCGCAACCTGCGGGAAAAGCTCAAGGACTACGCTCGTCGGCTGATCAAGGCCGTGGGGTATCACTCCCTGGCTACGGTGGAGTTCCTGGTTATGCCTGACGGCACGCCCTACCTCATTGAGGTGAACACCCGCCTGCAGGTGGAGCACGGCATTACCGAGTGTCGCTACGGCATTGACCTGGTGGAAGAGCAGATTGCCGTGGCCTTCGGCGCAGAGCTGCGTTACCGCGAAGAAAATCTGCGGCCCTCCTACTGTTCCATGCAGGTACGCATTAACTGTGAAAACCCGCAGGACAACTTCGCCCCCAATTCCGGGCTCATTTCGCGCTATGTTTCGCCCGGCGGCCCCGGCGTGCGGCTGGATTCCAACATCAGCGCGGGCTACGAATTTCCGGCCAACTATGATTCGGCGGGCGCGCTGCTCATCGCCTACGCTCACGACTGGGAAAAGACCCTGGGCATCATGGACCGCGCCCTGGGGGAATATGTCATCGGCGGCATCAAGACCACCATTCCCTTCTTCCGGCAGGTCATCAAGCATGCCCTGTTCCGTAAGGGCGGCATCAATACCAACTTCATCGCCGACCATCCGGAGCTCATGGTCTACACGGATCTGGCTCCGGAGGGCGAACGGCTTTCGCGTCTGGTGGCCGAAATCTCGGCCAAGGGCTACAACCCCTATGTGCAGCTGGGGCAGTACCGCTCGGCAGATACCCCGGTGCTTGGCCCCTTTGAGCCGGTGCTGCCGCCCATCAGCAGCGCCGTGCGGCGGCAGGCCTCGCCCTATCCTCAAGGGGACCGCACGGCCACCTTGGACTATATCCGCCATTCGGGCAACGTGCATTTTACCGACACCACGCCGCGCGACTTCACCCAGTCCAATTCCGGCAACCGTTTTCGGTTGGCCGAGGACAGGCTTATTGGTCCGTACCTGGACAATGCGGGCTATTTTTCCATTGAAAACGGCGGCGGCGCGCATTTTCACGTGGCCATGATGGCCAACATGACCTACCCTTTCACCGAAGCAAAGGAGTGGAACAGCTTTGCCCCCAAGACGCTCAAGCAACTGCTGGTGCGCTCCACCAACGTGCTGGGCTACACGCCGCAGCCGCGCAACCTTATGCGCGTCACGGGCGAGATGATCTGCGACCACTACCAGGTGGTGCGCTGTTTCGATTTCCTTAACCATGTGGAAAATATGCGGCCCATTGCTGAAGTGGTCATGGACCGCAAAGAGGCCATTTTTGAGCCGGCGCTTTCCATGTCCTGGGCCAAAGGCTTTGACGTCAAGCACTATCTGGGCGTCACTGAAGCCATCCTGGGCATGGTGGCCAATATCATGGGCAAGGACAAAAAGGCCGCCGCGCGTCAGATCATCCTGGGCCTCAAAGACATGGGCGGCGTCTGCCCACCGCGCTTTATGACGGAACTGGTGAGCGCCCTGCGCAAGGCCTGGCCGGAGCTTGTGCTGCACTACCACCGGCACTATACGGACGGGCTGTTTGTGCCGTCCTGCGGTGCGGCCGCCAAGGCCGGAGCGCACATCATCGATGTGGGGCTGGGCTCGGCGGTGCGGTCCTACGGTCAGGGCGACGTGCTTGCCACCGTGGCCTATATGGAAGACGAACTGGGCCTGACCTGCCAGCTGGACAAAAACGCCATCCGCGACGCCAACTTTGTCTGCAAGCAGATCATGCCCTATTATGACCGCTACTGTGCGCCGTACTTCCAGGGCATAGACTATGACGTCACCCGGCACGGCATGCCCGGCGGGGCCACCTCTTCTTCGCAGGAAGGGGCCATGAAGCAGGGCTACATCCATTTGTTGCCCTACATGCTCAAGTTTCTGGAGGGCACGCGGCAGATCGTGCGCTATCACGACGTGACGCCGGGCTCGCAGATCACCTGGAACACGGCCTTCCTGGCCGTGACTGGGGCCTGGAAGCGCGGCGGCGAAGATGAGGTGCGCTATCTGCTGGAGGTGCTGGGCCAGGTGACCCGCGTGCCCGAAGCGGAGCTGAGCGCAGAGATGCGCAAGGCGCGGCTCGCCATCTATAGGGACTGCAACGACGCTTTCCGCAATCTGCTGCTGGGCAAGTTCGGGCGGTTGCCTCTGGGCTTCCCGGCCGACTGGGTCTATCAAAGCGCCTTCGGATCGGACTGGAAGAACGCCCTGGCCAACCGTACCGAGGCTTCGCCTCTGGATTCCCTGGCCGACGTGAACCTGGCGGCGGAGGAGAAGGCCTGTACGGATATCCTCAAACGCAAGCCCAACGCCGAAGAATTTGTGCTTTACCTTAACCATCCGGCGGACGCGCTCAAGACCATCCAGTTCCGGGCCAAATTCGGCGACCCCAACAATCTGCCCTTGCACGTCTGGTTTGAAGGGCTCAAGGTGGGGCAGGATCTCTACTTCAACGACAGCAGCGGCAAACCGCACCACTTGCTTTTGTTGAGCATTTCCGAACCGGACAACGCCGGCCTGTCCATCTGCCGTTATGTGCTGGATTCGGAATTCATGAGCTGTGAGGTGCAGGTGCGCCAGCCCACGGGCGGCGGCGTCAAGAGTACGCTCATGGCCGACCCGGCCAACAAGTTCCATGTGGCCGCGCCGAGCAACGGCGACCTTTGGGTCATGTATGTGCACCCCGGCGACCTGGTCAAGGCCGGGGAGGAACTGTTTAACGTCTCCATTATGAAGCAGGAGAAAGCCGTGTTGGCCCCCGTGGACGGCATCGTCAAACGGGTACTCAAAACGGCGGACTTCAAGGAAAATAAGCAAATGGTTTCTGTGCGGGAGGGCGAACTTATTGTGGAGCTGGGGCCGGTGCCGCGCATTTGCCCCAACGAGGCCTGCGGCCAGCCCATCCCTATGGACAATATCGCCTTTTGCCCGTATTGCGGTTCCCGCATAGGGTAGCGTGCGGCCGGCCCGCCTGGGTGTGGGCCGGCACGCCGCTGTGGACTGCCCCACGGCGTGCGCGCCTGGTGGACAGTTCGGTACTGTCACGATATAATTTCACCGGTTGATCGCTGATTCCCAACCCGGAGGAAGTCATGGCCAAAAGTCCCGCCGCCAAACCCGCCCAACCCAAACCCAAGACCGCCGCGTCCGAGTCCATCCAGAAAAAACTGGTGCTCACCGGAGCGGACATCGTACAACTTGGGCCGGAAGCGGAACTGCTTGTTGGTGGTAAAAACTATAATACGGCGCTCATAAGCCAGATTGAAGGCATCCAGGCCCCCCACTTTCGTGCCGTTTCGTCCCTGGCTTTCCACCGTGTGCTGGAGGAAACCAAGGTCAACGGCCGGGTGGTGCGCAGTGTTGTGGACCGCGAATACGGCCGCATCGACTGGAATGACCCGGAAATTAACCAGGATCCGGATTTCCTGCAGAAATTTGTCCGTCAGCTGGGCAAACAAATCCACCTGGCGGCCCAGGCTGAAGGCGAGCAGTCGCACACCAAGCTGCGCACCTTCATTAATAATGTGGTGGAGGGCTTTGCCACTTCGCCCGAAGGCATTGACCAGCTGCGCAAACGTTCGGTTATGGTACAGGCCGCCATTTTGTCCGTTACCCTGCCGACCGAGGTGGACGAGGCCGTGCGCAGCGCGTATCGCGCCATCTGCAAGGAAAATGAGGACGACATGACCCCCGTGGCCGTGCGCTCCTCAGCGGCGGGCGAAGACTCCCGCAAAAAGGCCTTCGCCGGCCTGCAGGACACGTATCTGAATATGGTGGGTGAGGACAAAGTGGTGGAAGCCTACCACTGGGACTGCTCCTCGGCCTATAATCTGCGCTCCATGACCTACAGGCGCGAGGCCATCCTTGACGCTCTGGCCAAAGCCGAAGAAACGGGCGACGAATCCATCGCCACCACGGCCAAGGAAGAATGGGCCATTGAGCACACTTCTCTTTCCGTCTGCATGATGCAGATGATCAACCCCGTCATTTCCGGCACGGCCTTTTCCGCCGACACGGCCACGGGCTGCCGCGGCACGGACCGCAAGGATCTGGTCAGCATAGACGCCAGTTACGGCCTGGGCGAAGCTGTGGTGGGCGGTAAGGTCACGCCTGACAAGCTCTACGTCTTTCAGCGTGACGACGGCGGCGAAGTGGTCATCCGTCAGATGGGCTGCAAGGACATGCGCATCGTTTACGACGAGCGCGGCGGCACCAGAGAAGAGAAAGTCTCTGAGCTGGAAGCCTTGCGCTGGGCCCTCTCGCTGAGCCAGGCCGAACGCGTGGCTGAAGGCGTGCGCGCCGTGAGCAAGGCTTACGGCGGCATTATCATGGATACGGAATTCTGTATTGACGCCAAAGACCGGCTCTGGTTCGTGCAGGCCCGACCCGAAACCCGCTGGAATGAAGATCTGGAGCTGCACCCCAGCACCATCTTCATGCGGCGGCGTGAGGTGGACGCCAAAGCCGCCGCCGAAGCCGAAGTGCTGGTGGAAGGCAACGGCGCTTCACGCGGGGCGGGGCAGGGCACGGTGCGCTTTTTGCGCTCCGCTCTGGAGCTGAACAAAATTGCCAAGGGCGATGTGCTGGCTGCCGAACGCACTGATCCGGACATGGTGCCGGGCATGCGGGTGGCATCAGCCATCATGGCCGACGTGGGCGGCGACACCAGCCACGCGGCCATTACCTCGCGTGAGCTGGGCATCGCCGCCGTCATCGGCATCCAACGCCTGGATGTGCTGCGCGCTCTGGACGGGGTAGAAGTGACCGTGGACGGCACGCGCGGCCGGGTCTTTCGCGGGCTGCTGCCCCTGCATCAGGTGGGCGGCGAAATGGACGTGGCCAAATTACCCCCCACCAAAACCAAGGTGGGGTTGGTGCTGGCCGATGTGGGGCAGGCTCTGTTCCTCTCGCGCCTGCGTAACTTCCCGCAGTTTGAAGTGGGCCTGCTGCGCGCGGAATTCATGCTGGGCAACATTGGCGTGCACCCGCAGGCCCTGGAAGCCTTTGACAAGGGCGAGCTGGAAGGCGTGGTGCGGACCAAGCTCAAGGAGCTGGAAAACCGCCTTTCCAAGGTGCTGCGCGAACAAATGGCCACGGGCCTTATTGTCTTTAACTTTAACCTGCGCGAGTACGTGGGCGAAGTGACCGGCCTGGCCGCCGAAGTGGACGCTCTGGCCGACGCCGACAAGAGCCTCAGCGCCGAAGAAGTGCTGTTGCAGCACCGCAAGATGCGTGAGCTGGACCACAAAATCGACCAGCACATGGAGCTGGCCTCCCGCCGCATCGAAGTGCTCAAGACCTCGCCGGATCTGGCCGATCATGTGCGCATCATCATGGGCTATGACGATGAGCTGGCCCTGCTCAACCCTGCGGACCCCGAAGCGGCTAAACGCATGGCCGAAATCGAGGCCGCCGTGGAAGCTCATGTGCACCGCATTGAAGACCTGCCCGCCGTGACTCGCCTGCGCGACAATATCCGTCACCTGCGCGAAGAAGTGGGCCTGCGCACCGGCCTCAAAAAAGAAATGGACGATGTGCGCAATCTGCCGGAAAAAATCCGCGCTCTCATCAAGTCGCGCGGCTTCCGCACGGGCAAGGAGCACTATGTGCAGACCCTGGCCCAGAATCTGGCGCTTTTTGCTATGGCCTTCTATGGCAAGCCCATTACCTACCGTACTACAGACTTCAAGAGCAACGAATACCGCAATCTGCTGGGCGGCAACCTCTTCGAGCATGTGGAAGACAACCCCATGCTGGGCTATCGCGGCGTTTCGCGCAATATTCACGATTGGGAAATAGAAGCCTTCAAACTGGCGCGCGGCGTCTACGGCGGCAACAACCTGCGCCTCATGCTGCCTTTTGTGCGTACCCTGGAAGAAGCCCGCTCCATGCGCAGCTATCTGGAACAGGTGCACAAGCTCAAGAGTGGGCAAGATGGCCTTAAAATCATCCTCATGTCCGAGCTGCCTTCCAATGCCATCCTGGCCAAGCAGTTTATTTCGGAGTTCGACGGTTTCTCCATCGGCTCCAACGACATGACCCAGATGGTTCTGGCCACGGACCGCGACAACGCCCGTCTGTCCCACATCTATGATGAAGAAGACCCCGCTGTGGTCTGGGCTATTCTGGTCAGCATCTTTACTGGACTGAAATATGGCAAAAAGGTGGGCTTCTGCGGGCAGGGCGTTTCCAACAGCCTTATTCTGCGTGGCCTGGTAGCCATTGCGGGCATCACGTCCGCCTCTGTGGTGCCGGATACCTACTATCAGACCGTGTTTGATATTGCCGCGGTGGAAGGCGAAAACATTCCCACCTCCCAGTTGGGCGCATGGCTCGGCCAGCAGCACCATAAGCGTCTGGCTGACCTTATGGAGCGCAACGGCTACGGACACATCCTCAAGAAATACAAGGAACCTCAGGATATTCAGGAATGGTATGAGGGCGAGCTGCAGCGCCGCCACGAGCAGTTCCGCGAACACCTGGATACGCCCAAAGAAGACTTCTACCGTGCGGATCTCCAGAGCTTCCGTTCCACCTTCCACAAGCCGGTGATATATGCCACGTGGAATTGGGACGAAACCGTGCTGGACGCCTTGCACCATTCGGGTTTTGCCGATTTTGACGAGCAGGCCAAGGCGATGGAAATCTCTCGGCAATTGAACGGCTGATAGGTGGCTGTAACTACAGAAGACAGGCTCTGGAGAGAGGGTCCTTTTTAAGGGCCCTCTCTCCGGCAGCTTTCCGCAAAGCAGCGTGGTACGATAAAAGCCAGGCGGCATCGGGCGCTACCCCGATGCCGCCTGGCTTTTATCTGAAAAAACGTTGGTTCAGACCGTAGCAGTTTCCGGGGCGTCCACTGCGGCGTCCATATCCGTCATGGGGCCGATGCCGCCGGTGGAAAAGGCCGTGAGCAGCAGATTGGTCATTTCCTGGTCATAGTGCTGGCTATCGGCGGCCAGCTCCTTGGCGGCGGCCAGCATTTCCTTGCCCTGGCCATAGGGACGGTCGCAGATCATGGCCGCAAAGGAATCCGCAATGGCCGTGATGCGCCCCACCCGGCTGATCTGCGCGCCCTTGAGGTGCTGCGGGTAGCCGGAGCCGTCCAGGCGTTCGTGGTGCTCAAAACAGGCCCGCACCAGCTCCTCAAAAGCTACGTCCATCTTTTGCATGAGCTTGATGCCCACCAGGGGGTGAGGCAGGATTTTTTCCCGCTCTTCCGCCTTGAGGGGACCGGTCTTGTTGAGCAGAAAGGCCGGTACCTTGAGCATGCCCACATCGTGCAACAGCAGGGCCAGGGCCATGCGGTCCAGGTCGCGGCGGCGGATTTCGCCCATGATCTGCAGCCAGAGCCAAAGCCCCACGATCATGGTGTTGATGGCGTGGCGCGGGGGCGAGTAGACGCGGAACAGTCGACGCATGAAGGTATTGCAGCGGTGGCGGTCGTTCCACAGGTATTCCGTCACCACCATGACGTCGCGGTACAAAGGTTCAAAAACCAGCTTGACCGGCTGTTCCGCAAAGTGCCCGTAGCGCAGGAGCAGGGCGCGGATGCAGATATCCGCTATTTCCCCTTCCTTGAGGTTCTGATCCTGCAGCACCAGGTCCAGCTGCTTGACAATATGGCGCGAGTAGATGGGGTGGTCGGACCGGGCCACAAACAGGTTGCCTTCGGCGCAAAGGGCGGCCACCTCGTCCACCTGCTCGTTGCTGAGCCGCACGCCCTTTTTGCAATAGGGGGCCAGCACGCCGATATCCTCGCGAAAGCTGAAAAGGTCTACAGGCGGTCGGTATTTGGGAAAGCTGGAAAGGATTTCGCCGCTGATCTGATAGTATTCTTCATTGATGTTCTGCGGTATGGCGCGGCTTTCCCTGACGTTTTGGCCCATAGGTCATTTCCAGTATATTTTCACAAGGTTGGTGCCGCGCGGCGTAGCGGAGGAGCCCTTGACCTGCCCGGCGGTGATGACGGCGCAATCGTTGGGGGCAAAGGTGGGGCTGTTGTGGATGAAATTTTCCGCCCGGATCAGGTGGCTGGGTTCTTCTTCGGGGTTTTTCACAAACACGGGTTCCACGCCCCAGACAAAGTTAAGGGCCTTGACTGTGACTGGGTCCGGGGTCAGGGCGTAGATCGGCTGTGAAGGCCGTCGGGCCGAAACCTGCCGGGCCGAACTGCCGGAGAGACTGTGCGAAACCAGGGCTTTGGCCCCGGCCTTGTCGGCCAGGAGGCAGGCGGAATAGGCCAGAAATTCCGGTATGCCCTTGTCCGCATCCGGTTCCTCCAGCTTGCGGTTGAGCAGCAGAAGGCATTCGGCTTCGTCGGTGATGCGGCGCATGTAACGTACTGTTTCTACTGGGAAATTGCCCATGGCCGTTTCTTCCGAAAGCATGACGCAGTCCGCGCCGTCCAACACGGCATTGGCCACGTCCGTGGTTTCCGCACGGGTGGGGGCGGGGCTGTTGACCATAGAAAGCAGCATCTGCGTGGCCACAATGACCGGCTTGGAAGCCTTGTTGCAAGCGCTGATAATGCGCTTTTGCAGGGCGGGCAGGTGGGGCAGGGGGCACTCTACCCCCAGGTCGCCGCGGGCCACCATGACCACATCCGTTTCGCGCAGAATGGCGTCCAGATTGTCCACGGCACTCTGCCGCTCCAGCTTGACCACCACAGGCACGCACTTGCCGGCGGCGGCAATAAGCTCCTTGGCCTCCCGCACGTCGTCGGCGGTCTGCACGTAGGAAACGGCCACGGCGTCCACGCCCAGTTTGAGGCCATCGGCCAAGTCTTTTTTGTCTTTTTCCGTCAGGGCGCGCACCTTGGTGGCCTTGCCGGGCAGGGCCAGCCCTTTGCGGGAGGTCACAAGCCCTGCGTTTTCCGCTTCCAGTTCCACCAGGCCGTCGGCGCGCCGTTCCCGCACCGCAAACTGCAGGCCGCCGTCGGCCAGCACCATGCGGTCGCCGGGTTCCAGACTTTCCAGAATGACGTCGTGGTCAAAAGGCAGATAGGGGGTTTCGGCTACCCGTTTGTCCGTGGGGCCCAGCAGCAGGCGCATGCCCTTGCTCACGCTGATGGTTTTTTCGGGCAGAAGGCCCAGGCGGATTTTGGGGCCGGAAAGATCCTGCATAATGGTGATGGGCCGCGCCAGCGTGCGCTCCACCGCACGGATGCGGTCAATAATGGCCACGAAGTCCGCCGCGCCGCCGTGGGAAAAATTGAGGCGGAACACGCTGACTCCGGCTTCGGCCAGAGCCAGAAGTTTTTCACTGCTGTTGGAGGCGGGGCCAATGGTGGCGACGATCTTGGTTTTCATGGTTTGTTCCCGAACATGCCTTGCTGAAGCCGCTTGGGCGGGCCATGCCATTGCCCCATAACATCTGTGCTGGCGGAGTCCCCAAGCCTTGGGCGTGGCGTGTTCTTTATGGTTAAACGCCACGGGACGGCATGCTGCATTCTGCCGGCTCTGTTCTGCATAAAACGTCCCGTTTACTGAACTGTTGCCGCTTTTACCGCCATTGTCAAGGTATTTAGCCTGCCGGGGCAAGCCGTCGGTATGGTGGCAAAGCCCGCTTGACACCCTCGGAGCCTTGGGGCATAAGTGGAAAAAAGTGGTAAAAAGTAGTAAAAAAGTGGTAAGACGGTGCACAAACTCTTCAAAAAAAGCCTTTCCCGCAGCCTGGACCCCAAGGGCCGGCTTATGCTCCCGCCGGAGTACAGGGAAGGACTTTGCGCCGAAGGCGGCAACGGCACCTTCTGGCTCACCGCTTTTTACGGTCGTCTGGTGGCCTACCTTCCGGAGGACTGGGAAGCCGTTACCACGCAGTTGAGCAGCATCGCCCTGCCGTCGCCCCGGCTGGCCCATTTCAAAACCAAGGTCATGGGCCTTGCGCAGGAACTGACGCCCGATGCCCAGGGCCGGGTGCGCATCCCCCAGGCGCTCATGCATGAAGTGGGGCTTGAGAAAGACGTCATGCTGGTGGGGATGCTCAGCAAGTTTGAAATCTGGGATCTGGCCCGCTTCAACGCCCTGAGTATTGAGGACGTTTCGGCCGAACTGGCCGCCAGCGGCCTGAACATCAGCCTGTAAACGCGGGCGGGGAGGGGGCCACGCTTCCCGCAGGCCCTGCAACCTCGCGTCGCTCACAGGATACGGTCATGCAAGAGTCTTTGTCGTCAGAGCAAAATCCGGCCCGGCACGTGCCGGTGCTGCCGACCCAGGTGCTGGAGGCTTTGGCCCCGCGCCCCGGCGGGCGGTATCTGGATGGCACTCTGGGCCTGGGCGGCCACGCTGCCGCCGTGCTTGCGGCGGCCCCTGCCGTGGAGCTCTGCGGTCTGGACCGTGACGCGGAAGCCCTGGAACTGGCCCGGCAGCGGCTGGCGCCCTTCGGCGACAGGGCGCATTTTTTTCACTGCCAGTATAGTGAATTTGCACAGGCTTTGGACCAACTGGGTTGGGACAGGATAGACGGCGCGCTGCTGGACATCGGCGTTTCGTCCCTGCAGCTGGATGAGCCCGAGCGGGGCTTCAGCTTCCACGGCGACGGGCCGCTGGACATGCGCATGGACCCGCAGCCGGGCTTGCCTTCGGCCTGGCACTGGGTCAACCGCGAAAGTTTCGCCCGCCTCAAGGAATGCATCGCCACCCTGGGTGAAGAACCCCAGGCCGGGCGTATTGCCCGCGTCATTGTGGAGGCCCGTCAGAAAGCCAGCATCGACACTACAGCCGAACTGGCTGCCCTGGTGGAAAAAGCCTATCCCGCCGCCTGGCGGGCCAGGGCCCGGCGGCACCCGGCCACCCGCACCTTTCAGGCCTTGCGTATGGCTGTCAACGACGAGTTGGGCGAACTGCGCCGCTTTCTGGATGGCATCCTTTCCCGGCTTTCTCTGGGCGGCAGGCTGGCTGTCATCACCTTCCATTCCCTGGAAGACCGTATGGTCAAACAGGCCATGCGCCACTGGGCCGAGGGCTGCCGGTGCCCCCGGCATGTGCCCGTCTGTGTTTGTCGACATGTGCCCGAAGTGCGTCTGTTGCATAAAAAGCCTCTCCAGGCCGATGCGGAGGAGCTGGCCCGTAACCCGCGCGCCAGCAGCGCCAAGCTGCGAGCTGTGGAAAAAATCGCCGAGGCCGTGTCGTGAAGCGGGCCGCAGCGGCGCGGCAAACCGGCGGCAGGGGTTGGCTGCTGGTTCTGGTGCTGGGGCTTTTATCCTGCATGATTATGGGACTGGTGCTGGTGTGGAGCAACATCGAGCGCATGGATACCACCTATTTCATCAACATCGCGCAGAATACCCAGCGTGAGCGCGAGGCCCTGCGGGCCAAGCTGGAAGTGGAGCGCGAACGCCTGCTTTCGCCCTATGAACTGCGTCGCCGGGCCGAAGAGTTCGGCATGCACGAACCCAAGCCGGGGCAGATCCGGCGGCTGGAGCTGCGCTGAGTCCCGGCCTTGTCCGGGCTAAAAGGTCTATTTTTCAGGACGCCCGCCGGGCGTCGGAGCAGGAACCGACATGTTCAAACTCAGATCCCGCAAAAACAACAGGTCAGAAGCCGACCAGCGCAAAAAGACCACTTCCCGGCCCAACCGTCACGTTACGTCCGAACGCGAACGCGCGTCCTGGGCGCGCAACGTGGACTGGGGCCGGGCCCGCATTCGCCTGGTGGTGGGCGTCTTCTGTCTGTTGTGGGTGGGGCTGTGGAGCCGGGCCTGGTACCTGCAGATGATTGAGGGGCCGCGCCTGGCGGAACGCGCCCGTCGGCAGCATATGGCTTCCGAACTGGTCACAGGCCGGCGGGGTATGATTTATGACCGCAACGGGCAGGTGCTGGCGCGCAGTGTAGAGGCCCGTTCAGTCTATGCCCGACCGCAGGACATTGAAGACTTTCAGGCCATGGCCATCAAACTGGGGCCCATCCTGGGGCAGGATCCGCAAAAGCTCTATGCGGAGCTGTCGCAGACCAAGCGCCGCTTTGTCTGGCTGCGCCGCAAGGTGGACGACTACACCGCCGAGGCCGTACGCAAGGCCAATATTCCCGGCATAGGCCTGAGCAAGGAATACGACCGTATCTATCCCTTCAAGCATATGGCCGGGCAGCTGCTGGGCTTTGTCGGCCTGGACGACAAGGGTCTGGAAGGTCTTGAACGCACGCTGGACGACCGCCTGGGCTGCGTGCCCACCAGGCAGATCGTGCAGCGCGACGCCATGGGCCGACGGTTTTATCTGCACGAAGAAGGGCAGAGTGAGCCCGTGGGGCAGGACGTGACCCTGACCATTGACGTGCAGATGCAGTTTATTGTGGAGGAAGCCGTGGCCCGCGCTGTGCGCGACTTTGACGCCCGCTGGGGCGGCGCGCTGGTGGTGGACGTGCCCTCAGGCGAGATTATGGCCTGGGCCCAGTACCCCTTTTTTAACCCCAACACCTATAAGGAAGCGAGTCCGCTCATCTACCGCAACCGCCTGGCGGCGGATGCTCTGGAACCGGGCTCAACCTTCAAACCCTTTGTCATGGCCGCGGCCCTGCAGGAGCACAAGGTCACCCCCAATACGCTCATTGACTGCGAAGGCGGCAAATGGGTGAATAAAAACTTCACCATCCGGGACACCTCTCGTCAGGGCATCCTGCCGGCCACCAAGGTGCTGCGCTATTCCTCCAATATTGGTATGGCAAAGATCGGCCTTTCCTTGGGTGCGCCAACTTTTTACAAGTATCTGCATGCATTGGGGTTTGGTCAGCACACGGGCGTGCCCGTGGCCGACAGCAGGGGCATTCTACGTCAGCCGCGAGACTGGAGTGAAGTGGACGTGCTGGCCACATCCTTTGGGCAGAGCATTTCCGTCACCGGGCTGCAGATGGCGCAGGCCTATCTGACTCTGCTCAACAACGGCGTATTCAAGCCCCTGCGTCTTACCCGCGACGACGGCGGGGTGGTGGAGGCGCACACGCGCGTCTATGCCGAAACCGCCGTGCGTCAGGTCATGCACATGATGCGCGATGTGGTGGAAGAAAAGGACGGTACGGGCAAGCGCGCCCGCGTGGACGGCCTGCTGGTGGCCGGAAAAACCGGCACGGCTCAGAAGGCCGACCACCGCTCCGGCACGTATGGCAGCAAGCGGCTGGCCTCCTTTGTGGGGTTTTTCCCGGCGGACAAGCCGCGCTACCTTATTCTGGTCATGGTGGACGAGCCCAGCCGCAACCAGTACGGCGGCGTAGTGGCTGCGCCGGTATTTAAGGAAATTGCTTCCCGCACCGTAACCTATACGGGCATGCTGGCCTCCACGTCGGCCGACGAAGCTGCCGATAAACCTAAGGCCGCCGCGGCTCAGGGCCGGGGCCGCAGCCTCAAACTTGCGGGCCTGGAGACGCCCTTCAGCCCTGCCGCGCGCAATGCCGTGCCTGCTCGGCCCGAAACGGGCATGCGTCTGCCTGGTCATCTGGCCAAGGCCGGCAGCCGCGTGCCGGACGTCATGGGCAAAACCGTGCGCAACGCCGTAGAGCTGTTTGCCCGCGCGGGCGTGGTGCCCGAACTCAAAGGCAGCGGCAGCCGTGTGGTCAAGCAGAGCCCCCTGCCGGGTACGGCCTGGCCCGAAGATGACCGTGGGGCGGAATATATCCTCTGGCTTTCAGAGCGGTAGATTTTGGAGTGTTGCGCGTTTTCCTGACGGCGCGGCAGCGCGCGGTTGTGGGTTGCCAGAGGCCGCGTCCGTCAGGTTTTTTCAGGGCAATTCCGTTTTGCAGCTGCCCTGACGGATCTGCGCAAGCGAGGTCTGCCACGGAGGCGGGCCACGCAGTTAAGCGCCGGAGTGGCTGCGTAAAATTTTGAGAATGCGCATTCTCAAAAGTATAGTGCTGTTGGAGCGGGCCGCCTCCACCGCAGTTGCGGGCGCGGGATCGGCTGCGGTTACAAAGGAGAAAAACGGGTATGGAACGGGATTTTGCGGCCTTGCTGGAACAGTGCCGACGCGGCGGCGTGGAAGTGCGCGCGGATTCGCGTCAGGTCGGGCCCGGAGACGTCTTCGTGGCCGTGCCCGGCGCGAGCGAGGACGGCGCGCGTTTTATTTCCGCAGCCGTGGCGGCGGGCGCGGCTACTGTGGTCTGCCGGCCCGATGCGGCCGCTGCCGTATCCGGGGGCTGCGCTGTGGTGGCCCATCCTGACCCGCGCGAGGCCCTTTGGCGGTTGGCTCAGGCCCGCTGGCACACCGATGCGCTGGCGCTGAAGATCCTGGGCGTCACCGGCACCAATGGCAAGACCACCTGCGCCTATCTGCTGGAACGGCTGTTCAGCGAAGCCGGGCACAAAGTGGGCGTTATGGGCACCGTTAACTACCGCTGGCCCGGCCACACGGAACCAGCCCCGCTGACTACGCCCGACCCCCTGCATGTGCACGCCATGCTGGCGCAGATGGCCGCTGCCGGGGCGGACGTGGCTGTGATGGAGGCCTCCTCCCACGCCATAGAGCAGCAGCGCGTGGACGGCGTGCCTTTTGCCGGGGCCATTTTTACCAACCTGACCCAGGATCATCTGGACTACCACAGGGACATGGAGAGCTACTTTAAGGCCAAGGCCCGGCTTTTCCTTGAATTACCCCGTGCGGACAAGGCTGTGGCCGTCAATGCTGACGACCCCTGGGGACGGCGGTTGCTGGAGCTATGTCCCGACGCGCTTTCTTTTGGCCTGCAGAAGGGCGGGCCGCAGCGGCGGCATCTGTGGGGAGAGCTGCTCTCCGCCGGCACTGACGGCTGTCATCTGCGCATGCGCCTGGGCAAGCACGCCTGGGAGCTGCATTCGCCGCTGGTGGGGGCTTTCAACGCCTCCAACCTGTTGGCCGTACAGGCCCTGGCCCTGGATATGGGGCTGGAACCGGAGACCTTTACGGCCTTGGAACATTTTACGGGCGTCTGCGGTCGGCTGGAGCGCGTGCCCAATCCCCAAGGGCTGCACGTCTTTGTGGACTATGCCCACACGCCGGATGCGCTGGTCAACGTGCTCAAGGCTCTGCGCGAGGCGGGCTTTGCGCGCATTGTCACTGTGTTCGGCTGCGGCGGCAACCGCGACCGCACCAAGCGGCCGCTTATGGGCGAGGCCGTGGCCCGCTGGTCCGACGTGGCTGTGCTGACGTCGGACAATCCGCGCTTTGAGGAGCCGGAAGCCATTCTTGCCGACGTGCTGCCCGGTCTGAAAACCGCCCGGCAAGTGCTGGTGGAGGTGGACCGGCGCACGGCCACGGCCAGGGCGCTGGACCTGCTGGGCAAGGACGACGCCTTGCTTATTGCAGGTAAAGGGCATGAGGATTATCAGATCGTCAAGGGAATAAAGCACCACTACAGTGACCAGGAAGTGGTGCGGGAGTTGCTGCATTGCGCCTGAGTTACGCGGAAATAGCAGTCCATCTGGGCTTGCCCGGCAGCAGGGACGACCGTCTGCTGACCACTGCAGTGACGGACAGCCGCGAGGCCTGCCCCGGCGCACTCTTTGTCTGCGTGCCCGGCAGCCGCGTGGATGGCCACGATTTTGCCGCAGCGGCCGTGGAGCGGGGCGCAGGCGCGGTGCTGGCGCAGCGGCCTTTGCCGCCTGTGGGCGCGCCTGTGCTGCTGGTGCCGGATACGGTGACGGCCCTGGGGCGCATTGCCGCGCTGTGGCGTTCCAAAACCCGGGCCAGGGTAGTGGGCATCACGGGCACGGCGGGCAAAACCACGCTCAAGGAAGTGCTGGCGCAGGTGTTGGCCGTGCGCGGTCAGACGGCCCGCAACGCCCTGAACCACAACAACCAGATCGGCATGCCCCGCGCCATGCTGGCCACGGACGGGCAGGAAGATTTTTGGGTGCTGGAGGCGGGCATCAGCCACGCCGGCGACATGGATGCTCTGGGCTCGGTGCTGCGTCCTGATCTGGGGCTGGTTCTCAACGCGGGCGCGGGCCATACGGAGGGCCTGGGCGCAAAGGGCGTGGCCTGGCACAAGGCGCGCCTGCTGCATTATCTGGCTTCCGGAGGCTTGGGCCTTATTTGCGCCGACTATCCCGATCTGGTGCGCGAAGCCGGCGCATACGACGCGGACGTGCGTCTGTTCAGCGCCACAGGACGACGCGCGGACTTCGCGGCCGCCTATCTGGGCCCGGCGCCTCTTTCAGGCGCAGCGGTTGCGGACGGCGCGGAGAATCCGCCGCCAATCGTGGAACAGGGGCTTTTTCGGGTGCGGCTTGAAGGGGTAACGTTCACGCTGGCCGCGCCCTTTCGCGGGGCCTACGGCGCGGAAAACGTGGCTGCCGTGGCCGCAGCAGCGCACGTGCTGGGGCTGAGCATGGAGGAAATCGCCCAGGGCTTGGGGCGGGCCGTGTTGCCCGCACAACGCCTGGCCCGCCAGCGCCTGGCAGGCTGGCTGCTGCTGGACGATACCTACAACGCCAACCCCTTGTCTATGCAGCGCATGCTGGAAGCGGCCGCCGGACAGGCTGTGGGTGCGCCCCTGGTGGCGGTGTTGGGCGAAATGCTGGAACTGGGCGCACAGGCCGCGCCCTGCCATGAAGTCCTGGGGCGGCAACTGGCTGCTCTGGGCCCGGCGGCCGTGTTCTGGAAGGGAGGACAGGCAGAGGCCGTGCACGCGGGCCTGCAGCGGGGCGGTTATGGTGGCCCTTGGCTGCCCGTGGCGGACGCGGCGGATTTTGCGACAACCTGGGAAAAAACGGCGGGCCGGCTGCCCGGCGGCGTCGTATTGTTCAAGGGTTCGCGCGGCAACCGGCTGGAGCTGTTGCTGGCGGCCTTGCGGGAGCGGCTTGGGCGGTCGGAGGCCGCGCGGCCGGAATAGTGAGCGTAGCGGCCTCGGCAAACGTTTGCTCCTGAGAACGGGCGTTTCTCAGTTCTGGCAACGCTCTGGGGCAAACCAACGGAACGGACAGGCATGTTTTATAATTTTTTGGTGCCCTTTTCTGCGGACTACACCTTCCTCAACGTGTTCCGCTACATCAGTTTCCGTTCCATGGCCGCGCTCATCACGGCCCTGGTCTTCTCCATTCTGGTGGGGCCGCGCTTTATTGCCTGGCTCCGGCGGGTCAAGTGCGGGCAGTATATCCTTGAGGATGTGGCGGCCCACGCTTCCAAAGCGGGCACGCCCACTATGGGCGGCCTGCTCATGCTGGCGAGTCTTGCGCTCAGCCTGCTGTTCTGGGCCGATCTCTCCAACGCCTACGTCTGGCAGGCCTTCCTGGTCTTTGTGGGCTTTGGGGCCGTGGGCTTCTGGGATGATATGACCAAGCTCCGCCACCACGAAAACCGGGGCATTTCCGGCAAGGCCAAGATGGCCGGGCAACTGGTGGTGGCCTGCGCAGCCATGCTGTTGCTCTATGCCAATCCGGACTACAGCAGCAAGCTCACGGTACCGTTTTTCAAGGAAGTGACCGTGGACCTGGGCTGGATGTACCTGCCCTTCGGCATTTTTGTCATGGTGGCCGCATCCAACGCCGTGAATCTTACGGACGGGCTGGACGGACTGGCCATCGGACCTTCCATCGTAGCCTGCCTGGTTTTCTCCATTTTCATTTACATCACGGGCAACGCGCGCTTTTCCAGTTATCTGCTGGTGCCCTACATGCCGGGCGTGGGTGAGGTGACCGTGTTCTGCGCCGCACTGGTGGGCGCGGGGCTGGGTTTTTTATGGTTCAACGCCTATCCCGCCCAGGTTTTTATGGGCGACGTGGGCTCGCTTTCCATGGGTGGGGTGCTGGGCTATCTGGCCCTGCTCTGCAAGCAGGAACTGGTGCTGGCGGTGGTGGGCGGTTTGTTTGTGGCCGAGACTCTTTCGGTCATCCTGCAGGTGAGTTACTTTCGCTGGACAGGCGGCAAGCGCATCTTTCGCATGGCGCCGCTGCACCACCATTTTGAACTCAAGGGCGTGCCGGAATCAAAAATCATCATCCGCTTCTGGATTACGTCCATCCTGTTGGGGCTCATGGCTCTTTCAGTCCTGAAACTGCGCTGAGGAGACGGCTTATGGCGTTGGAAAAAGCACGGGGCAGACGCATCAATGCCGGAGAACTGGCAGTGGTGGTGGGCGCGGGCCGGTCCGGCCTGGCGGCGGCGCGGCTGTTGCGACGCGAAGGCGCGCGCGTGCGGCTTCTGGACAGCAACCCCAAGGCCTTCGCGGGCCGGGAAGCCCTGGCCGAAGATCTGCGCGCCCTGGGCGTGGAGCTGCTCTTGGGCGAGCACAAGCCGGAGATGTTCGCTCAGGCGGCTTTTGTGGTGCCCAGCCCCGGCATGCCCGCCGTGCGCCTACAGGGACTGGTGGATACGGAGACTTCTGAAATTCTGGCCGAAATGGAACTGGCCTGGCGCTGCCTGAGCGACGAGCCCGTACTGGCCGTTACCGGCACCAGCGGCAAAACCACCACGGCTTCCCTGGCGGCGGCCATGCTGCACGAGCAAGGCTATGCGGTCTTTCTGGGCGGCAATATCGGCACGCCCCTTTCGGAATATGTGCTGGCCGGAACCAGGGCCGACGTGCTGGTGCTGGAGGTATCCAGCTTTCAGCTTCAGACCTGCACGACGTTCTGCCCCCGGGCGGGCATCCTGCTCAACATTACGCCCAATCATCTGGACTACCATAAGGATATGGAAGAATACATTACGGCCAAGTTCCGCCTGTTCCGCTGTCAGGACGAGGGCGATCTGGCCGTGCTGGGGGCGGACCTGCGCCCCCTGGCCGAACGTTATGCGCTCAAGGCCCGCACGGTTTTTGTGGACGCCACGGAGCGCTTTCCCCACAGTCGGCTCATGGGGCGGCACAACCGCATCAACGAGGAGGCGGCCTGGCAGGCCTGCCGACTGTTCGGCGTGCGCGAAGAGAGCGCGGCCCGCGCCGTGGCCCGCTTTGCGCCGCTGCCGCACCGCCTGGAGCGGGTGCGCGAACTGCGTGGCGTGCTGTATGTCAATGATTCCAAATGCACCACGGTATCGGCCCTGCAAGTGGCGCTGGAGGCTTTTGACCGGCCTGTGCGCCTGCTTTGCGGCGGCAAGTTCAAAGGCGGCGATTTGGCGGCCCTCTCCGCGCTGGTGCGGGAAAAAGTCAAAGAAGTTGTGCTGTTCGGCGCAAGTCGTGAGCATTTTGAAAAGGCCTGGCAAGGGGTCGTGCCCCTGAGCTGGCACCCGACCCTGGAGCCGGCCGTGCGCTTTGCGAGCGCCGACGCGCAGCCGGGCGAGGTGGTGCTGCTGGCCCCGGCCACATCCAGTTATGATCTTTACCGCAACTATGAAGAGCGCGGCGACGATTTTAAACGTCTGGTGGGGTTGTTGGCATGAAAAACGTCTTTACGGCCAAAACCGTAAAAAAATCGGGTGAGAGCCCTCTGGCACGCGCCATGAATGGGGCGACGAACGCAGCGCCCTTTGACTGGTGGCTGTTCGCTCTCATGCTGGTTATTCTGGCCATTGGTCTGGTCATGGTACTTTCGGCCAGCGGCATTGTGGCCGAACAGGTCAACGGCGACAAATACTATTTTTTCAAGCGTCAGATCTTCTTTGCCCTGGCGGGCGGGGCGGCCCTCTGGGGCGCGGCCCTTATGCCGCGGCAGTGGCTTTACCATCTGCAGTATCCCGCACTTTTTGTGGCGTTATTGCTCCTGCTGGTGACGCTCTCGCCGCTGACCCCGGCCATCAACGGCGCCAAGCGCTGGATTCCGCTGGGGCCTGTTTCCGTGCAGCCCATGGAATTCGTCAAAATTGCTTTGGCCCTGTATCTGGCCTACTTCATGAGCTCCAAGCAGGATCTGATCAAGACCTTCAGCCGGGGCGTCATCCCGCCCTTTGCGGTCACAGGCCTGTTCTGTTTTCTGCTGCTGCTCCAGCCGGACTTCGGCAGCGCCGTGGTGTTGGCCTGCCTGCTTTTCTTTATGTGTGTGGCGGGTGGCACCCGCTTTATCTACCTGTTCTTTTCCGTAGCCCTGGCCTGCGCGGGCGCCATGGCCCTGGCCATTTCCTCCCCCTATCGGCTGCGGCGGCTGCTGGCCTTTCTCGATCCTTTTCAGGACGCCCACAATACGGGCTACCAGTTGGTGCAGTCCTTGCTGGCCATCGGTTCCGGCAGCTTCTTCGGCGTGGGGGTGGGGGCCAGCAAGCAGAAGATGTTCTATCTGCCGGAGGCCCACAACGACTTTATCATGGCCGTGCTGGCTGAAGAACTGGGCTTTGTGGGCGTGAGCGTAGTCATGATTCTGTTCGCCCTCTTGTTCTGGCGCTGCTACAAAATCATCATGGGCCAGCAGAATCTGCGCGACCGCTTCACCGCTTTCGGCATTACCACCATTCTGGTCATGGGCGCGGTGCTCAATCTGGCCGTGGTCATGGGCGTGGCCCCGCCCAAGGGCGTGCCCATGCCGCTCATGAGCTACGGCGGCAGTAACCTGGTGGCCACCATGCTTTGTGTGGGGCTGCTCATGAACTTTTCAAGGACGGCGGAACCGTGGACAGCATCCTCCTGACCACCGGCGGCACCGGCGGGCACATCTTTCCGGCTCTGGCCGTGGCGGAAGAACTGCGGCGGCGCAACCCGGACGTGCGGCTGCTCTTTGTGGGTTCGCAGTACGGCCCGGAAGAGCGTCTGGCCCGTCTGGCGGACGTGCCTTTTGCGGGTCTGCCCGTGCGCGGATTCCTGGGGCGCGGGCTGCGGGCCGTGGGCGCGGCCGGTCGCATGACGCTGGCCGTGGGCAAAGCGCTCAAGCTGGTGCGGCGGTTTGACCCCCAGGCCGTGGCAGGTTTTGGCGGCTACGCGGCCTTTGCGCCCATGCTGGCCGCGCGGCTGCTGGGCGTGCCCGGTCTGCTGCACGAACAGAACGCCGTAGCCGGCATGAGCAACCGCCTGCTGGCCCGCCTGGCGCGCAAGGTCTGCCTTTCCCTGCCCAATACGGAAGGTTTTGACCCGAAAAAATGCGTGCTCACCGGCAACCCCGTGCGGGCCGCTGTGAGCGCCGTGGGCGGACTTTCTCGCGAGCGGCGCACGCGTCGCCTGCTGGTTATGGGCGGTTCGCAGGGCGCGCACGCCCTCAACGCCTTTATGGTGGAGCACCTGGCCGCCTTTCGCGGTGGGGGGGTGGAAATCCGCCATCAGACCGGCGAGGCCGACGCGGGCTGGGTGCGCGCGGCTTATGTGGCTGCGGGCTACGCGCCGGAAAGCGTGGCGGCTTTTATTGACGACATGGCCGCAGCCTATGCCTGGGCCGATGTGGCGCTGTGCCGGGCCGGAGCCAGCACCGTGGCTGAACTCTGCGCCGCTGGTCTGCCTGCAGTGCTGGTGCCCTTTCCCCACGCCATCCACGACCACCAGACCCGCAACGCCACGGTGCTGGCCCGCTGCGGCGCGGCGGAACTGGTGCCCGAAAGCCGTATGGTGGTGCAGCACATGGACGAAACCTTGCTGCGCCTGCTGAGCATGCCCGGCGAACGCGCCCCCATGGCCGCTGCGGCTCTTGCCGCAGCCCGCCCGGACGCCGCCGCACGGGTGGCTGATATCTTGGAAACCATCGTTAAAACCCGCGCCTGAGCGCCGTGCAATATGCCGAACCCCGATGAGGCAGCTTTAACCGCCCAATGTATCTAGACTTTTTTTAAAGGATTTTTTACATGAACAACAAAATCAAACGCATCCACATGGTGGGCATCGGCGGCGCGGGCATGAGCGGCATTGCGGAAGTGCTGCTTAACCAGGGGTACGCGGTCACGGGGTCGGATATGGCCGATTCTGCCGTGGTGCGCCATCTGCGGGATCTGGGCGCGCACATCGCTCTGGGCCACGCGGCGGAAAATATCGGCGATGTGCAGGTGCTGGTTAAATCCACGGCCATCAGTGAGGACAACCCGGAACTGGTGGAGGCCCGTCGGCGCAATATCGCCATTATCCCCCGTGCGGAAATGCTGGCCGAGCTCATGCGCCTGCGGCAGGGCGTGGCCATTGCCGGCACCCACGGCAAAACCACCACCACCTCGCTCACGGCCTCCATTTTCGATACCGCCGGGCTGGATCCCACGGTGATCATCGGCGGTCGGCTCAATGTTTACGGCACCAACGCCCACCTGGGCCACGGCGACTACCTTATTGCCGAGGCGGACGAATCCGACGGCTCTTTTTTGTGCCTGTTGCCCATTATCAATGTGGTCACCAATGTGGATGAAGACCATCTGGACCACTATAAAACCCGCGAGCACCTCAACGCGGCCTTTGTGCAGTTCATGAACCAGGTGCCGTTTTACGGCCTTAATGTTGTCTGCGGCGACGATCCCGGCGTGCGGGCCCTGCTGCCCCAGGTCAAGCGCCCGGTGCTGACCTACGGTTTTGCCGAAGAAAACGCCCTGCGCGCCGTGCCCCTGGAAAGCGGACGCACCAATCATTTTGAGGTCTGGCGCGACAACCGCAACCTGGGCGAAATCAATCTGCCCCAGCCAGGGCGGCACAACATGCTCAACGCCTTGGGCGCCATCGGCGCGGCTATGGCTGCCGACATCAGCTTTACGGACTGCACGCGCGGCCTGAACGGCTTTGGCGGCGTGGGGCGGCGTTTTGAATTCAAAGGCGAGCGGGGTGGCGTTACCGTGGTGGACGACTACGGCCACCACCCGGCGGAAATTGCGGCTACCCTGGCTACGGCCCGGCAGGTTTTTCCTGGTCGACGTCTGGTGGCGGCGTTTCAGCCTCACCGTTTTACGCGCACCCAAGCCCATTTTGGCGAATTCTGTAAAGTTTTCGATGCCGTGGATTTGCTGCTGTTGACAGAAATTTATCCCGCTTCGGAAAAACCCATCCCCGGCGTTTCGGGCCAGAGTCTGGCTCAAGGCATCCGGCAGGTTTCCACTACGCCGGTGGAGTATTTTCAGACCCTGGACGCCATGACTGTGGCTTTGCCCACGCTGCTCAGGCCCGGTGACGTCCTGCTCACGCTGGGCGCGGGCAGCATTACCCGCCTGGGCCCGGCCTGGCTGGAGGCGCAAGACCATGCGTGAAACCCCTGCCCCCTGGCTTGCCCCGCGCACTACCTTGCGCGTGGGCGGCACGGCCCTGGCCGAAATAGTGCTGGAGCGTCTTGAGGACGTGCCCCTGCTGGGCGAGCGTCTGCGCGCTCTGGGCGGCACGCCGTTGGTGCTGGGGGCGGGCAGCAACATCTTGGCCCAGGACGGCGAACTGCCCCTGGTACTGGTGCGGCCGCAACTCACGCACGGGCCGGAAATTGTGGGTGAGGCCGGGGGTAAGGTGCTGGTGCGGGCCGGGGCGGGCGTGCCCTTGCCGCGCCTCTTGCGTTTCTGCGCCGTCCACGGCCTAAGTGGCCTGGAGGGCCTTGTGGGCATACCGGGCAGCGTGGGCGGGGCCATTGCCATGAACGCCGGGGCGCATGGCGTGGAGACGTGCGAAAAAATAATAAAAATACAAGCTGTTATCAATGGA
The DNA here is from genome assembly GCF_004309735.1 of Desulfovibrio legallii. Classification (NCBI taxonomy): domain Bacteria; kingdom Pseudomonadati; phylum Thermodesulfobacteriota; class Desulfovibrionia; order Desulfovibrionales; family Desulfovibrionaceae; genus Desulfovibrio; species Desulfovibrio legallii. The sequence continues at coordinate 109,613 of NZ_SIXC01000001.1, forward strand.
ACAGTGCGTACAGTCAACGTACAGGGACTACAGTATGGCTATCGGCATCTGTGCATTGCAGGCAGTAACGATGATTTTATTGTCTTGGAAGGCACATTTGGCTTGACCAGAGCGGCCAGGGATGGCATCAGTAATTGCATGCGTCACAACTTTCTTAAGAAAAAGTCTAAACAACCTGTGACGGCCTGGAGTGCGGGCTGTGTGTTCAAAAATCCCGCGCCGGATATGTCCGCTGGCAAACTTTTGGAACAGGCGGGCTTTAAAGGAAAAAAACTGGGCGGCATGGCCTTTTCCAGCCTGCATGCCAACTTTCTGATCAATGAGGGCGAAGGCAGCGCCACGGCGGCCCTTTCCCTGCTGCGGGAAGCGCGGGAGGCCGTGCTGCGGCGTTGCGGCATCCTGCTGGAGCCCGAGGTCAGGATAACGCCATGCCTCTTGCCCTGAAGAAAAGTGGTCGCAAGGCCCGCAACGCCTATACCCGTGCGGCTGTTTCGGGCAAAAAAGGGCGCAGGGCGCAGCGTTCTGTCATGCCGGCCCCCTTGCGCGCTTTGGGCGCGCGTTTGCGGGGGCTGCGGGGGCTGAAGAGCCTGGCGGCCCTCACCGCCCTGTTGTTGGGGCTGGGCCTGGTGCTGGCCGGCGTATGTCTTGCTTCCCTGTGGCTGTACAACGCGGCGATTACCAGTGATTTTTTCACCACCCGCCATGTGGACGTGACCGGCAATGTACGGCTTTCCCGGCAGATGGTGTTGCAGTATGGCGGCATACGCGAAGGGGGCAACAGCCTTTCCGTAAGCATTTCCAAAGTGGAACGTAACCTGCGGCAGACCCCCTGGGTGGCGGAAGTATCGGTTAAACGTCTTTTGCCGGACAGGTTTGTCATAAAAATTAAAGAGCGTTTGCCCTCATTCTGGGTGCACAAGAACGGTGTACTTTACTACGCCAACGAGCGCGGTGAAATCATCGCCCCGGTGGAGAGTGAAAACTTCCTTTCCTTGCCCACCCTGCGGGTGGAGCCGGGAGCTGAGGACGATATCCCGTATCTGGAGCGGATTTTGCGGGATATGCGCAAGGGCGCGCTGCCCGTGGAGGCCGGGGCCATTGCCACGGTGACCCTGAGTCCCGGCAGGGGAGTGGAACTCTACCTGGAGGACCGGGAACTGCGCCTCTCTCTGGCTACGGACGACTGGGACGGCAACTTGGCCCGTCTGGGCATGGCTCTGGGCGATCTGGCCCGTCGGCGGGACCTGCGCAACGTGCGCGAAGTGCGCGCCGTCAACGGGAGCGTATGGGTACTGCTCAACCAGCCGGCCTGATGCGGTTTGCCGCCGCAGGGGCAGGACAGGCGATACAACAGAGGACGTACATACGTCGGCGCAGTGCGGGCCAGTTCCGCAAACCTCCGGCGCAATCCATATAGCATAGCAAGGTGTTTCAGGAGTATGGCATGAACAAGTCCGAGCTCATCGTTGGCCTCGATATCGGCACGACCAAGATCTGCGCGGTGGTCGGGGAACTTACTGAGTCGGGTCTCGTCGACGTGGTGGGCATCGGCACCAGTGTTTCCACTGGGTTGCGCAAGGGCGTAGTGGTCAATATTGAGCAGACCGTTCAGTCCATCCGCAAGGCGGTGGAGGACGCGGAGCTTATGGCCGGCTGCGAAATTCATTCGGTCTATGTGGGCATTGCCGGCAGCCACATCATGGGCATCAACAGCCATGGGGTCATTGCCGTGAAAGGCGGCGAGGTGGCGCAACGCGATGTGGAACGCGCCCTGGACGCGGCCCGCGCCGTGGCCATCCCTGCCGACCGTGAAGTTATCCACATTCTGCCGCAGGAGTACATTGTGGACAACCAGCGCGGCATTGCCGACCCCTTGGGCATGGCCGGCGTGCGCCTGGAAGTGAAAGTGCACATTGTCACCGGGGCCGTGTCTTCCGCACAGAATATTGTACGCTCCTGCCACCGCAGTCAGCTGGAAGTTTCAGACATCGCCTTGGAATCTCTGGCCTCGGCGCAGGCCGTGCTCACCGAAGAGGAGCGCGAAATAGGCGTGGCCCTGGTGGATTTGGGGGGCGGCACCACAGACATCGCCGTCTTCGCCAACGACGCCATAAAGCACACGGCCGTGCTGGCCTTGGGCGGGCAGAACCTCTCCAACGACATCGCCTTTGGCCTGCGTACGCCTGTGGCCTCGGCTGAAAAAATCAAGCTCAAATACGGCTGCGCCCTGGCAGACCTGGTGCGCCACGACGAGTTTATTGAAGTCCCCAGCGTGGGCGGGCGCGATCCGCGCCGCCTGTCGCGTCAGGTGCTCGCCGAAATCTGCGAACCGCGCATGGAGGAAATCCTCTATCTGGTGGACCAGACTCTGGTCCGCTCCGGCTATAAGGATATGATCGGCGCGGGCGTGGTGCTCACCGGCGGCACGGCGCTTATGGAGGGCTGCCAGGAACTGGGTGAGCAGATCTTCAATCTGCCCACGCGTATCGGCTACCCACGCAATGTGGGCGGCCTGAAGGACGTGGTTAACAGCCCCAAATTTTCTACAGCCGTAGGGCTGTTGCGCTACGGTGCGGAAAAAGAGCTTTCCGGTCAGAAAAAATTTACCACACGGAGCGAGAGCGGCGTTTTCGACGGCGTGCTCGTACGCATGAAAAAGTGGTTTGCGGACATTTCCTAACAAACAAACCTCAAGCGGGCATTTGAGGTCTGAAATCCAGGAGAGGACATATGGCTCAATCAATCGTTGACGATATTGACACCACGCTGGCCAGCAACGCAAAAATCAAGGTCATCGGCGTGGGCGGCGGCGGCGGCAATGCTGTGCAGAACATGATCGCTTCTGGCTTGCGCGGCGTGCAGTTCGTCTGCGCTAATACGGACCTGCAGGCCCTGGCCAAAAACGGCGCTTCGGTCAAGGTGCAGCTGGGCGAAAAACTTACTAAGGGCCTGGGGGCTGGGGCCAACCCCGAAATAGGCCGCGAGGCCGCAGTGGAAAGCGTCAACGCCGTTCGTGAAGCCATCGGGGACGCGGACATGGTTTTTGTTACCGCCGGCATGGGGGGCGGCACCGGCACGGGCGCGGCCCCGGTGGTGGCCCAGGCCGCCAAGGAACTGGGCGCGCTCACCGTGGGCGTGGTCACCAAGCCCTTCAGCTTTGAAGGCGCCAAACGCAAGCGCGCGGCCGAGGCCGGCCTGGAGGAGTTCAAGCAGCATGTGGACTGCCTGATCACCATCCCCAACGACCGCCTGCTGGCCTTTGCCCCCAAAAAGGCCCCCTTCTCCGAGATGCTGCAGAAGGCCAATGACGTGCTCTATTACGCCGTTAAGGGCATTTCGGACGTCATTGTGGGCGATGGCCTCATTAACCTGGATTTTGCCGACGTGCGCACCACCATGGCCGAATCCGGACTGGCCCTCATGGGCACGGGCATTGCCTCCGGCGAAAACCGCGCTCGCGAAGCCGCCCAGCGCGCCATTATGAGCCCCTTGCTGGAGGACGTTTCGCTGGAAAGCGCCAAAGCCGTGCTCTACAACATCACTGCGCCCACAGATATCACCGCTGATGAAATCGCCGAAATCGGCGAGATTATCGGTGAAGCCACGCCCGAAGAAGCCAATATCATTTTTGGTGTGGTCTTTGACGACAACATCGGCGACGAAATCCGCCTGACGGTCATCGCCACGGGCATCGAATCGGTGCAGGCCGTGGAAAGCGTGCAGCCCCAGGCTGCCGCGACGGTGACCAACTTCCGCAAGCCTGGTCGGGACGCCGTGGTGGCCGATTCGCGTCGCATGGGCTCTCGCGGCGCAGCGCGGAACCAGCGCGGCGGTGAGCTGGACGAACCCCTGCTGGGCGACGAGCCTGCCCGCGCCTCACGACGGGCTCAGGCCGGCCTTTGGACCAACGAAAAAGATATAGAAGGGCCGTCCTATATGCGCAAGCGTCAAGCCTTGGGGCAGTCGCTGCACAGCGCGCACAACCCTGGGCAGCAAGACTTTACCTATGATGAAGACGACTTTGAGATTCCCACCTTTATCCGGACACAGGCGGACTAGAGCAGATTACCTTTGAGAATATGTATTCTCAAAGGTGAAAACACGCTCGTTCCGGCGCTTAACCGCGCAAATAAATTGCGCTTGCGCCTCCACGGCGGGCGGTTGCTTACGCAACCACCAGGGCATTTCAAAAGTTAAATGCCCTAAGTCTGCTCATGAATAAGGCCCGGCGGCCGCGCTGGCGGCCGCCGAGACAAAAGCCCGCGAGCCTTGGGGTGGGGTTGCGGTGGGCAGGGCCGTCTGGATTGGCGGGTTTGCGCACGGGAATGTCAGAAAAAGTCTTTTTGTTCGCTGCGTTGCACCGCTTTTGACGGTGGCTCCTTGGCCTTCAGGGATGCGGTGGGCGTTCGGCTGTGGACGCACCTTTAGCCGCAATTCTGCAGCGGTGCCAATATATACAAATTTTACCACTTTTCAGGGCTCGCCTCTTCGGCCCTGAAATGCCCGCCGGGAGGCCCATTGGGGGCCTCCCAGTGCGGGGCGTTACGCTCCGCTTTTCAGGGCAAGCGTTCCCCCTGCGGATCGCTATGTTCCTTTCTTTGAGATAGCCCATAAAACCTGCAGGCTGGCCGCCCAAGGTGACAGGTGCGGTTCGCAGGGTAAGGGGATTCAGCAGATGCGGGGCAGTTGCGCGCCTTCCAGCATGCCCAACAGGCGGCGGCCCCCGATGCGGGTGGTCAGGGTCACCTGGGCTTTGCCTGCAGTCACCGTACCTACGCGAGCGGCCTCCAGCCCATAGGGCGAGCGGCGCATGGCCGCCAGGGCGGTCTCGGCGCGGTCTTCCGGCAAAATGCAGATACATTTGCCTTCATTGGCCAGATAGAGCGGGTCAAGCCCCAGGAAGGAGCAGCCGCCGCGCACGCTTTCGTGAACAGGGATGCTGGCTTCATCCAGCTCGATGCCCACCTGGGATTGTTCGGCGATTTCGTTGAGCGTAGTGGCCAGGCCGCCGCGCGTAGGGTCGCGCAGCACATGCACCTGACCCGCCGCAGCAATGATGTCGGCGATCATATGATTGAGGGGGGCAGAATCTGACGCCACGTCGCTGAGAAAGGAGAGCCCTTCACGGCTGCCCATGACGGTCAGGCCGTGGTCGCCCAGCGCGCCGCTCACCAGTACGGCGTCGCCGGGACGGGCATTGTGCCCCGAAGGCGGCGGGGCGGCAAAGACCGTGCCCACTCCTGTAGTATTAATAAATATTTTGTCGCACGCGCCGCGCGGCACCACCTTGGTGTCTCCGGTGACGATGGACACGCCCGCAGCCCTGGCCGCCGTGCCCATGTCCGCTGCTACGCGCTCCAGCACGTCCAGAGGCAGGCCTTCCTCCAGAATGAAGCCGCAGCTCAGGTAGCGGGGTCGCGCGCCCAGCATGGACACGTCGTTAACCGTGCCGTGCACGGCCAGACTGCCGATGCTGCCGCCGGGGAAGAAGAGCGGCGTCACGGTATAGGTATCGGTGCTCATGGCCAGCGGGCCGTCCAGATCCTCCAGCAGGGCGGCGTCGTCCAGCCGTTCCAGCAGGGGGTTGGCGAAATGCCGCAGAAAACACTGCGCCACCAGGCGCTGCGAGGCGCGTCCGCCGCTGCCCGCATCCAGAAGAAGACAGGTCTCCATTATCGCTCCGAATATTTGTAGTAGGCGGCGCAACTGCCCTCGGTGGAAACCATGCAGGGGCCTACCGGGGTGGCGGGTGTACACTTTTTGCCGAAGAGGGGGCAGTCCGGCGGGGCCATGCGGCCGCGCAGTACGTCGCCGCAACGGCAGCCCGGCAGGGGGGGCACCTCCGGCAGGGTCACGTCCAGGCGGGCCATGGCGTCCAGGTCGGCAAAGTCCGGCCGCAGTTTAAGCCCGCTCTGCGGGATGCGCCCGATGCCCCGCCACAGGGCGTCCGTCGGCTCAAAAACCTGTTCCATCAAGGCGCGGGCCCGGGGATTGCCCGCGTCGTCCACCGCGCGGGGGTAAGCGTTGACCACCGCCGCTGTGCCGTCCCGCCGTTGTTCAGCCATAAGGCAGAGGGCCAGCAGGATGTCCGCCGGCTGAAACCCGCCCACCACGCCGGGCACATGGTAGTCCCGCGCCAGAAAGGCGTAGGGCTCCAGCCCCAGGATGGTGGAAACGTGCCCCGGCAGCAAAAAGGCCTCAATGCCGCACTGACTGTCGTCCAGCAGGGTGCGCAGGGCGGGAGGCACCAGCTTGTGCAGGGAAAGCACGCAGAAGTTCCGTATCTTGCGCTGACGCGCCGTAAGCAGAGTGGCCGCCACGGTGGGGGCTGTGGTTTCAAAGCCGATGCCCAGAAAGACCACCGTGCTCTCCGGATTGGCCGCGGCCACGTTGAGGGCGTCCAGCGGGGAGTAGACGATTTCTACCCGCGCGCCCTGGGCCTGGGCGTGCTTGAGACTTTTGCCGCCGGGGCCGGGCACGCGCAGCAGATCTCCGAAAGTGGTCAGGATGACTCCGTCACGCCCGGCCAGGTCCAGAAAGGCGGCCACTTCCGCGTCGTGGGTAACGCAGACGGGACAGCCCGGTCCGGAAAGGTGCGTGACCGATGCGGGCAGCAGCGAACGCAGGCCGCTTTGGAAAATGGCCACCGTATGTGTGCCGCAAACCTCCATAAAGCGTAGCGTGCGGCCGTCCAGCGCCCGCGTCAGGCGTTGCAGCAGGGCGTGGCAGAGCTGCGGATCCTGAAAGGCGTTTTCCAGTTCCATGGCATTCCCTTTGTTCAGCATTCAAAAACTGTTGACCACTGCCGCCACCTTCGGCCAAAGCGCACTGAGCCCATATGGTTCTTTTTAAGATTGCAATGCCCTGGCGGTTGCGTAAACAGCCTCCCGCCGTGGAGGCCGCAAGCGCTATGTATTTGCGCGCTTAAGTGCCGGAACGAGCGTGCCGTAACCTGTGAGCGTGCCTATTCTCACAGGTAAGCTGCTCTCGTGCGCGGCGGCCCTGGCCTTTTGCCGCTGCAAATGTGCCGCGCTTACGGCAGTGGGGCCAGATTATTGAGCCCTGCCTCCACCGGCAGGCCGCACATGAGATTGGCGTTGGCCAGGGCCTGGCCGGAAGCGCCGCGGCAGAGGTTGTCAATGGCCGAAAGAATGATCAGCCGTCCGGTGCGCGGGTCCACCACCAGGCCCAGGTCGCAGAACATGCTGCCGCGCACATAGCGCGTTTCCGGCAGCGCCCCCTTGGGCAGGATGCGGACCCAGGGACTATGGCTCCAGGTTTCGGTATAGACTGCGCGCACGGCGTCCAGATCCATACGCGGGTCTTTGAGCCGGGTATAGATGGTAGCGAGGATGCCCCTGTTGGTGGGCAGCAGGTGGGTATTGAAGGAAAGGCGTACGTCCTGTCCGGCCAGAAGGGAGATTTCCTGCTCGATTTCCGGCGTATGCCGGTGGGTGGGCAGGCCGTAGGCACGGAAGTTGTCCGAAACTTCGGAAAACAGCGTGGGCACAGCGGCCTTGCGGCCCGCGCCCGTGGCTCCGGATTTGGCGTCCACCACCAGGTCGTCGCAGTGGACGAGGTTGTTTTTGACCGCAGCATAGAGCCCCAGAATTGTGGCCGTGGGGTAGCAGCCGGGATTGGCCACCAGGCTGGTGCGGGCAATGTCCGCGCCGTAGAGTTCAGGCAGGCCGTAGACGGCCTTGTGCAGCAGGTCGGTACAGACGTGTTCGCGCTTGTACCAGGCTGCATAGGTGGCCGGGTCGCGCAGGCGGAAGTCGGCGGAAAGATCCACCACCTTTACGCCGGCGCGCAACAGGGGCTCAGCCATATCCATGGCTGTGCCGGCGGGCACGGCCAGGAAGACCACCTCGCAGAGCTCCGCCGCTTTTTGTGGGTCAAAGGTGCTGATGACCACATCCGCGCCGGGCAGATGTTCCAGAAATGGGTAGTAGGATCCCAGACGACGGCCTGCCTCGGCCCGGGAACAGGCCATGCCCAGGCGCATGGACGGATGCCCCGCCAGCAGGCGCGCCAGCTCCATGCCCGCATACCCGGTAATGCCCACCAAACCCACGGAAATCACTTTCATGTCATATCCCTTTGGAACGTCGGTTGCGAACGTCGGCGCGCCCTGCGGCGGCGTAACCGTGGCGAGGGCGCTTTTTCAGTACAAAAAATCCCCGTCGCGGGGGCAGGGCCGTCAGCGACCACTGCAGTCCGGGCCGCAACGGATAACGAACTTCATGCGCAGTTCATAGAGCAGGCTTTCCAGCAGCTTGCTTTCCTGCTCGTCCAGACATTTTTCGGTCTTGCGTCGCAGCATTTCCAGCACGTCGATACTGTGCCGGGCCAGGGGCAGGTCTGTTTCCGTCTGTCCGGTTTCAGGATTGGGCACCTCGCCGAGCTGCACCAGCGCCGATGAAGCCAGAGAAATGACAAAGGTGGAGAAGGTCACTTCAGGCATGGGACCGGCAGAGCAGCCACAGTTTTTTTCAGTCATGACGGACTCCTGGCGCGCTGGCCGCGCGCTGTTGCCCCTGCCCTCCGCCGGGATCGGATCTGGCCGGACGGGCGACGGGTCTGAGAAAAAAGACGCTACTGCCGCGCCTCAAAGCCTTGCGGAAGCGTCATAGAGCAGACTACTTTTGAGAATAGGTATTCTCAACGGTTATGGCCCGCGCGTTCCGGCGTTTATCCGCGCAAAGACATCGCGCTTGCGTTTCCACGGCGGGCGTCTGCTCACGCAACCGCCAGGGCATTTCAAAGGTGTAATGCCCCAGCGGGTTTCCCCCAAGCTGCCGCCGGGGGTCAGCGGCATACGGGCGGCAGGGGCACGCCCGGTCCGTCCTTGAGGGCCGCGCGGTAGGCTGCCAGGGACTGTTCCAGATAGTCGCGCGCGCCGCTGAAGCCGCCTGTTTCCGCCAGGCTGCGGTTGAGGGCATAGAGCCCCGCCGCCACATCGGCCCAGTCCACCCAGCCCATGTGGCCGATGCGCACCATACGGCCCTTGTATTGGTCCTGCCCGCCGGCCATGCAGATGCCGAATTCCTCCTGCGCGCGGCGCAGCACAGCTCCGCCGTCCACGCCCGGAGGCAGCAGTACGCTGGTGACACCCCAGGAGAAATGGCTTTTGGCAAAAAGCTCCAGCCCCATGACGCTGACGCCCGTGCGGGCCATCATGGTCAGGGCCCACTGTTTGGCGTAGAGGGCCTCCAGGCCGTTTTCCAGCAGCAGGGCCAGGCTTTCCTCCAGGGCCACCAGCAGGTTGATGGCAGGGGTGAACAGGGTTTGCCCCTGCTCCACCTTTGCTTTCTCTTTGGGCAGGTTGAAATAGAAACAGCCGGTGACGGTGGCGGCGGCCTTTTCCCAGCCGCGCGGAGAAAGAGCCAGCAGGGCCAGGCCAGGGGGCAGCAGCAGTCCTTTCTGTGAGCCCGTCACCAGGCAGTCGATGCCCCATTGATCCATGGGACAGGGGGCCAGGCCCACGGCCGAGATGCCGTCCACCAGCAGCAGGGCGGGGCTCTTACGGGTGACGGCGGCGATTTCGCGCACGGGATGGAGCACGCCCGTGGAGGTTTCGGAGTGCTGTACCAGCACGCCGACAATAGCCGGGTCTGCGGCCAAAGCGTCGGCCACGTCCTGCGGTTCCACAGCCTTGCCCCAGGGCACGCTGACCGTGACCACCTCCAGCCCGCGCGAGACGGCGATTTCACGCCAGCGCTGGCCGAACTTGCCTCCTTCCACCACCAGCACCTTTTCGCCGGGGGCAAACAGGTTGTACACGGCGGCGGTCATGGCGCCCGTGCCGGAAGAGGTCAGGGGCAGCACTGTCCCCGCAGTGCCGAAAAGGGTCCGCAAGCCTTCCTGCACACGTCCCATAATGGCCATAAATTCGCTTTTGCGGTGGTGGATCATGTCCTTGGCCAGGGCAAGACGAACCCTTTCGGGCAGAGGCGTGGGGCCGGGGGTGAGCAGGCGAACTTTGTTCAACATGACGCTTCCTTGTTGTTTATGGGCCCACCTGGGCGATATAGCATTTAAGGTACGCCGTTTCCGGCATGGCGGCCTGAACGGGGTGGTCCGGTCCCTGACCTCCCGCAAACAGCAGCCGGGTATGCAGTTTGCTCTTGGCGGCGGCCTGCGTCAAGCAGTCGCGCAGTTCTTGCGCCTCCAGATGGTGCGAACAGGAGGAGCTGGCCAGCACGCCGCCGGGTTTGAGCAGGGATACGGCCAAAACTGCGGCCTGGCGGTAGGCGGCCAGCCCCTGCGCTCTGTCCTTGCGGCGTTTGATGAAGGCGGGCGGATCCAGACTGATGCAGCCAAAGCGGCGGCCCGTTTCACGCAGTTCACGCAAGACTTGGAAGGCGTCGCCGCAGAGGGCCTGGGCCGCGCAGTGCGGCGCGTTGGCGGCGGCATTGGTCAGGGCGTAGTCCAGAGCAGGGCGGGCCGCGTCCACAAAGGTCACCGAAGCCGCGCCCGCGGCGGCGGCCGTTACGCCAAAGCCGCCCACATAGCTAAAAATATCCAATACGTCCGCGCCCTTGGCATAGCGCGCCAGCTCCCGTCGGTTGCGTCGCTGGTCATAGAACCAGCCGGTTTTCTGCCCCGTGACGCAAGGGGCCAAGAAGCGGCAACCGTTTTCCGGCACTTCCAGCGCCTCCGGCGCCTGGCCCCAGGCGGCGACGGCGCGGTCAAGCCCCTCCAGGGCGCGGGCGGGTAGGTCATTATCCCAAAGAATGGAGGTCGGGGCGAGCAGATCGTGCAAGCAGGCTTCCAGGGCTTCCTTACGGCGCTCCATGCCGGCGGTGGTAAGCTGTACGGTGAGGTGCCCGTCAAAACGGTCCAGAACCAGGCCGGGCAAAAAATCGCCTTCACCGTGGCAGAGGCGGTACCAGGGTGCGGCGTAGAGCCGCTCGCGCAGGGCCAAAGCCGCTGTCAGGCGGGAACGCAGCAAGGCCGCATCCAGCTCGGTTTCCGGGCGACGGCTGTAAAGACGCGCGCAGATGAGCGAGGCGGGATTGACGTACACGCTGCCCAGGGGTGCGCCCCGCGCGTCGCAGAGGGTGGCCGCCTCGCCGGGTTCAAAACTGGGAAGGGGGCTTTTGCTCCCGTCCACCTCGTTGCCGAAGACCCAGAGGTGCCCGGCCCGCAGACGGCGGTCTTCATGTTTTTTCAGCCAGAGCTTGCGCATGTCATAAACCTGAGGGGCCGGCGGCGGGCTGGCCGGAAGGGGGCAGTCCGCGCAGCTGTTCTTCAATGGTGAGACGTCCGGCCGTGGCCGTGACGTCAAAAAAGGCTCCGGGATTTTCGCTGGCCAGAAGCAGGTCGTCAGCACCCAGGGGGCGTTCCGTGCGGGTGCGCACTTCCAGAGTGCCCGGCCTGGTGAAAAATGTTCGCAGGGCCTTGCCGATGTTTCGATTTTGGGGGGTGGTCGTCAGAGATGGCGAGGCCAGGGCCGCGTTGAGTGTGGCCAAGGCTTCGTCCGATTCCGGAGCCAGCGCGCGCACCAAGAGGCTGGTCAGGCCCGCGTCCGTGAAGGTCAGGCTGAGCCCGCTGTAACGCTGCAGCAGGAGACTTGCTCCCTGGCCCGCGTCGTGGATGGTCAAGGCGCAGTTGAGGTCGCCCAGGCCCGTGGCCCGCACGGAAGCCTTTTCCCAGCTTTGGTGGAGTCCTGTTTTGCGGCTTTCGAAGCTCAGGTCCGCCACTGTGGCGGGCAGGTTCAGACCGGTGAGTAATTCCAGCGTGCCCTCAGGGAGGTCCAGGCCTTCCACCTGGCTCAGGCTGTGACGCGGTGCGGTGGAAAGCCAGCGGAAGCGCACCTGACGCACGCGGATGTTTTTGTTGCCCAGGCTCAGATCCAGGTCCGCGGCCCGCAGGCCGCCCAACAAGGGCGGATTGGCGGCCAGCATGGAGTCCGTAAGAGGGATGAGGGCCGCCAGGGCTCTGTCCATGCCGGCCCCGGTCTTGTCCGCCACGTCCATCAGCCGACGGAGCGTATCCTCATGCGGCAGATGGATGTCCCGCTGCTCCAGGCGGCCCAGACGCAGCGCCTCCCTGCCGTTGACGGCCAGGCGCAGGTCGCTCAGGTCAAATGCGCCCATACTTCCGCCCTGCCAGCGTCGCAGCTCCGCTGTATCGATGGTCATGCGAGTCAGGCCTGCGCTGCCGGGAATTTCTACCGTTATGAAACGGGCGCGGAGGTTGTCCGCCCCCATGCGGTAGAGGATATCGGCCGCATCCATGATTTGGGCAGGGGCCAGAGCTTCGGCCGCCAGGGCCGCGTCAGCCCGGAGCACATCAATGGTTTCGTGCTGCAGCACGCCGCGGGCCTGCGGGGTGCGCAGAACCACGTTGCGCAGGTCCACATTCTGGGCCACGGGCACAAGGCCTTCTTTGGGCAAGGCCAGGGGCCGCAGGGGCGTAAAGGCCAGCAATATGCGTACGGGCAGGCGCACATGGGCCTCGGCCACGGTGTAGGCCAGCGGGCCTTCCGGGCTGTGCCCGCGAAAGGTGAGGCCCCGGATGGTCAAATCGCGGGAAAAAGGGGCCAGAGTCACCTGGTCCGCCGAGGTCTCATAGGGTTGCCCCCCGGACGAAAGGCTGATGTGCTGCAGACTTTGCAGCACCTCCCGCTCCACATGGGGGCGCAGCACAAAGTTGATCCCCAGCAGCAGGGTAAGAGTCAGCGCGCCGGCGAGAGCCAGCGGCAAAAGGAATTTTTTCATGCTCCTGTCGTCCTTGTCCGCGCGTCAGTCCACCCTGTGGTGGCAGCCCAGACTTGTACGGTTGCGCATGGCGGCCTGGGTGATGGCGTAGGCCGTCTGCGAACCGTGGAAGAGGTCCACCAAACGTCGTGAAATATGGGTGCGTTTGTAAAAATCGTGGATATGGCGCACCTGATCGCGCATGTCTTCAAAGGCGCGGCGCAATCGGGCTTCAGTGCGCGAAATGCCCACATAGTTCCACATGGTGTTGCGGATGTTGGTCCAGTCCTGGGCCACCAGGGCCGGGTCGTCGTTGCGCTCGTTGCCTTCGTGCTGCCAGTCAGGGATGGCCCTGGCCAAAGCTGTGGGCAGGCCGCGCTCGGACGTGCAGCGCCGGGCCAGATCCTTGCCGCAGCTCATGCCCCAGACCAAGGCCTCCAGAAGGGACGTGCTGGCCAGACGGTTGGCCCCGTGTAAGCCCGTGCAGGCGCATTCGCCGACGGCGTACAGCCCGCGCATGGAGGTGCGGCCGTTGATGTCCGTAAGCACGCCGCCGCAGAAGTAGTGGGCGGCGGGCACCACGGGGATGGGCTCTTTGCGGATGTCGATGCCGGCCTGGCGGCAGGTTTCAAATACCGTGGGAAAGCGCGTGGGCAGATCCTGCTTCACGCAGCTCACGTCCAGGAACAAGCAGGGCGCGCCGCTGTGGAGCATTTCTTCCATCATGGCCTGGGCCACTACGTCGCGAGGGGCCAGGTCCCCCCTGGGGTCGTAATTGCGCATAAAGGCGTGGCCTTTCTGATCCAGCAGGCGGGCTCCCTCGCCGCGCATGGCCTCGGTGATGAGGGAGCGGCGGTTGGTGCGTTCTTCATAGAGCGCCGTGGGGTGGAACTGCATAAATTCCAGATTGGCCAGGGCCACACCGGCGCGGAAGGCCATGGAAACGCTCGTGCCCACGCAGCCCGGTGTGTTGGTGGAATGCAGAAAAACCTGCCCCACGCCGCCGGTAGCCAGCACGGTCCAGTCGGCCAGGATGGTTTCCGGTTCGCCGCTTTCTTCGTTGAGCACATAGGCGCCCAGGCAACGGTTGCCCACCTCGTAGCGGTACTGCGAGGTTCTGGCCTGGTGGTGACTGGTCAGGAGGTCGATGGCCGCACGACGGTGCAGTCTGGTGATGCGCGGATGTTTGCGCACCTGGGCGGTGAGGCCGTCCATGATGGCCTTGCCGGAGTAATCGGCCCGGTGCAGGATGCGCGGGGCGGCGTGCCCCCCCTCCCGCGTAAGGTTGAAGCTGCCGTCGGGGTTGCGGTCAAATTCCACGCCCGCGCGCTCCATCAGCATGCGTTCCACGCAGCGCGGGCCCTGGCGGCAGAGGTAACGCACGGCCTTGCGATAGTTGTAGTCGTGCCCGGCCACCAGAATGTCTTTTTCCAGAGCGCGGGCGTCGTCGGGAATGGCCGTTGAGGGGGCGGCACGGTAGATGATGCCGCCCTGAGCCAGTTCGGAATTGCCGTCGGCCAAGTCTTCGCCTGCATTGATCAGCAGAACGTCATGACCGGCGTCGGCCAGGGTAAGGGCCGCCGTGCAGCCGGCAACGCCGGAGCCGATGATCAGCACGGGCACATGCCGCCGGGTGGGAGTGCTCATAGCTTCCTCACAGTCCGCAGGCCTGGAGCATGCGGGTTAGGGAGAGGCGGGCGGGGGGACAAAGGGCCTTCTCCACAACCAGCGGGGTGGCGGCGCCGTCCGCAATGCGCCTCAATATATCATAAAGTTTTTTTTCCGTCACCTTGGCCATGTTGCCACAGATGGCGTGTCCCAGGGGGATTATGTCGCACTGCCCGGCGTGGCGGGCCGCCAGGCGGCGCACCAGATTGTTTTCCGTGGCAATAACCAGCGTGCTGCCGGGGTTTTCGCTGGCCACGCGGGCGGCCTCCTTGATGAGGTAGGATGTGGATCCGGCCCCGTCGCAGAGGGCCACCACCTCTTCACGGCATTCGGGGTGGGCAATGACCCGGCAGCCGGGGTGGGCGGCGCGCATATCCAGGATGTCCTGCGGCTCGAAGCGGGCGTGGATGGCGCAACAGCCCGGCCAGAGCAGCAGCTTTCTGTCCAGAGCCTGCGTATCGGGAGCGACCAGCCCTTTGGAGCCGATGCGCAGCACGTGCCGGTCCGCTGGCGCAATGCCCAGGCCCGTGGCCGTATTGTCGCCCAGATGCCTGTCCGGCAAAAAAAGTACGCTGTCGCCCTGGTCCAGCGCCCAGCGCAGCATGGTGGCGGCATTGGCTGAAGTGCACACGGCCCCGCCGTACTCGCCCACCACGGCCTTGAGGGCCAGGTCAGTATTGACGTAGGCCAGGGGCACCACCTTGCGGCCCTGGGCGGTGAGCTCTTCCAGCACCTTGCGGGCTAGGGGGGCCGGCGTCATGCGGGACATGAGGCAGTCCGCGTCCAGACTGGGCAGGTAGACGTGTTGGCCGGGCTTGGCCAGCAGGGCGGCCGATTCGCCCATGAAATAGACGCCGCAAAAGACAATGTGTTCGGCCGTCACCGAGGGCACCCGGCGGGCCAGTTCCAGAGAATCGCCGGTGATGTCGCAGTGACGCACCACAGCGTCATTCTGGTAGTGGTGCCCCATAATACAGAGGCTTGCGCCCAGACGCTCCTTGAGGCGCGTGATGGCGGCGTGCAAATCTTCCATAATACTGTCCTTGAAAAAAACGGCCCGGTCAGGCCGGAAGCAGGGTCATGCTGAAGTCGGCGGCCACGGCGGAGTGGGTAAGTCTGCCCACGGAAATGAAATCGGGCCGACGCGGTTGGGTCAGGGCAATGGCGCGGATGTTTTCCAGGCGCACGCCGCCGCTCACTTCGGCTTCCACTTCAGGTGGAACCAGCGCCAGCGCCTGGGCAAGGGCCGCGCCCTCCATGTTGTCCATCATGACGCGTTCCACCCCGGCGGCCAGGGCCTCGCGCACGTGGCCCGGGGTGCGGCATTCCACCTCTATGGGCGGGCAGGGCGCGTACCGCGCGCGCAGGGCGGCCACGGCAGCGGCAATGGAACCCGCCGCGTCAATGTGGTTATCTTTGAGCATGAGCATTTGCGCCAGGTTGATGCGGTGGTTGCAGCCGCCGCCCGCTTGGACGGCGTATTTCTCCGGCCAGCGCAGGCCGGGGGTGGTTTTGCGCGTGTCCAGCAGGCGTACGCCCGTGCCTTCCAGTTCCCGTACGTAGCGGGCCGTGAGGTTGGCAATGCCCGAAAGGTGGGTGATGAAATTGAGGATGACCCGCTCGGCCTTGAGCAGGGGTTCGGCCGGAGCCGTGATGCGGGCCACTTCTGTCATGGCGGGCACGGCGCCGGCCTCCGGGGCCAGCGCTTGCCAGTGGAAGGGCGCGTCGAGAGCGCGCAGCACTTCGCCGATAACGGGCAGGCCCACCACCAGGGTGGCTTCCTTGGCCCGGATGACCGCGTGCAGTTGCGCATCGGGCGCAAACAGGGCCCGGGCGGTAAGCTCCGGGCCGTCCTCTTCCAGGGCCAGGGCAATGGCCTTTTGTAGCAGCGGCCGGCCTTCAGGGGTAAAGAAGGCGGCCCATGACGTGAACATTGCGCTTGTCCCCTCCGCTTCCGCGTGCTAAGTGAAAAGGCGCCCGTCAACGGGCCGGAACCCCTGGACGGCGCGCCGGTTGGCATAGGGTTGCAGCAGGCCTTTGCAGGCTTGCCGGGTTTCTGACACCTACTTAGAATGCCCCGTGGCGCGCGTCAAGCTGTGTGCCTATGGGCGCAAGCGTCCGCGACGGCGTTGTTTTTTGATTCGTAACGTACCAGGGTACTGACGTGTATGGCTGACCTCCGCACCGAAAAATCTACTGTTTTTTCTCCGGAAGACCGTGTTGCCCCATCTGCCCAGGGCGACGCGGGGGCGCAATCCTCTCCCGCGCCGGAGAGGACGGTCGTCGACATTCCGGCTTCTTCGCCAGCCTCTTTTCCCCAGCCGTGCGCAACCACTGTCCCTTCTTCCGATATCGCCTCAGCCCTTTCGCCCGCGCCCGCACCTGAAGCGCCGCCCATCGTCCCGGTTGTGCAGGACAATGCCGAGGCCGGCGACGCTGAAGTGGCCGACCTGGAGCGCGAAAACACCCGTGTGGACGCCGCCGCCTATACTGACGCGGAATTTGTCCACCCGGCGGACATGGCCGACCATCTGGAGAATCTGAGCCTGGAAAAGCAGGTCAGCACCCTGCGGCGCATGCCTAAGGAGGAGGCCGCCGAGGCTCTGGCCGAGCTGGACGAAAATATGGCCGTGGACGTGCTGGAAAATCTGGACGATGACGTGGCCGCCCAGATTATCGCCGAAATGTCCCCGGACGACGCCGCCGACGTGCTGGACGAACTGGACGCCGACCGGCGCGACGCCCTGCTGGGCCGGCTGACCCGCGAGAGCTCCGAAGAGCTGCGCAGCCTGCTCAACTTTGACCCGGACTCGGCCGGCGGCGTCATGAATACCGAGCTTATCCTGCTGGAAAAAAATTTTACGGCGGACGAGGCCATTGCCCATATTCGCAGCGAAATGGCCGACAAGGAAAGTCCGTACTACGCCTATGTGGTGGACGCCCAGCATGTGCTGGTGGGCGTGCTTTCTCTGCGCGACCTCATGCTGGCGCGCCCCGGCACAGTGGTGGGCGATGCCGTGGCCGGGCAGAGCGTGGTGAGCGTCACCTACGATACGGACAAGCGCGAAGTGGCCAGCCTGCTTTCGCACTACAATTATATGGCCATGCCCGTGGTGGACAACGAAGGGCATATTATGGGCGTGGTGACCTACGACGATATCATGGACATCATGCACGAGGAAGCCAGCGCAGACATGCTGGGCATGGTGGGCGCGGACCCGGAAGAAAGCGTGGACACCCCCTGGAAGGAGAGTGTGCGCAAGCGTCTGCCCTGGCTGTTTGTGAATATGATCAATTCCGCTCTTTCCGCTTCCGTGGTCTATATGTTTGAAGGTTCCATCGCCCAGATGGCCGTGCTGGCCGTGCTCATGCCCATGGTGGCCAACCAGGCGGGCAATACGGGCCAACAGGCCCTGGCCGTCATGATCCGCCAGCTGGCCACAGACCGCTTTGACCAGAAGAAAGCCTGGATGGCCGTACTGCGCGAAGGCAAGATCGGCATCGTCACCGGCATGGTCATGGCCGTCACGGCCTTCTGCGCGGCGTGGTGGTTTACCGGGCAGGCCAAGGTGGGGGGCGTCATGGGCGGCGCGCTGCTCTGCGATATGTTGCTGGGCGCGGTGGCGGGCGGCTCCATTCCGCTGCTCTTCCGCGCCCTGGGGCGCGACCCGGCGCAGGCGTCCAGCATTTTTCTGACCACCATTACCGATGGCGCGGGTTTTTTTATCTTTCTGGGGCTGGCCACGCTGTTCATCCTTTAACCCAGGCCGCCGCCGTCGTGTGGTCCGGCGGGACCGTTGCCGGGGAGCGCAGCCGCATATGCCGGAAACACCGGGCGAAGTCTGCCGCATCCTGCTGGTGGACGACCATAAACTGCTTATGGAGGGCGTGCGCAGCCTGCTAGCCCCTTACGGGCATCTGCGGGTGGTGGGCATGGCCTGCAGCGGCGGCGAGGCCGTGGCCTTGGCCGCCGCGCTCTCGCCGCATCTGGTGGTGCTGGACCTGGGCCTGCCGGGCATGAATGGGGTGGAGACGGGCAGGGCCGTACTGGAAGTGCAGCCCCGCGTCCGCATTGTGGTCTATACCGGCCTTGAGGACCAGCGTTGGCTGCCGGAACTGGTGGACCTGGGCATCATGGGCCATGTGCGCAAGTCCGAACCGCCGGGCGTACTGCTGCGAGCCATTGAAAGCGTGCGGCGGGGTGAAATTTTTGTGACCTTTCCCGACCCCGGCGGGCGCATGGCCGCCCTGCTGCGTGAGCGCCGCGCCGCCGACAGCGCCGTGGGCGACGCCGCCGCCGATCTGCGCGCCCTTTCCCCGCGCGAAAAGCAGATTTTTCGCCTGCTGGCGGACGGCAAAAGCGTCAAGGCCATTGCTGGCGAGCTGTTCATCAGCCCCAAAACAGTGGAAACCCATAAGTACAATCTGCTCACCAAGCTCAAGGCCGCTTCCGTGGGCGATCTGGTCAAAATCGCCATCCGCCACGGTCTGGTCAAAGTTTAGCTGCAGCCAGGGGGCAGCCCCATTATGGGCGGCGTTCCTGACGCCGCCGTGGCGCCATGCGCCCATCTGGCGGCGCCCCCCTATTGGGGAAAACCCTTAGGCAAAAATTCACAAATCAGGAAACTCCCGATGGCCCAGGCCCTTGCCGGAGGCTAGTCTGGCTTTGTCAGAAACAACGCATCGGCATCTGGCCGCAAGGGGGATACAATGGCGTGTGATTTGAGTGCGGCCCCTGTTCTGGGGGCAAGGTTTGGGGCACGGCGGCTGTGGCCGCTTATGGTGGCTTTGCTGCTGCTTCTGGCGGGGCCCGTGGGAGCATGGGCGCAAAGTGCCGCCACGCCCGCAGTCCAGGTAGCGGCGCAAAACGATCCGGCCGCGACGGCCGCACCGGACGCCGCAGGCACGACCCTGCAGGTCGCGCCGGAGGGGGCCACGCCTCCGGCCACCCAGACGCCCGATCTGGCGCCAGTGGACAACCACCCCTGGTGGTTCTGGCCCACGGCACTGCTGTTTTTCTGCTTTATCCTCGGCATTATCGCGGTGATGGCCGGCGTGGGCGGCGGCGTTCTGTTTGTGCCTCTGGTCAGCGGCTTCTTTCCCTTCCATCTGGACTTCGTGCGCGGCGCGGGTCTGCTGGTGGCCCTGGCGGGCGCGCTGGCCGCCGGTCCCGGTCTGTTGCGGCGTAACTTCGCCAACCTGCGTCTGGCCCTGCCCGTGGCGCTCATTGCCTCAGCCTGCGCCATTGTGGGCGCCATGCTGGGTCTGGCTCTGCCCACCAATGTAGTACAGACCTGCCTTGGCGCGACCATTCTGGGCATTGCCGTACTGCTGCTCATGTCCAAAAACTCCGTGCGTCCCGTGGTGACCAAACAGGATGCCGTGGGCCTGGCCTTGGGCATGAACGGCGTGTTTCTGGAACCCAGCACCGGCGAAGTGGTGGAGTGGAAAACCCACCGCACCCTGGTGGGTTTGCTGCTCTTTATTGCCATCGGCATCATGGCCGGCATGTTCGGTCTGGGAGCCGGCTGGGCCAACGTGCCAGTGCTCAACCTGCTCATGGGCGTTCCCCTCAAGGTGGGCGTGGGCACTTCCAAGTTCCTGCTCTCCATCACCGATACTTCCGCCGCCTGGGTCTATCTGAACCAGGGCTGCGTCATCCCGCTCATGGCTGTGCCTTCCATCGTGGGGCTTATGCTGGGATCCGTGGTGGGTGTGCGTCTTCTGGCCGTGGCCAAGCCCAAGTTCATCCGGTATATGGTCATTATCGTGCTCTTCTTCTCCGGGGCCAAGGCCCTGCTCAAGGGACTGGGCTGGTAAGTCCGGATATATAAGGGAGTATACAAATGCAGACCAAAGACTTGCGGAACGAAATCAAGGCTTCGCCAGCGCAACTGCGCTATGCGGACACGCTGTTTTACGGCGCGCTGCTGGGCTTTATCATTATGCTTATCACCTACGCGCTGTACGTCTTCGGCGTGCTGACGCCCCAGATTCCCCTGGACGAACTGCCCCGGTTGTGGACCCACAGCGCGGCCGAATACCGCGCGGCCGGGAACATCCCTCAGGGCTGGGGGTGGCTTGCCTTGGTGGCCAAGGGCGATATATGCAACTTCGTAGGCATAGCCTTTCTGGCGGCGCTGACCATCTTCTGCTTCATTCAGTTGGCCTGGACCCTGGCCAAGCACAAGGAGTGGCTTATGATGAGCATTGCCATCGCCGAAGTGCTGGTGCTCAGTCTGGCGGCCTCCGGCATCCTGGTGGCCGGCGGACACTAGCCGCAGCCTTGGGGCTGTGGCCTTGCGGCGGCCGCTCTGGCGGCCGTCCCCACAGCCCGGCCCGGCGCGCGCCGTCCCGAGACCCGCTGTGACGCAAAAACGGTTGTGACACCCCAGCTTGCGGCGCAGACCAGGAGGAGCCCATGTTCGCCATTCTCAAACAGTCTTTCGGTCATCTGCTGGAAGTGCCGGAAGATATTTCGCCGGGGCGTTACCGTTCTCTGCGGCGGCTTATGACGCTGCTTATGGTGGCCGTTTCCGTTACGCCGCTCTTGCTGCTTTCGGCCATCAGCCATCTGCAGTATACGCGCACCCTGGGGCGGGAGATGGAAAGCCCGGTTTATGCCCTGGCCCGCAAATCCCAGGCGGCTCTGGAGCTGTATTTGGGCGAACGGGTCTCCACCGTGGGCTTCCTGGCGCACGCCTATACCTTTGAGGATCTGGCGGACGAACGCACCCTCAACCGGGTTTTTCTGTCCCTCAAGAGCGAGTTTCAGGGCTTTGTGGATATGGGACTGGTGGACGCCGAAGGCCGTCAGGTGGGGTATGTGGGGCCGTATAAGCTCAAGGGCGCGGACTACGCTGGCAAACCCTGGTTGCGGGAGGCCGAAATCAAGGGTCGCTATCTGAGCAACGCCTTCCTGGGCTACCGGGGCTACCCGCACCTGGTGGTGGCCGTGCATCGGCTGCAGGAAAGCGGCCAGTCCTGGACCCTGCGTGTGGCTACGGATACGTTGCGTGTGCAGCAGATCGTTTCCACCGTGGGGCCGGAGCAGGACACAGACGTTTTTCTGGTGGACCGCGAAGGCGTGCTGCAGACCGATTCCAATCTCTACGGCAAGGCTCTGGAAACCCTGCCCCTGTCTCTGCCGCCGGCCTCGCACGAAACTGTGGTGCGCCGCATAACTGACGCCTCTGGCCGCAACCTCATGGTGGCCTCCTGCACCCTGGCGGGCACGGAGTTCATGCTCCTGGCCGTCAAGCCCGTGGCCGACGCTTTTCGTCCCTGGTCGGCCCTGCGCACCGAACTTTTGCTGGTGCTCTGCGGCGGCGTGGCCCTTATCGTGCTGGTTTCGCACTTTCTCATGAAGCACCTGATCAACCGGCTGCAGGCCAGCGACGAGCGACGGGTGGCCGTGTTTGCCCAGATGGAGCACAACCAGAAACTTTCTTCCATCGGCCGACTGGCTGCGGGCGTGGCCCACGAGGTCAACAACCCCCTGGCCGTTATTTATGAAAAAGCGGGCCTGGCCCAGGATTTGCTGGATATGGGCAAAGTGGTCAGCGACCCTGCGGACAAGGAGCGTTTTTCCGCTTTGCTGACCAGTATCGAGAGCACGGTGGAGCGCGCCCGCGGCATTACCCACCGCCTGCTGGGCTTTGCCCGACGCATGGAGGCCAACCGCCAGAGCCTGCATGTGGAGGAAGTAATTACCGAAACCATGAGTTTTCTGGAGCGCGAGGCCAAAAACCGGGGGGTGCGCCTGGAGGCGGACTTGCCGCAGGATTTGCCAGAAATTGTTTCGGACAGGGGCGAGCTGCAACAGATCTTTCTGAACATCCTGGGCAACGCCCTGGACGCCGTGGCGGCAGTGGAGCGCGCGGGCGGTCCGGACAATGGACGCTTTATCAAAGTCGTCTGCACCGCGCTTGGTCCGCAGGGGTTGGAAGTGGCCGTGAGCGACAACGGCAAAGGCATGTCGCCCGACGTGCTCCGGCATATCTTTGAGCCCTTCTATTCCACTAAAAAAGACAAGGGTACGGGCCTCGGCATGTTCATCACCTACGGCATTGTACGTCGCCTGGGCGGCGACATCCATGTGGAGAGTGAAGAGGGCAAGGGCAGCACCGTGCGGGTAACCCTGCCCCTGACCCCTCCCGAAGGCGCGGGGGAGGTGTAGCATGGCCTTGCGCATACTGTTGGCTGACGACGAAAAAGACTTTGTGGATACCCTGGCGGAACGCCTGCGCCTGCGCGGCTATGACGTCCGCGTGGTTTATGACGGACTGAGCGCCCTGCAAGAGGCGGACAAAGATACCCCCGACGTGGCCGTGCTGGACCTGCTCATGCCCGGCCTTTCCGGGGACGAGGCCTTGCATCGCCTCAAAGCCGCCCATCCCGGCCTGCCCGTCATTGTGCTCACCGGGCACGAGGCCGTGGACGACAATGGCGTCTGCCCCCTGGCCCAGGCTTCGGCCTGCCTGACTAAACCCCTGGCCTTCAGGGACTTTCTGGCGGCTGTGCAGGCTGCCGCCCGTGAAGGCGCGGCCGGCGCCGACGACAGCGGGGGAGGGCGTCCATGAACGAGAGTCAGTGCATGGCCAGACTGCTGGCCTCGGCTGTCCACGACATGCGCAATGTGCTGGCCGTTATCCGTGAATCAGCGGGGCTGGCGCAGGACCTGGCCGCCTTGGCGGCCCGCGAGGGGGGGGCGGCCCGGCACGAGCGGCTTGCCACAGCCCTGAGCGAAGTGCAGCGGGCGGTGGTTCAGGGCGCAGCTTTGGCCGAGGGCATGGACCACATGGCCCAGGCCGGCGGCGCGGAAAGCGCGGACAGCGCCGGCCCCTGCGATCTGGCGCGGGTCTGCCGCACCTTCTGCCTGTTGGCGGCGCGGCACGCGCGAGCCGCGCAGATCAAACTGGAGTACCGCGAAACGGAAGAGCCCGTGTGGGCTCCGGTGCCTGCCCTGGCCGTGTTGCGCGCGCTGTTGGAAGTTTTTGACCTCTGCGCCTCCGTGGGCGGGCAGGTGACCCTGCGTTTTGCGGCGGGGCAGCGGCAGAAAGAAGAGGGCATTATTGTGGAAGTGACGGAGGGCCCCAATCGGGAGATGGCTTTTTCAGTCATGACCGGCAGCCCTCTGCTGGACGGCCTCAGGCCCGGCTGGCGGGCGGCGCTCATGCCCTGGCGGGACGCGGGGCAGCGGTTTTTTCTTTCCATTTCGGCCTGCGCTGGCGAGGGCGCATAACCGGCCCGTGCTGGCGGGCCTGCAAGGAGCATGGTTCCATGACCAAAGAAGACATCAAAATTTTGCTTGTGGACGACGAAAAGCAGTTTGTGGACACCCTGGCCGAACGCTTGTCCATGCGCGGCTTTGAGGCGCGCGTGGCTTACGACGGGCCGCAGGCCCTCAAGGCCGTGGAGCAACCCACGGACGTCATCGTTCTGGACCTGCGCATGCCCGGCATGGACGGCTTTGAAGTGCTGCGCAATGTAAAGAAAAGCAATCCGCAGGTGCAGGTCATCATCCTCACCGGCCACGGCGGGGATGCGGAAGAGCAGACGGCCTACCGCATGGGCGCGTACAACTTCCTTAAAAAGCCCATGGACATCGACGAGCTGCTGAGCAGCATCCGCATGGCCTATCGCGACAAGGTGGAAAACGCCATGGTGGCCGTTTCTCTGGCCGAAGGCGGCGATTTTGACGCCGCCCGCGACGTGTTGAACGAAAAGGACGTCCTGGACGAACACAATAAATGACGCGGCGCAACGGCATACGGATGTGGAACACGGTCTGGTGTTGCAAGCCGCCTCCGGTGGTCTGGGGGGCTTGAGCCCCCCAGGATTCGCCTTGGCCTTCCTGCCCGGCGCTGTGGGCAGAGAGGGCCGGGACACAGGGCGGGCAGCACTGACTGCGGAGGGCTTGACCCATGCGGGTGCTTATTGTGGACGACGAGGCCGCCTTTGCCCGCCCCCTGGCGGAGCGCCTCAGCCTGCGCGGCGTGGAAACGGCCACGGCGGCGGATGCCCCGGAGGCGTTGGCCTCTTTGGAACGGCAGGATTGCGATCTGATCTTTCTGGATGTGGGCCTGCCGGGCATGGACGGCGTGGCGCTGCTTAAAGTTTTACGTGAAAAATATCCGCGCACGGATGTGGTCATGCTCTCCGGCGCAGCAGACATGGGTAAAGCCGTACAGGCCATGCGGCGTGGGGCGCTGAACTGGCTTTCCAAGCCTGTACGTCTGGACGATGTGCTGGCCGAATGCCGCAAGGCCGACGAGCGCGCCCGCGCCAGGGAGGAGGCCGCCCGGCTGGCCGAGGCCGCCCGTTGGCGCAGTCTGGGCCGGGTGGCTGAAGGCGTGGCCCACGAGGTCAACAACCCTCTGAACATCATTGTGCAGGCCGCTGGCCTGGTGCGGGACTGTCTGGACGCGCCCGAAGCCGCGGCCCTGCCCGAAGTGGACGAGGCGCGTGAGGCCGTGGCCCTCATCCGCACGCAGAGTCTGCGCGTACGTGAAATTACCAGAAAGCTGCTCATGGTGGGGCACGGCCTGGACCCGCGCACCGGCCCCCTGGACGTGGCTGCTGCCATAGACGCGGTACTGGAGCTCTTGCACGCCCGTGTGGAGCAGAGCGGCGTGGTCTGCCGCATTGCCCTGCCGGACGGCCCGGCCCGGCCGTTGGGATCCCTGCCGGAACTGCGTCAGATTCTGCTGCATCTGGTGGAAAATGCGCTGGACGCCATGCCGCAAGGCGGGACGTTGCACATACGGGGATCCGTGCGTCGGGAGGCGGCGCAGGATCGGGGCTGGTACGACCTCTGGGTGGAGGACAACGGCCCCGGCATTGCGGCCGAAGTTTTGCCTCATATCTTTGAACCCTTCTTCAGCACGCGGACGCTGCAAAGCCGCCCGCAGACGCCGGACCAGACCTCTGGACAGGGGCAGTCCCTAGGCCGGTATGCAGGCCTGGGCCTGGCCGTAGCCCGTTCGCTGGCTCAGGCCCGCAATGGCGCGCTGACGGCCGTCAACCGCCCCGAAGGGGGGGCCAGTTTTTGCCTCAGTCTGCCTCTGGCGGACGCATAGGGCATTGCATGTTGCAATGCCCTGGGGTTGCCAAACAGACGCCCGGCGTGGAGGCGCAAGCGTTCCTCACCCGGCAAAACGGGACGAAAGGGCGCAGCTGCGCAGCCCGCATAACGGCGAGCTGACGCGCTACCGTCCCGTTTGGACAAAAAACAACTTTTTGCGCTCGTGATGACAGCGGCGGATTTTTGCGTGCAGCGGACTCAAGTCCGTAATCCGCAAAAATCCGCCGTTTTCTTTGCGCAGGGGAGGCTAGGTGCATTTATATGAAAAATAACGTTTTCTACAAATCCCCATTCCTCTGCGAAAACACTGTTCGCTCCGCTATGCGGGCAGGGCAATGTCAGTCTGGTAGCCGGAAGCCATGCAGCGGGCAATGAGAGATCCATCACTGTCATAGACCATGACGTCATAGCTCTGGATGTGCGCGCCGCGGCGTACGGCAATGGCTTCGGCGCGCAGGGGGCCGGTTTTGCCGGGGCGCAGAAATTCGATGGCCGTGGAAAGGCTCACCACGCCGGTCAGCTTGCCGGCATTGGCCGCTGCACCGAAGGCCACGTCGGCCAGGGAAAAGATGGCCCCGCCGTGGGCAAAGCCCATGCCGTTGCGGTGGTCAGGGGTAAGGGGCATGGTGACCACGGCGTGTTCCGGCGTGGCGCTTTCAATGTGCATCTGGAGCAGACGCATGAGTTTGTCGTGTTTTGCCACATAGTTTTCCATACACAGTTCTCCAGCCGAAAGGCGCGGGCCGCAAAGTAACTGCAGCCCGCGCACGGCAGTGCTTTTTGTTTGCTTTTGGGCTTTGTCGGCGAAACAGGGGGGGTCACAGGCCCCTCCCGAAGAACGTCAGGGCTTAGCCTTCCACCTGCTGAATGCCGTCCAGCTTCCACATGCCGCCCGCCACGGGCCGCACAAAGTGCCATACCTCACGCACGGAGGTGGGCGCTTGCTGGGCGGGGTCTTCCCGCAGCAGCACATCAAAAAAGACCTGGGCATACTGGTCCGGCCCGTCGTTCTCAACGCCCAGCAGGTGGGCGTTGACCAAGAGCAACTCCGTGCTGCCGGAGGTAGGGTCCGCCTCCATCTGGCGGCGTACTTCCTCCTGCACAGCCTGGGTGGCAAATTGAGCGATGTCGGCCATATCTCGTTTGTCCCAGGCCTGCTGCAGGCGGTTATAGGCCATCTTGGCCCCACGCAGAAATTCTTCCACATCAAAGCCCTGAGGAACGGAAACGGGCGGCGCGTCTTCCGTTGTTCCGCCCGTGGCCGCAGCCGTGCTGCGCAAGGCGCCCCAACCGTCGGCGCCCTCACGCCGGAAGGGTTCGTCCGCAGCGGCTGGCCCCTGACCGGCCCCGACCGGAGACGGCGCTCTGCGGAAGCGGGCAAAGAGCTTCAGACCAAAATAGATGAGCAGGCCGAAAATGAGGATGTCCATAAAACCACCGCCGGCAAAACCGTGGCCCGAAAGCAGGGAACCGATAAGCGTGCCGGCCAGCAGCCCGCCCATGAGGCCGCCCATGCCGCCGAAAAGGCCGGGCCGGGCAGCGCCGGCAGCGGGCTGTTGCTGCTGTGGCCGGTTCTGGTTAACGGCCGGGCCCGGTCTGCTTGGGGCGGTTTGAGGACGGGCGGGTGCGGGTGTGCTCATAAACGGCTTGCCGCCAAACGAACGTCCGCCGCCCAGCCGGGCGGCTTCCGTGGTTTCGGTCACAGTAAGCAGGAGGGCACAGCAGCAGACCAGCAGTGCGGCCAGAAGCACGCTACGTTTCATGACATCTCCGGGAAAAGGGGTGAAGGCCGCTTGTGGGCGGCGGCAGAATAGTTGCGCCATGTGGCAGTATACATATACGCATCTTCCAGCAGAAAGCAAGAGCGGCCGCCGGGCCCAGGGGCTGCGGCGGCCGCTTACGCAAACAAAGAAAAACCGGGAGTATTACACAACGCCGAGGCAGCTAGAATAATTTCATTTTGAAGTTGCTCTGGCGACTGCGTGAACAGAAGTCAGTCATGCAGGTGCAAACGCAGTGTATATGCACAGTTACGCGCCACGGTGTGCGTAGTAAAAAGTTTTAGAATACATATTCCAAAAGTTGCAATGCATTAGGGGGCTTTGGGCAGCGGCAGTAGCTTGTCCAGGGGCGATGGTGCAGCGGCTGGGGCGGCCTTGTCCTTGTGTCCGGTCTTGGAGTCAACCTGAGCCGCAGAGGCCTCCGGCTGGCCTCCCTCGGTTTTGGCCGCATCCGTTGTATCCTTTTGTGCGGCTTTGGCTGTGGCGGCCTCTGGTTTGACAGCCGTCTTTTTGGCCGCATCCCCCTTGGCGGCAGCGTCTGGTTGCTGTGCAACGCTTTGCGCCCAGGGCAGGCGCGTGCCCAACCAGGGGGGCAGATTGTCTCGCCAGACCCAGCTGGCGGCCAGGGCCGCGCCCAGCAGAAGCAGGATGAGCGCTACGGCTGTCAAGGCCCGTGATCTGCCTTGGCCCAGGCGGGCAGGCAGGCCGTAAGGATCGTCCAGTGAGCGTTGCGCGCCGGGGGGCATGCTGCCTTCACGCGTGAGGCAGGCGCCCAGGCTCAGGTTAATGGGCGCACCTGTGTTGACGGCCCAGCCGGAGGCGTCCAGCAGAGGACCAAGGCTGCGCCGCCGCAGCTTGAACCAGGCCAGCAAGGTGGAGGGGCCGGAAATGCAGACAAACAGCCCGGCCAGGGCCAGCGGCCACCACCAACCCAGGGAGAACAGGGACTTGGCAATGTAGGCGAAGGAGGCGCTGACCATACTGATGCCTACGCTGAGGGCGGCGAAGATGCCCGCGCTCTTGGCTATGTCAAACGGCGGTTTGGCCGCAGCCGCAGCCGGTGGCGGCGTGGGGGCCACGGCTCCTGAAGCCAGGGAACCGGCGGTTTTGGTCGTGGCTGTGGCCACGGCTTTGTCCTTGGCGGCCACCAGTTTTTGCATTTGCTCGCCCACAAGATTGGCAAAGCGTACGTAGGGGGCCCACACGGCTTCCTTGAGGCTGATGGGATTGTGCACCACGCGCAGCAGGGCGCAGTCCCAGATCTGCCCGGCATTGTCCACAAACACGCCGTGGCGGCCTTTGACCAGGGCGGCGGTGCCCCCCGCGGTCAGGGCGGCGGCGATCTGTGCGGTTTGCGTCGCGCCCTGGGCGGTCTGGCGGGTGCACTGGCAGTAGAGCAGACAAAGGTGGCTTTGCGCGGCGAGGGCCATATGGCCTTCTACATCGGCTACGGGCACGCACAGGGAGCAGGAGCGGCTGTCCATGTACAACGTGCCGGCCAGAAAAATGGCGCGCTGGCCCGGCTCATAAAAATCGGCAAAGGAAAGAAAGTTCATGAGCAGGGTATAGAGGTGGGCGTGCAGAAGCAGCAGCTTTTCCAGAGCGCGCAGGGAATCCAGACGCGGTGCGGCTTTTTCGCGCTCCAGGCAGGCCAGAAAGCCCTGCCATACGTTGTTGGCAAGCAGAGCGTCCAAATCCGCATCCGTCACGGCGTCCAGGGCCTCCTGCGGCGCACGGGGTAAAAAAGCCCGTCCCAGCGGGTCGCCGGCAGGGGCAGCAGCCAGGGCGGGCAGGTCGGGCCGGGCAAAAGTTGCGGGCGCGGCCTCTTCGGGGGCGGCCGGTTGTGTTGGGCGCTGGGCCAGCAGGGCGGCGTAGGGCGCGAAGCGTTCCTTGAGGGCGCGCCAGGTTGCGGCGTCCAGAGACCATGCTTCGCCTTCTTTCTGCGGCAGCAGGGGCGCAAAAAGCCGGCCAAAAGCGCGCAAATCTTCCTCCCAGGCGGGATTCACGCCACGCGCGGCGTCCAGCAGGGAACGGCCCGGCACAATGCGGGCCAGGGGGCGGCGCCGCAGGGTCTCTAACGAGAGCAGGGCCTCTTCGCCGTCTGCGGCAGCTTCGCCTTCCTCATTGAGGGAGGGCAGGGCGGCGGGCGCAAAGTCTGCCATCCGGCAACGGGTAAAATAATCGTCGATCTTGGGGGAGATTTTTTGGAGCAGCGTCCAAGCCTCTTCTGTGGCTGCGCCCAGGGGCAGCTCGGCCCCACGCACCTGGGCACGCCAGTCCCGGGCCTGCTGCAGGCGGGCGCGGATCTCTTGGGCCAGAGGCAAATCAAGGCCGGGCAGGCCGGAATCGTCACGTTTGGCTCCCGCCATGGCCATGCCCAGGCTAATGAAGCGGGCTACATCCGCCTGAGCAGACGGCACGGAGCAGGGCGGCAGCACGCCGTCACCGTTGTAGGGATATTCGGCGGCGGCGGCCAGAGCGGCGGCAATCTGCTCCCGCGCAACTGTCGCAGCGCCTTCCGCGTTGGCCGTGGCAAGCACCAGGCGGGCGGCGGCCAGCACTTCCGCGCCTTCAGGCGTGTCTTCGCGCAGGTTGTCCAGGGGCAGGTCCGGGGCGCGCTCCCGCAGACGGGAAGGGCGTTTAACCCGCTGGCAGACCCAGGCCACAGCGGCCAGCAGGTCGGCGGCGCGGATGCGTCCGTCCCCGTCTTCGTCCAGCAGGCGCAGGGTGGCGGTGTCAAATTCCAGCCCTTCGGTGGGGCAGCTCAAAGCCATCCAGAGCTTGGGGTCAAGGCGGTCAAGGTGACGCCATTCGTCGTCGGCAAGCAGCAGGGCCTGATCCAGACCGGCCATGCGCCGGAAAGAAAAGGCGGGAACCGGAGGATGGGCGGAGGTTTCCATGGCGTATCCAGGTTGAGGTTGTGCGGCGGCCGTAAAAAAATCGCCAACGCAGTTGCTAGTGGTAGTGACTAGCAGAAAATGCCAGCGAGGTCGAGCGCGGGCGGCGAGCGCGCAAGGGAGGGGCGTGTGCGCTCTGAAAAAAAGATGCCGTGCGGATTGAGAAAAAAATCTCTAAGTATGCAGATTGGCAACATATTGACAAGGTCGCTCCAATTCAGGACACTGACAGGGCAGAAGAGAGGGTTTTTGCCGCCTTTGGACAACCGCCGCAGCGGCGACGGCGGTTATTGTACTTTTTCTTCCAACATGTCATATTGTGCCGTATACTGCGCGCAGAGCCCCTGCCGGGCGCATCGGCGGCGGCTGTGCCCACGGCAAGGGGCCCCCTTGTCGGCAACGTCATCTTTGAGGAGGCATTCATGAATTGGAAAAAATTTGCCCTGGCTGCTCTGGCGGCACTGCTGCTTGTGCCCGCGCAGAGCGGTGGGACCCAGGCCGAGGAATTGACCGGAACGCTAAAAAAAATCAAAGATACCGGCATTATAACAGTTGGGCATCGGGAATCTTCTGTGCCTTTTTCGTATTATGACCTGCAGCAGAACGTGGTGGGCTACGCTCAGGATTACTCCGACAAGGTCGTGGCCGCCGTCAAAAAAAAGCTGAATATGCCCAACCTCAAGGTGCGCTACGTGCCCATCACCTCGCAGAACCGCATCCCGCTGCTGCAGAACGGCACCTTCGACTTTGAATGCGGCTCCACCACCAACAACCGCGAGCGCCAGCAGCAGGTGGATTTTTCCAACACATTCTTCATTGTGGGCACGCGCCTTCTGGTGGACAAAAATTCCGGCATCAAAGATTTTGACGATCTCAAGGGCAAGAACGTGGCCGTCACTGCCGGCACCACTTCTGAAAAGCTGCTCAACAAGATGAATGACGAAAAAAAGCTGGGTATCCACATCATCAGCGTCAAAGACCACGGTGATGCCTTCCGTACGGTGGAATCGGGCCGCGCCGTGGCCTTCTTCATCGACGACGCCCTGCTGGCCGGCGAGCGCGCCAAG
This sequence comes from Desulfovibrio legallii, assembly GCF_004309735.1. Lineage (NCBI taxonomy): Bacteria > Pseudomonadati > Thermodesulfobacteriota > Desulfovibrionia > Desulfovibrionales > Desulfovibrionaceae > Desulfovibrio > Desulfovibrio legallii. The sequence continues at coordinate 140,816 of NZ_SIXC01000001.1, forward strand.
GCCAAAAACCCCGCCCAATGGGCCATCGTTGGCAYGCCCCAAAGCTATGAAGCCTACGGCTGCATGGTGCGCAAGGGGGATGCCCCCTTCAAGAAACTGGTGGACGACGTCATTGCCGAAATGCAGCTTTCCGGCGTGGCGGAAAAGTCTTATCAGCGTTGGTTCATGCAGCCCATCCCGCCCAAGGGGATGAACATGAACTTTGAAATGTCCAAAGAAATGAGGACGCTGTTTAAAGCGCCCAACGACAAGGCGTTGGATTAACCGTGCGGCGCGCGGGCCGGTTTGCGCCGACCCGCGCGTTTGCCTTGCATTTTCCACGCGCTGCGTGGCGCCGTCAGTGCAACGTAGTGTGACACAGTCTTTCAACCGGGATCCGACCCATGCAGGCAAATTGGAATTGGGGCATTTTTTTTGAACAGGCGCCGTTCGGCAACGTGACCTACTTCAGCTGGCTGGTGGACGGATTTCTGACCACAGCGGCCCTGTTTGTCTGTGCGTGGATTGTGGCTTTTGTGGCCGGATCGCTGTTCGGCATCCTCCGTACCCTGCCAAGTCGCCTTTTTCGCACCATTGGGGCCGCCTATGTGGCCATTTTTCGTAACATCCCTCTTATCGTCCAGTTTTTTATCTGGTACCTAAGCGCGCCGGACCTGCTGCCGCACGATGTAAGCGTATGGTTCAAAGCCGAACTTAATCCGAATATTCAATTTTTTATTTTATCCACCTGCGCCTTGGGCTTTTTTACCGGCGCGCGCGTCTGTGAGCAGGTGCGCTCCGGCATCCAGGCTCTTTCCAGCGGGCAGCGTTCCGCCGCCCTGGCCTTGGGCCTGACCCTGCCGCAGACCTATCTGTATGTGCTTTTGCCCAATGCCTACCGGATCATTATCCCGCCGCTCACTTCAGAGATGCTCAATATGGTCAAAAACACCGCCGTGGCCTCCACCATCGGCTTGGTGGAGCTGACCTCCCAGGCTAACCGGCTGTTGGAATTTTCCGGCTATGCCTACGAGTCCTTCATCGCCGTGACCCTGGCCTATGTCTTGCTGAATTTTGTGGTCATGCGGGCCATGAAACTTCTGGAGAACAAAATGCGGCTGCCCTCCGTGAGCATGGGAGGCAAAAATGCTTGATTTTGGTTGGAGTATGATTGCCCAGAGCCTGCCCCTGCTGGCCCAGGGCGCTCTGGTTACCCTCAAGATCACGGTCACGGCTGTGATCATGGGCATGGTGCTGGGCACGCTGCTGGCTGTAGCGCGCATCTCGGTTTTTGCGCCCCTGCGCTGGTTTGCAACGCTTTACGTCAATTGCTTCCGCTCCATTCCTCTGGTGATGGTGCTGTTGTGGTTTTACCTCATTGTGCCGCAGGTGCTGAGCAACGTGCTCAACCTTTCGCCCCAGACGGACATCCGCCTGGTTTCGGCCGTGGTGGCCTTCAGCGCCTTTGAGGCGGCCTATTACGCGGAAATCATCCGGGCGGGCATGCGCAGCGTCTCCGCCGGGCAGGGGGCGGCCGCCCTGGCCCTGGGTATGACCAGGCCCCAGGCGCTTGTTTATGTGATCCTGCCCCAGGCCTTCCGCGTCATGACGCCCTTGCTGCTCACCCAGGGTATGATTCTGTTTCAGGATACATCCCTGGTTTACATCATCGGTCTGGCGGACTTTTTCCGCACGGCCACCAACATCGGCAAAACGACGGGCTTTGAAATCAACATGGTGCTGCTGGCGGGCGCGGGCTATTTTGTGGTCTGTTTCTGCGTTTCCCTGGCCGTGACCACGGTAAAAAAGAGAATAAAAGTATGAGCAACCCTCCTACCGAACCTGTGATCATCATCAACGACGTTTCCAAATGGTACGGCGACTTCAACGTGCTGCGCCACTGCACCACCCGCATCAATAAAGGGGAGGTGGTGGTGGTCTGTGGACCTTCCGGATCGGGCAAATCCACGCTGATCAAGACGGTCAACGGCCTTGAGCCGGTGCAGGAAGGGCAGATATTCGTCAACGGCACCGAAGTGACCAGCAAAAAAACCAATTTGGCCGAACTGCGCAGCCATGTGGGCATGGTCTTTCAGCATTTTGAGCTTTTTCCTCACCTGAACATCCTGCACAACCTTATTCTGGCGCAGGAAAAAGTGCTTAAACGCAAGCGCCAGGAAGCCATGGAAAAAGCCGTAGCCCTGCTCACTCGGGTGGGGCTGGAAGCGCAGATGAAAAAATATCCCTCCCAGCTTTCCGGCGGACAGCAGCAACGCGTGGCCATTGCCCGCGCCCTGTGCATGGACCCGGTGGCCATGCTCTTTGACGAACCCACCTCGGCCCTGGACCCGGAAATGATCAACGAAGTGCTGGACGTTATGGTGGAGCTGGCCTACGAAGGCATGACCATGATGGTGGTGACCCACGAAATGGGCTTTGCCCGCAAAGTGGCCCACCGAGTCCTTTTTATGGAAGACGGCCAAATTCTGGAAGATACGCCCAAGGAACGCTTTTTTGAAGCGCCGCAGACCCAGCGGGCCAAAGACTTTTTGGCCAGCATTATTTCACATTGAGCCACAGCCGACACAGCACCCATGTCTCAGCCGAATATCTATGTAATCCGTGCCATTGTTCCGGAATCTGTGGCTTTATTGCGCACCCGCTGCACGGTGGAGATGGGCCCCCTGGGCGGACTCGACCACGCGGCCCTTTGCGGAGCCGTACGCGGTCGGGACGGCATTATTGCCCCGGTGCTGCCGCTGGACGCGGCAGTGCTGGAAGCTCTGGCCCCTACCTGTAAAATCATTGCCTGCTACGGTGTGGGGTTTGACCATGTGGACGTGGCCGCAGCCACCCGCCTGGGCATCTGGGTGACGCACAACCCCGGCCTGGTCACCGAAGATACGGCCGACCTGGCCATGGCCCTCATGCTAGGGGTGGCCCGACGCCTGCGCGAGTGCGACGCTTTTGTGCGCAGCGGCGAACAACCCTGGGGCCTGCTGCTCAAAATCGGGCAGCGGGTCAGCGGCAAAACCCTGGGCCTGGTGGGCGGCGGGCGCATCGCCCAGGCCGTGGCCCAACGAGCCGCCGGTTTCGGTATGCGGCTTATCTATACGGCGCACCGGCCCCGGCGGGATTTTGAAGCCCGGACCGGGGCGCGCTTTATGGAAAAAAACGCCCTGCTGGCCACGGCAGACTTCGTAAGTCTGCACGTTCCGCTAACCACCGAAACCCGGCACTACATCGGCCGACGTGAGCTGGAAATCATGCCCCGTCACGCCATCCTCATCAATACGGCGCGGGGGCCGGTGGTGGACGAAGACGCCCTGGCAGCAGCCCTCCAAAAGGGCGATATTGCCGGAGCCGGTCTGGACGTGTTTGAGCGTGAGCCGCAGATCCATCCCGGTCTGCGTGACTTGCCCAACGTGCTGCTGACCCCGCATAAAGGCGCTACCACCATGGACGGCTTTATCAGCATGGGCAACAGCTGTGCAGAAAAAATTTTCGCCGCCCTGGACGGTCGCGTGCCCCCGGACTGCCTTAATCCCGAAGCCCGGCAAGGCTGACGCAGTATCTGCCGGAACGCGCCTGCAACAACGTTTTGGTTCAGACGGACGCCGCCGCAAAACCACGCAAAGGCGAGGGGAGGGTGTCCGCCAGCAGGTCGACGGGGGTCAGCCCTGTCAGCGTCAGGGAGGCAAAAGGACGGCGGGCAGCCACAGCCAGCACATGGCCCGGCAGCTCCCGCCAGGTCAGCAGCCAGGGCCGGTTCCGCCAGTGGTACACGCCGTTCTGCAAGGGCAGCAGTGAGATTTCTTCAGGATTGCGCCACAAGCCCAGACCCACGGCCTTGAGCAGGCTTTCCTTCCCTGTCCAGAGGCGCAGCCAGAAATCCTCCGGCTGTGGCTGCTGCTCCAGGGCCCGGCGTTCCGCCGGGTGCAGGCCGCGCAAGGGCAGGGGCTGGTCAGGGGGCAGACGCGGCTCCACATCCACGCCCAGCGGCGGCGTTCCCACAGCCAGTACCGCATACTGTCCCGCGTGGCTCAGGCTGAAGCCAAGGCCGCCGGGCCGCCGTAATCGCGGCTTGCCCCAAGGGTTCAGAGTCAGATCCTGGTCGTGGCGCACACCCAGTACACGGCGCAGCAGCAACCCTGCCGCAAGGCAGCGCAACTGCTCCGCAGGAGCGACATACCGCTCCATACGCTGACGACGCGCCAGCGTAAGCCGCGATGCGGCTGCGGCGGCAAAAGGGGCCAAGTCTGGCCAGAATACCCAAAACAGTTCCATGACGGCTCCAGCACTATCCTGACAAGGCGTTTGCTTCAAGCCTGTCAGAGCGTGGACAAAAAACTTTAACAGCTTTTTGTTATTGTAAAATCCAAAAAATTTTCTTCCCTAACCCAGCGGCAAACCTGGCCTTGGAGAAATTTGCGCTTGGATTTTGCACGGGAAGGTGCTAGGGAAATGCTTTCTCGCGTCACGCCCAGGGAGGGCGCGGAGCGGGAAAAAGGGGCCCCGCCGTCGGGCGACGGCGGGGCTTGGGTTAAGGGGCCGGACTGCGGCAGAACAGTCCGGCCCAGGAGGAGGATGGCGTACTCAGGCCATAGGACGCAAGGATTGCCGGTAGATTCTGGTCACCAGTTCGTGCGAACTGGCCACCGGCGCTACGGAAAGCAACGGCCCCAAAGCCGGGGTGTGCTCCACCTGAGTACAAAATTTCTCCACATCCAGCTCCTGAACCCCCAGGTTCAGGAGCTTTTGCGTCAGGCCTACGGAAAAAAGCCACTGCTCCACGGCACGGGCCGCCTTGGGGGCTTCTTCGGGCAGGCCGTGCAGACCGGGGGCCAGCGGCGCCAGAATATCGGCCGCCACCGGCGCACAGGCGGGGTAGCATTCCCGCACTACCGCAGGCAGCAGCACGGCCAGACGCAGACCGTGGGGGGCCTTGCAAACGCTGCGCAAGGGCTGCTCCAACGCGTGGGCCATATGCAACAGTCCGTTGTCAAAGGCCAGCCCGGCCTGAATGGCAGCCAGGCACAGACCATAGCGGGCCTCCAGGTCGTCGGGCTGCTCCAGGGCCATGGGCAGCCAGCGGTGAACCAAGCGCACGGTTTCTCTGGCCAGCATAACCACAAAAGCATTGCTCACAGTGGTTGTGGCGGCTTCCACCACGCGGCTCAGGGCATCCACGGAAACATGACGGGTTTGTTCGGGCGAGAGCCCGGTCATAAGCGCAGGGTCGTCCACCGCATAACGCGGGTACATGCAGTCGTGGGCAATGACCGCGGTGCGGTTGTCCCGCACCAGGGTGGCTACGGCAAAGCGGTTGACCTCGCTGCCTACCCCATGGGTCAGGGGCACGGCCACCAGAGGCAGGGCCGTGCGGGGGCGGAATCTACAGCAAAACAGATCTTCGGCCGTCACTGTAGGGTTGGCCAGCAGCACGGCCGCGCATTTGCCGCAGTCTATGGAACTGCCGCCGCCGATGGCCAGCACGGCGCCCGCGCCCACCACGCGCCCCAAAGCGGCGGCTTCGTCCATACAGTCCGTGGAAGGGTCGGGCGTGACGCGGTTGTACAAGGCCAGCGTCAAACCCTGACGACGGGCCGCGTGTTCGGCCTCGTCCCAGGCCCCGCTGTCCCGATAGGCGTGCCCGCCGCAAACGCAGAGCACGGAGCGCACACCGTCTTCCTTCAGACGCGCAAACACGTCTTCCAGACGCGTCAAAGCCCCCACGCCCAGATAGACCGTGGTCCGCAAGCGAATTTCGCGCACGGCGGTATGCGTACAGGAGGCGTTGTCCATATGTACCTTCGGGCCGCGCCGGAGCAAAGCTGCGGTTTGGGCCGGTTCGCCAGTTTGCTGTGCAGGGCCGCAAGGTCCGCAGAGGGCAGAGGGCTAAAAAAACGCCGCCTTGCGGAGGCATCGACTTGCGACAACTGCCGCAAGCTGCTCCAGAATAGGCCGGAAGTTTTTTTAGGTCAAGGAGCTGCGCAATTTTTCACATATTTTTTTTCATAAAAAATCTGCGTGTTCATGAAACCATTATAAAAAGTTGGGGTTTTTGTGCGGATTTTTTGGGGCCTGGGCGCGTTGCGTCTGACCCGGCGGCGGCGTATACTCCCTGCGTTTGTTGTCCTTTAACCCTGCGGCGGCAAGCCGCTTTGTTATGACTGTACACGAAATTCGCGCGCTGCTGGCGGCGGACAAAGCCACCGTGGGCACATGGCTGCAACTGCCTTCGCCCGATGTGGCCGAGCTCATGGCCCGGGCGGGCTACGACTGGGTGGCCGTGGACATGGAACACGGCTCTTTTGGCCGCACGGGCCTCCCCGACGTCTTTCGGGCCATTGAATGCGGTGGGGCCGCGCCCTTCGCCCGTTTGGGCGAGGCCAGCAAAACGCAGATCAAATCTGCCCTGGAAGCCGGCGCGCAGGGCCTTATCTTTCCCATGATCGAAAGCCGCGCCCAGCTCGACCGGGCCATCGACCTTTCCGTCTACCCCGGCCAGGACAGCTGGCGGCCGGCCGGGGAAACAGCCCCGGAATACCGTGGCGTGGGCTTTTGCCGGGCCAATGCCTTTGGCAAGAATTTTGACGACTACCGCGCACACCGCGCCCCGGAACTTTTCCTGGTGGCGCAGATTGAGCACATCCGCGCCGTAGAGCAGCTGGAGGCCATTGTTTCCCATCCGCGGCTGGACGCCATTATGGTAGGGCCCTACGACCTTTCCGGCTCCATGGGGCTTACCGGACGTTTTGACCACCCCGACTTCAAGGCAGTCATGGACCGCATCGCCGCCGTCTGCGCGCGCTGCGGGGCGCGTATGGGCCTGCATATTGTGCAGCCCGACCCCACAGAACTGGCCCGACAAATGGCGGCGGGCAGCCGCTTTATTGCCTACGGCATTGATTCCGTCTTTTTGTGGGCAGCGGCAGAGCGCCCCCGACAGGAGAACAGACAGTGAAGATCACCGTTTTCGGCGGATCGGGCTTTCTTGGCTCACACATCTGCGACAAACTTTCCGGGGCAGGGCATGCAGTAACTATTGTGGACCTGCACCCTTCCCCCTGGCTGCGGCAGGATCAGACCATGATCACGGGCAACATTCTGGATGAAGATGTGGTCCATCAGGCCGTGCAGGGCGCGGACATGGTCTTCAATTACGCCGGCATAGCCGACATTGGCGAGGCCAACAGCCGCCCGGTGGACACGGCCCGCATCAATGTGGTGGGCAACGTCATGGTGCTGGAGGCCTGCCGTCAGGCCAAAGTCAGACGCTACGTTTTTGCCAGTTCCCTGTACGTCTACGGCAAATCCGGCGGCTTTTATCGTTGCAGCAAGCAGGCCTGCGAGCTGTATATAGAAAATTATCAGGCCATGCACGGCCTGCCCTACACCATTCTGCGCTACGGCTCGCTCTACGGCCCGCGTTCGGACCGCCGCAACGCTATCCACCGTTTTGTCTATGAAGCCCTTTCTGCGGGCAGCATCACCTATTACGGCGCGTCCACGGCTCTGCGCGAATACGTGCATGTGGACGACGCCAGCACCGCCACCCTGGCCGTGCTGGCCCCGGAATTTGAGAATCAGAATATCATTATTTCCGGCAACCAGCCTATGCGGGTAGGAGACCTCTTCAAAATGATCGGCGAAATGTTGGGCAAGGATCTGGACATCAAGTACCAGAACGACCCCAACAGTGGCCACTATCAGATTACCCCTTACGCCTTCATGCCCAAGGTGGGGCGCAAGCTGGTGCCGCCCCTGACCGTGGACCTGGGGCAKGGCATTTTGCGCGTTATGGAAGAGGAGCACCGGCAGATGCATCCGGAATTGGCGTCCGAAGGGGGGTATCTGCTCCCCACCGACGACTGAAATGCCGCGTCTTTTTGCTTGTGGCTGCGTCAGCGCGCGTCTGTGCTCCGGTCGAGTACCGAAGACGTACACTCCCGTCGCCCCGTCCCCGCGCTTTCTTGCCACAAACAAAAATCCGCGGCATTTCGGGGGCGTCGCCTGTATGGCCTCTGGTCGCGGCCCGACAGGGCGYACAACAGAACCCACGGCGGCCTGCGTCAGCGCGCGTCTGTGCTCCGGKCGAGTACCRAAGACGTACACTCCCGTCGCCCCGTCCCCGCGCTTTATCCTTTTGCTTGCTGAAAACCGTGTAAAATCAGCCCCTCAAGGAGCCATTCCATGAATATTATCGCTATCATTCCAGCGCGGATGGGGTCCAGTCGGTATCCCGGCAAACCGCTTGCGCTCATCCACAACGTGCCTATGGTGGGCCATGTGGCCTTTCGCACGGCCATGAGCAAAACCCTTGCCGCCACCTATGTGGCCACCTGCGACGCCATCATTGAAAACTACTGCAAAGACGCGGGCCTTGCTTGCGTCATGACCGGCGACCATCATGTGCGCTGCTCCACGCGTACTGCCGAGGCTCTGCTCAAAATTGAGGCTGCTACGGGCAAAAAGGCCGACATCGTGGTCATGGTCCAGGGCGACGAGCCCATGGTCCGGCCCGAGATGATCGACGCCGCCGTGGCCMCCATGCTGGCCGACCCCTCCATCAACGTGGTCAACCTCATGGCTGAGATGGACACGCTGGAAGAATTTGAAGACCCCAACGAAGTCAAGGTGGTGGTGGACCGCAACAACGACGCTCTTTATTTTTCGCGCGAGCCCATCCCTTCGCGCAAAAAGGGCGCGGACAAGGTGCCCATGCGCAAGCAGGTCTGCATCATCCCCTTCCGCCGCGACTATCTGCTCCGTTTTAATGAACTGCAGGAAAGCCCGCTGGAAATCTACGAATCCGTGGACATGCTGCGCATCCTTGAATACGGCGAAAAAGTGCGTATGGTGCCTACCGATTGCCGCACTTGGAGCGTGGATACGCCGGAAGACCTGGCCCGTGTGGCCCGGCTGATGGAAGGCGACGACCTCATGCACGAGTACAGCAAATAAATGGCTGCGTCCTTGCCGCCGCGCGACTTTGGCCAGACTGCCCCAGGCCAGTCTGATCCTGGCCAATCTGATCCTGGCGAGAGCGCCCCCGGCCTGTCTGGACCGGCTCCGTCCGATTGCTCTGCGTCCATGTCCCCGGCGGCGGCTGGGCACACTGGCCCGCCCGGCGCAAAGCAACGTCTGGCCGCGGCCATGGAAGAGCTGTGGATAGCCCTGTTTGCCTGGGTGCCCACGCCCGTGGGGCTGGCCTTGCGGCTGCTGGCCTGGCGCTGGCTGTTCGCCCGCTGCGGTTCCGTGCGTTTCGGCACCGGGCTTACCTTGGCGGGCTGCCGGCAGATGCGGCTGGGCGACAACGTGCGGCTGGGCCGAGGCTGCTTTGTTACTGCCACGGATGGCACGCTGGTGCTGGACCACGATGTGGCCCTGTCGCCCTGCGTGCATGTGGGGGCGGACGCGGGACGCATCGAAATCGGGGCGCACACGGCCGTAGGGCCCGGTACGGTCATCCGTGCGGCCAACCACCGCATTGCCAGGCAGGACGTGCCCATCATGCGTCAAGGCCATGTGCCGGGGCAGATCATTATTGAAGAAGACGTCTGGATCGGGGCCAACTGCGTCATCACTCCGGACGTGCGCATCGGGCGCGGCGCCGTGGTGGGCGCGGGCGCGGTGGTCACCCGCAACGTGGCCCCCTTTACCATTGTGGGCGGGGTGCCCGCCAAGGTCATCGGCATGCGCGGTACAGCCGCCCCCCAAGGCGGCGTGGCGCATCCGCAACATTGAGGATGAATATATGGCTTTGCAATGCCTTGTGTTCGACTGCGACGGCGTGCTGCTGGACAGCGTGCCCATCAAGACGCGGGCCTATGCCCGCATTGCCGAACCCTTTGGCCCTGAGGCCAGGGACCGCATGGTGCTGTACCATACCCGGCACGGGGGCGTAAGCCGCTATAAAAAGTTCGCCTGGTTTTACCAGGAAGTGCTGGGCCGGGAGATCACGCCTGAGGAATCCGACGCGCTGGCCCGCCAGTTTGTGGACTATTCTCTGGAAGAGGTACGGCGCTGTCCGTTTATCCCTGGTGCGGAAGAAACCTTGCGGCGCTGGCGTGGCGTGCTGCCCATGTACGTTTGTTCCGGTGCGCCGGATGAGGAAGTCAAGGCCGTGCTGCGCGAACGTGGCTTAAAGGATTACTTTATTGGCATCCACGGTTCGCCGCCGGCCAAGGCCGAAGTTCTCAGGCACATTGTCGCGCCTCTGCCCCTGGCTCCGGAAGACGCGCTCATGGTGGGCGACGCCCCCACGGACCGGGACGCCGCCGCACAGGTGGGCACGCTGTTTTATGGCGTGGGGCCGGAGCTGCAAGGCGGGGAACATCCTTGGGGGCCTGACCTCACGGGGCTCAATGAATGGATTGCGGCCCGGGTATGACGCGCAGAACCGCCGTATTTTTTCTCCGCAGCCGCAAGCCTGCGGCCCGTGCTCTGGCCCGACGGCTGCCCCGGCTGCTGGCCCCTGTGCTGGTGTATCCCCTGCTGGCCTTGGTGGCGCTGTCGCTCACGGCTTGCGACAATGACAGCAAAGAGACGCCGACGACGTCAACAACGACTTCGGCGGCCCTCCAGCATGCCGCCAAGGGCCAAAATCAAACCGCCGACCAGCCGCAACCAGCTGACAGTGACCAAGCCCTTCCCTTGCCCACGGAGGTGGAGCGGGCAAAGGCCGACGCCGTGGTGGCCTTTTATAACGACGCGCTCAATGCGTTGGCTTCCGGCCGCTACGGGCAGGCCGATCTGCTCATGGTGCAGACCCGTTACTATCTGCAGGAATGGCAGTTGCTGCCTCGCCCTGAGGCTTCGGGCGACGAAGACCGCGCGCTGGCCCGGCAGCTGACGCCGCCCGCCGGGCTGCTGCCGGAAGCGGACGCGACGCTGCTGGTCCGCCAGGCGGAAATCATGGCCAAAACCGCGGCCAGCATCAGGGCGGATTATCGTGCGTTGGAGCGCTACGTTAAGGACGTGGACATTCAGGACGACGGGGTCAAGGGTCGGGCCTTGGCGGCAAGCATGGAAAAAGCGCACGCGGAGTTTGCGGCGGCGCGGGAAAGTTATGTGCGCACGGTGGAGGCCCATGCCGTGACGGCCGAGGGCCTGCTTTTGCGCGGACACCCGTTGCGGCGGCAGATTCTGGCTGCGGAGCGGGTGTTTGCCGGCTGCGGCGCGGTTGCCCGGCTGCTCACGCCGCCCGTGCCGGACCATGCGGCCTTGCGCGCACAGCTGCATGATCTGCGGGCGGCTTTGGCCACGGCTGGCCGCCCGCCCTTTCTTGCTGCACCGGAGGTGGAGCGCCTGTTCCGCGCCTTTCTGAAAACGGCCGCAGGGTATGAAACCCTGTTGGCGCAAGGGGTGGAGGCACAGTTCTTCAGCGCGCCCCTGCGCCAGCGCATGAACGACGCCGTGCGCAACAGCCGCGCCGCCTACAATGCCTTTGTGCGCGCCGCCAACACGGAGCAATAAAAGAAAAGTTCCCTTCCCCCCATATTTTCCCCCATACATCTACCCCGGCAGCAAGCCGGCCAGCTGTGGGAGCAGGGAGATGGCAGCCGAAAGGGTGCGGCGGGCGACCGCGCGGCGTTCCGCCACGGGCCGTGTGCGGGCCACGGGGCTTGCGGCGGGCTGCGGCGCTTCCTGTGTCTCTCGGCGTTCCTTGGCCAAGGCCATGAACAGGCGGATGCGGTTGAGCTGGTTGGCCTCGCTGCTGCCGGGGTCGTAGTCAATAGCCATGATGTTGGCTTCTTCGTGCAGGCGGCGCACGGTCTTGAAGGAGCCGCGCCCCACCACATGGTTGGGCAGGCAGCCAAAGGGCTGCAGGCAGAGCACGTTGTTGACGCCGTGGTGCATGAATTCCAGCATTTCTGCGGGCAGCAGCCAGCCTTCGCCAGCGGCGTTGCCCAGGGAGAGGGCCTGTTCGCCCAGCTGGGCCAGGCCGTCAATATGTGCCACGGGCATAATTTTGTCTGCCAGCGGGGAGCTCGCCAGCAGGGCACGCGGGCCCCGGCGCAGTTTTTCCACCCGGCGGATGGCCAGAGCGCTGCCCAGGGCCGCCAGGGTAGCGCCGCCCTGGGCCCGCCAGTCATAGATGGAATCCATCAGACAGTAGAGCATGAAGTTGGTCAGGTCCGGCAGGAGCGGTTCGCCGCCTTCCTGACGAATCTGGGACACGATATGTTTATTGGCGTCCTCGTGGTAGGTAAGGAGGATTTCGCCCACCACGGCCACGCGCGGACGTGGGGCCACATCCAGAGGGATTTGTTCAAAATCGCGCAGCAGGCGGGGCATCTGCTTCTGAAAGGCGTCCACATCGCCTTTGCGAACGCTGGGGGCCAGGGTGCGCAGCCAGGCCTGGGTGCGGTCTTCGGTGTCGCCCTTATGGCGTTCGTGGGTGCCTGTGAACAGCGAGAGGCGCTGGAGCATATCGCCGCCCAGCATGCCGAGAACCATGCGCCCCAGCAGGGCGCGGGAGGGTCTGAATCCGGGCTGGTTGTTTGCGCCGGAGGAGCTGAGCCGCAGAACGGGTACCTGTGGAAAGCCGCACTCCCGCAGCGCCTTGCGCAGCATGCCGGGGTAGTTGCTGGCCCGGCATGGGCCGCAGGTCTGGGAAAAGAGCAGGGCCGTACGCGCGGGGTCGCAATGCCCGTCGCAAAGGGCTTCCAGCAGCTGGCCGATGGCCACAATAGCCGGGTAGCAGGCGTCGTTGTTCACATAGGCCTGGCCCAGGTCCACGGCCCTGGCACTGACCTCAGGCAGCAATCGCACCTGGTGGCCTTCGCCCTCCAGGGCTTCCACCAGCAGGGGAAAGTGCAGGGGGGCCATTTGGGGCACCAGGATGGTGTGGCTGGCGGCGTGGTGTCGGGTGAACGCGGTCGGAGCGGCCAGAAGTGCGGCTCGTTCCGCCGTTGCGGCTTCGGAACGGGAACGGGTCACGGCCAAGAGCGAACGGATGCGGATGCGGGCCGAGGCCAGGGCGTTGCCCTCGTCCATCTTGATCAGGGTATAGAGTTTGCCGCTGGCACGCAGCAGCTCACGCACCTGATCCGTGGTGATGGCGTCCAGGCCGCAGCCGAAAGAGGTAATCTGCACCAGCTCCACCCGCGCGCCGGCGTGGTTCGCTTGCCCCACCCAGGCGGCCGCGCGGTACAGTCGGGCAGGGTAGGTCCACTGGTTGCGCACGCGCAGGCCCTGCAGCAGAGGGCTGTCCATGCCGCCATGGGGGATGGCGTCTTCGCTGATGACCGCCGCCCCCAGACCGGCAATGAACTCCGGCAGGCCGTGGTGCACCTGTGGATCCACATGGTAGGGCCGGCCGGCCAGCACCACCAGGGAGCCGTGGTTGCGCCGCACGTCGTCATAGATGCGGTTGGCTTCTGTGCGCAGTTCGTGCCAGTAGCGGCGTTGTTCTTGCGAGGCCAGGCGTACGGCGGCCCGCACCTGGGCGCGGGGCAGGCCAAATTCTCGGCAGAGGTTGCGCACCAGGGAGGCCGTGTGGGTCAGGTTGACAAAAGGGGCGTGCAGCACGGCTCCGGCTTGGGCCAGTTCCGGCAGATTTTCGCGCACCACCTGCGGGTAACCGCAGGCCACAGGGCAGGAGAAGGTGTCGCAGAGTTCGGGAAATTCCTGCGCTTCGCGCGGGATGCAGGGGAAGAAGATGTGCTTTATGCCCCGGTCCAGCAGGGCCAGGACATGCCCATGGGCCAGTTTTGCCGGGTAGCAGACGCTCTGTGAAGGCACGGAGGTCAGACCCGCCGCGAACAAGGCGCGGTTGGTGGGCGGGGAGACTTCTACCCGGTAGCCCAGGTTGGTAAAGAGGGTAAACCAGAAGGGGTAGTGCGTGTACATGTTGAGCACGCGCGGAATGCCCAGCCGTCCGCGGGGCGCGGCGTCCTCCGGCAGCGGTTCATAGCGGAAGAGGCGTTGGTTTTTCCAGGCAAACAGGTTGGGGGCGGGCGGCGCGGCCCCCCGGCGGGATTCGCTGAAGCGGTCGCAGCGGTTGCCCGCAATATGACGGGTGCCGTGGGAAAAACGCGTTTCGGTCAGCAGGCAGTGGTTGCCGCAGTCTCGGCAGCGGAAGCTGCGGGTACGCATGACCAGGCTCCGGATGAGCGCGCCGGAGAGCGGCGAGCGGGCCCTGGCGTCGGCCAAGGTCTCCTGGGCGGACAAGGCCGCGCCAAAGGCCCCCATGAGCCCGGAAAGGGCTGGTCGGTACACGGGGTGGCCCAAGGTGCGCTCCATGGCGCAGAGCAGGGCGTCATTGAGAAAGGCCCCGCCCTGCACCACCACATGCTCGCCCAGTTCAGCCACACTTTTGATGCGCAGCACCTTGTCCAGGGCGTTGCGCACTACGGAATAACACAGCCCGGCCGCAATGTCCGAAACCTGCATGCCTTCTTTTTGTGCCTGGGTCACCTTGGAGTTCATGAAGACTGTGCAGCGCGAGCCAAGGTCTGCCGGGTGGGCGGCAAAGAGGGCCAGCCGGACAAATTCCTCCATGTCCAGGCCCAATCCGCGTGCGAAACTTTCCAAAAAAGCCCCACAGCCGGCGGAGCAGGCCTCGTTGAGGTTCACATCGCTGATGACGCCGTTTTCCACCTTCAGGCACTTCATGTCCTGGCCGCCGATGTCGATGACGTAGCTCACCTGGGGCGCCAGACGCAACGCCGCCTTGAAGTGCGCCAGAGTTTCCACCAGCACGCAGTCCACTCCCAGGGCGGATTCCGCCAGATGGGCCCCGTAGCCTGTCGCTCCGGCCCCGGCCAGCCATGCGCCTTCCGGAATTTTGTCCAGCATGTCGGCCAGGGCGGGCAGCAGGGTTTGCAGCGGGTTGCCGCCGTTGGAGGCGTAGCGCCAGTCCAGCGGGGTCTGCCCCGCGTCCATAAGCACGGCCTTGACGGTGGTGGAACCCAGGTCCAGCCCCAGATACAGGGGGCCTCTGGCGGCGGTGAGCAGCCCCTTTTGCGGCTGGGCCGGGGCCGGCTGGCGTTCCCTGAAGGTCGCATAGGCCTGCTCGTCGGCAAAAAGCTGGGGCAGGGCGCGAGCCGTGATCGGCAGGGGTTCGTCCACCAGGGCGGCGGCCCGCTCGGCCAGGCGGGACAAATCTACCGCCGTGTCGTTGCCGCGCACGCACAGGGCCGCCCCTATGGCGGCGGCGCATTGGGCGTGGGGCAGGGCCACTACGGCTTCCGGCTTCAGGTTGAGGGAGGCGATGAAGAGCTTTTTGAGCTCCGGCAGAAAATGCAAGGGGCCGCCCAAAAAGGCCACCTTGCCTGCAATGGGCCGGCCGCAGGCCAGACCGCCGATAGTCTGCTCCACCACAGCTTGCAAAATGGAGGCCGCAATGTCCTCGCGGGGCACGCCGCCATTGAGCAGGGGCACAATGTCCGTCTTGGCGAACACGCCGCAGCGCGAAGCAATGGGGTAGAGGGTTGTGTGACGCGCGGCCAAGGCGTTGAGCCCTCCGGCGTCGGTATTGAGCAGACGGGCCATCTGGTCGATGAAGGCCCCTGTGCCGCCGGCACAGGATTCGTTCATGCGCAGTTCCACATCCTGCCCGAGGTAGAGCAGCTTGGCGTCCTCGCCGCCCAGCTCCACGGCCACTGTGGTGTCTGGTGCGGCGTGGCCCACGGCGCGGGCCGTGGCCAGCAGTTCCTGCATGAAGGGAAGGTCGAGCCGCGCGCCCAAATCAAGCGCGCCAGATCCGGTGATGGCGGCGACAACGCGCGTGCCGGGACGGCGGGTCGCCAGATCCGTCAGCAGACCGGCGAGGGTGGAGCGCACCGCAGTGCCGTGTCTGTTGTAACGAGTTTCCAGAACATGGCCGTCGGCGTCCAGCAAGGCCAGTTTTACTGTAGTGGAGCCGATATCCAGGCCCAGCAGAGCCGCAGAATTCGGTAACACGGGCAAGTCCTCATAGTGCCGAAGGGGTGTGGGCGAAGGCGGGCTTGCAAAGCAAAAAATGTGCGTAAGGCACAAGAAAGGCGCCGCCAGAGCCGCGGGCGAGCGCGCCGCCTTCCGATACGTTTTCAGGCTAGCGGATTGCCCAGAAATTACAAGGGGCCTGGTGAGTTTTTTTTCACTTACAATTTTTTGTCGTCGGTGGGCAGAAGGAAAACGCTTTTGTCAACGCTTCAGACAAGACGACAACGCGGCTCCCGTACTGCTGCGGGGGCCGCGTTGTCATGGTCTTTTACTGCAATAAGTTGCCCTATGGGGCATTGGAGGCGTCCAGACGGCCAGTGATGTTGTCGCGGATCCACTTGGGGTCCAGCCACTCCAAAGGAGTGACTTCCACACCGCCCACCAGAATACCGAAGTGCAGATGGTCGCCGAAGGCCAGGCCCGTGCTGCCCGTGTGGGCAATGGTTTGTCCTTTCTGTACCACATCGCCCACCTTGACCTGGATGTCGCTGAGGTGAGAGTAGAGCGACATGAGCCCCAAGCCGTGATCGATGACCACCAGGTTGCCGTAGATGCCCAGCTCGCCCGTAAAGACTACGCGCCCGCTGTTGGCCGCCGGCACCTCGGCGTTGCGGACAGAAGCCAGGTCAAAGCCCAGGTGGTAGGATTCGCCCACCAGCTTGCCCTGGTAATTGTAAAATCGGTGGTCGGCAAAGCCCGCCCGGGCAGCGGAACGCGGCAGCCTGGCAAAAGCGCCGCTCCAGAGCATGGCGGCGGCGGTGTTTTTGCCGATTTCGCGCAGGGTCTGGGCATTGGCCGCACGCACATTGTTATTGATATAGAGGTAGCAGTCCAGGGGGTTGGCAACCTGCGGGGCCAGGTGTTGCAGTTTGTTCTGCACGCTCATGAGGAAGTTGTCGCTGAGCTCCAGGCTGTCACTTTTGAAGGTGCGTTCGTAAGCCATGACTGTAAGACGGCTTTTGGTCACGTTGCCGGCCAGGTCTGTGGCGGTGATTTCTACGCTGTTTTTGTATTCGCGGGCGGGCATGGTGTAGGGATAGGGGAAAAAGCAGATGTAACTGCCGTCTTTTTGCTGGTAGCCGGGCACAAAATAGCCCGCCACCAGCACGCCGCTGTCGCTCACGTCTTCATCAACAGTATAGCGCACTACGGCGGCGCCGCCCCGTCGCACGTTGGGGGGCAGCGTTTTGACAGAAATGCGCGGCGGCTGGGTATCCAGGCGCATGGCCATCTGTACGGTGCGGGTGTTGCCCTGGCCGAAACCGGCCAACGAGCCGTCAGTGGCGCGGATTTCCAGATCAAAAGCGCCTTCGTGCAGGTTGGCGCCGGCAAGGGGCACCTCCACCGTGCGTTCCGGCAGATATTTTTCAAAATGCTTGCTGAAGATGGTGTTCAGCGTATTGTTTTTACGCACGCCCACCGTGACGGCGCGGATGCCCGAAGCATCCTTCATGGCGATCTTGATCACGCTGGCGGGCGACACCCGGCCTGTCTGCGGCTGCACAACAACCTGCGGCCCGTCCAGATCTTTAAAAAAAACATATCCGCCGGCCGCCAGAACGGCCAGTACGATAAACCCCAGTATTGTCGAAAGCATGTTTCGTTTGCGCATATCTACTCCTGCTCTTGCTACCCCGGTAAGCCTTGCACAAAGCGAAGCTGTTTTCAAGGAAAAGTCTGGAAGTTTTCATAACACGCCCGTACCGCATTGACTTGCGGGACAAAATCTGGTTTCACTTCCGCCATATGAATGACGGTAGTTTTACAGGCGGTGAAAGGCGGGCTCCTCAAACCAGGGTGGACCCTCGACGCCTGCGTCAGCGCATGGTGCGTGAACAGCTGGAGGCTCGCGGCATTACGGATTGCGGCGTGCTTGCAGCCATGGGCAGCGTGCCGCGTCATCTTTTTGTGCAGGAGGCCCTGCGGGCCCAGGCCTATGAGGATACGCCCCTGCCCATAGGCTACGGCCAAACCATTTCGCAGCCCTATATTGTTGCGCTCATGAGCCAGCTGCTGGAGGCGCGCCGGGGCATGCGCGTGCTGGAAATAGGCACGGGTTCGGGCTATCAGGCGGCGGTGCTGGCCAGCATGGGCTGCGTGGTTTTTACAGTGGAGCGCCTGCGTGAGCTTTATCAAAGCACTGCGCCGCTCTTGCGGCAACTGGGGCTTCGCAGTATTCATATGCAAAGGCGCGACGGCACGCTGGGCGTGCCCGAAGCCGCGCCTTTTGACCGCATCATTGTTACAGCGGGCGGGCCCGAAGTGCCTCCGCCGCTGGTGGACCAGCTCGACGAGGGGGGCATTTTGCTCATCCCTGTGGGCTCCCGGCCCCGCACCCAACGCCTGCTGCGCCTGCGCAAAACGCAGGGCCGCGTAAGCCGTGAAGACCTGGGGCCGGTCATTTTTGTGGATCTGGTGGGCGACCACGGCTGGTAAGCCTGCGCCGCCGCCGCAATAAGAGGAGACGTCATGGCTTCGTGTGCATCCTGTTCCCAGGCGGGCGGCTGTTCCAGCGCCACGACCAAGGGAGGAGACGGCAACTGCGGCAACCCCATGGCCCAGCAGGACAAGGCCATCGCCGCACGGCTCGGCCACATCCGCCACAAGATTTTTGTTATGAGCGGCAAGGGCGGCGTGGGCAAAAGCTCCGTTACTGTCAATACGGCCGCAGCCCTGGCGCACAAGGGCTACAAGGTGGGCATTCTGGATGTGGACATCCACGGCCCCAGCGTGCCCAACCTGCTGGGCCTCACCAGCACCGTGGAGATGGACGAAACCACCCACGCACTGCTGCCCGCAGCCTATGACGAAAATCTTGCCGTCATTTCCATGGATACTCTGCTGCAGGACAAAGACCAGGCCGTTCTGTGGCGCGGACCCAAAAAAACCGCCGCTATCCGACAGTTTATCTCTGACGTGCAGTGGGGCGAACTGGACTTTCTGCTGATTGATTCGCCCCCAGGCACCGGCGACGAGCACATGACCGTGCTGCAGTCCATTCCGGATGCGCTCTGCGTGGTGGTTACCACCCCGCAGGAGATTTCGCTGGCCGACGTGCGCAAGGCCATCAATTTTTTGCAGTATGCCAACGCCACGGTGC
Source organism: Desulfovibrio legallii (assembly GCF_004309735.1). Classification (NCBI taxonomy): domain Bacteria; kingdom Pseudomonadati; phylum Thermodesulfobacteriota; class Desulfovibrionia; order Desulfovibrionales; family Desulfovibrionaceae; genus Desulfovibrio; species Desulfovibrio legallii. The sequence goes on from NZ_SIXC01000001.1 coordinate 159,831, forward strand.
TGGGCGTGGTGGAAAACATGAGCGGCCTTATCTGCCCCCACTGCCATCAGGAAATTGACCTGTTCAAAAAGGGCGGCGGGGAGGAACTGGCCAAGCGCTACGGGCTCCGTTTTCTGGGGGCCATTCCTCTGGACCCGGCCTCGGTGGTCTCTGCGGACAGGGGTGTGCCCGTGGTTTCTCTGGAAGGCGAATGCGCCGCCAAAACCGCCTTTGCTCACCTGGCCGACGCCATTGCCGCTGCGGCCGACGCCAAGTAGCGCCCGGCGATCTGCGCAGTTGCCGTTGTGAGCCCCCGGCAGTGGGCAGACGCATTGTCGCAGCATTCCTTGCACGCCCCCGACGGACGTCCAGCCCGCGGGGGCATTTTTTTCTTCTTTTCTCGCGCCCCGTTTTGTGCTACCCAGTAAAAAATCTGTTTGGACCGAATTCGAGGAATGATGCTTAACCTCGCAAACAAAATCACGCTGTTACGAATCCTCATGGCCCCTCTGGTGGTCATCTTGCTTTATTTTGAAGGCCCGGTCACCTGCATACTGGCGGCCTTGGCTTTTATTTTTGCCTCGATCACCGACTGGGCCGACGGCTATATTGCCCGGCGCTCCAATACGGTCACCAGTATGGGCAAGTTTCTGGATCCGCTGGCAGACAAGGTGCTTATCTGTTCCATACTGATCATGTTTGTGAAGCTGGCTTGGGCGCCGGCCTGGGTGGTCATCGTTATTGTCTGCCGCGAGCTGGTGGTCACCGGCCTTCGGGCCATTGCCATTGACGAAGGCATAGTGCTGGCGGCGGACTATCTGGGCAAGGTCAAGACCGTGCTGCAGATTCTGGCCGTGGTCCCGTTGACGCTGCACTATCCGCTCTGGGGCTATGATCTGCACATGGTGGGGCTTGTCCTGCTGTACGCGGCCATGTTGCTGGCTGTGGGCTCTGGCTTCAATTACTGTTACAATTTTTACCGCCGGGCCTGTGCCGGGCAGGCCGATGAAACACGTCTATGAGCACCCTGCAGCTGCGTCTTAAAAATTGCCTGCAAACTATCCTGGAGCTGGAGCCGGATATGCGCTCGGGCCGCTGGGGGCGCTGCTTCGACGCAGAGCTGCGCACCTTGCGTCAATATCTGCGGCAGGTAGACCAGATGGACCTGGCCGAGGATGACGTGCGCCGCCTGGAAACCGCCACCACAACCCTGCTGGCGGAGTTGCGCCGCACCCGCCGCTGCCCGCCCAGAAACGGAAGGATACTGCAATGACCTTCTGGCGCACTGTTATTCTTGTGGTCCTGGCGCTTATCAATCTGGTGCTTTTCGGCCGTATGGTCTGGGGCCCCACAGGGCTTCTGGAATACCGCGAACTGAAGCGCCAGTATGCGGATATGGAAAGGCGCATCGCTGATCTGGATGCCGGAAACATGGCCATCAGCCGTGAAATACGCCTGTTGCAGGCGGACAACCAGTATGTGGAAAAGGTCATCCGCCAACGCCTGCACTACGTGCGTGACAATGAAGTGCTCTACCTTTTTGACGGCGCGGACAGGCCGGAGCAGGAGCCCAAGCCATGACGGAAAAAATCGATTGGTATAAAGAAGTCTTGGAACTGGAGCCCAACTCCAAGGTCTTTTATCCTTTGTCCCGCCTGCTGGCCGAAGCCGGGCGCACGGACGAGGCCGTGGACACCCTGGAGCAGGGACTTGCCCGGCATGAAGAATTTCTTGAAGCGCGCCTTTTTTTGGTGGAGCTTCTGCATCAGCTCGGGCAGGACACGGCCTGCACGGCGCAACTGGACCGTCTGGGCCAGGTGTTTTCCGCCCATGCGGGCTTTTGGCGGGCTTTCGCGGCCTGCGCAGCTACCCGTGAGGCCGCCCCGGATACGGCGGCCGCTCTGCAGTTTCTGGCGCTCTATTTTGCGCACGGCCCCGTGCCGCTGCACCTGGTGGTGGAGCGCGGGGTGGCCAGCTACTGGGCCGAGGCGGACCAGCCTTCCACCGCCAGGCCCACGGCTCCGGCCGTTTCTTCTACGGCGAAGGCCGCTGCCGGGCCTTCCCCCACCGCATCCCGGATGTCGGAGTGCGTGCCCAGTCCGACCGTCACCCCCACAGCAGCGGCCGTAGCCGAGGACATCAGCGCGCCGGTGCCGTTGGAAGATGACAGCTTTGCCCGTTTTGACCCGGATGCGGCCATGGCGGACGAAAGCGAACTGCCGGGCCTCGATACCCTTGAGGCCGCCGCGCTTCCTTCTGCCGCATCTGCGCCCGAGGCCGCGGCAACGGATTCCGACGCCGCAGCCCCCCGGCCCCCGGTCGCTCCCGGGCCCACCGTGGAGCAGACTGCCGGCGGTGAAGAGGCTTTTTCGCTGCGCACCCGTTCCATGGCCGAAGTGCTGGCCGAACAGGGCGACATCAAGGGCGCGCTGGACATTTATCACGAATTGGCCGCTGCGGCTGTGGACCCGGAGGAAATCGCCGACCTGCGCCAGCGCATATCCACGCTCAGCGCGCGCCTGGGCGGCGGCCCCACAGCGTCCGCGCCGGCAGCTGATCCGGCTCCGAGCGCCGGCGGTAAAGAGAAACTTATCACCATGCTTGAGGCCCTGGCCGGGCGGGTGGAAGCCCGGGCGCACGGCTGAAAGGCTGTTGCCGCGAGGGCCGACCCTTTTGCGTGGCGGTCTGACGTGTTGCACTACGCACACAACCAGCGCGAGGTGACCATCGCGCCTCGGGTCCGCGTCTTTGCGTTGGCCCGTGCGTCATCTGTTCTTACCTGGGAGTAAACACGGTGTTGAAATCCTACGCGCGGTATTTTTCGCTGCTGCTGGTGGCGGTTCTGTACCTCACCGGGTGCAGCTCATACCAGCCTACCAAGAATATCTGGAAAAGCACCAAGGGCTTTTGGAATACCTATGTGAGCCCGCCGGCTTCGGTGGATTATAGTGAAAAAGGCACGCTTTCGCCTCAGGCTCTGGCCCTGACCCACAGCATGATGGGGCTGGACCTGGAGCTTTCCAAGTTGGAGCGGGTCATGATGAATGCCGACAAGCCCCCCACGCGGGAATGGGTGAACAACCTTTTTGCTTCTTTCCCCTGGCTGGACGGCTTTGCCGGCGTCAAATACGACGGCACCATCCTGGGACAGGAACCGGCCACGCCGCTGAAGCAGGTGGATTTCATCCCTCTTCTGTATGAAGACAAGAAGCAGAGCACCAGAGCCCTGCGGGCTGATGTGCAGAACACCCCGCTGGGACCGGAAGTGCTGCTGGCGGCCCCCCTGTACGACGGTACGGATTTCCTGGGCGTGGTGGCAGCCTATTTCGACATGCGCACCCTCCTGCAATACTCGCAAAGCCCGGAAGACATGGTCATCCTCTCGCCGCAGGCGCTGCTCTGGCCCGGCAAATACGATTTTGCCGCCACCCCCCTGGCCAGCGTCAACTGGGATGAAGTGGTCACCAAAAGCTCTTCCGGCACCTGCACCAACGCCACGGGCGTCTTCTATTACATGGTCCGCTACCTGGGGAACGTGCCTTTGGTGTTTGCCGTGCCCCAGTCAGGCAATTTCCCCAAGGGTTCCGGTGATGTGGGGCAGGGCTTGGCCTTCTTCCCCAAGGAGCGGGAGAAACTGCCGCCCCCGCCCATGCCGGAACGTAAAAATAAAACGGACCTGAGCCAGAGCTTGGCTTTGCCCAGCGCCGCCCAGCCCGCTCCGGACGGTGAACCGGCCGCCCAGCCCGAAGGCGCGTCCAGGGGCCAGTCCGCCAATACCAATGATATTCAGCCCGGCAGCCACGACAGCGTGCTGCTCAAAAAACAGCGCCAGGCAGAAAAAGCCAAGGTGCGCGAACGGCAGCTGGAAGGCGAAAATACGCCTGTGGAACGGGTGGAGCGGCCCAGAGTGCGGCCCGCGCCCAAGCCCCAACCCAAGCTGCCGCCAGCCAAGGGCCTGAACCTGGATGAAGACCTGGAGATGCCCACACTGCCCGGCGGACGCCCCAGCCCCTTTGGCCCGCATGACGACGCACCGCAGCCCGGCGAGGCCAGCCCGGCGGCCACAAGCGCAACGCCTGCAGGTCAGGACGCCGCCCCGGCCGCAGCATCCGCAAAAGCGGCGCCGCAAGGCGGCACGACCACGCCACCGGCTGACAGTGCGGCCCCCGCAAGCCCGGCGACCGCAACGCAGAAAGCGGCTTCGGCAACTTCTGCCGCACCGCAGGCTCCGGCCAAGCAGGCGGAAACCGCCCCCGAAAACGATGCTTCCGCCGGCCAGGAGTCGCCGGCTATCTTGCCGGGTGGACGTCCCAGCCCCTTTGGTCCTAAGAACTGATCCCGTGGCCCCGTCCCACGAGCACCGATTGGTGGGGCGGGGCCGGTTGGGAAATCCATTTCGCCTTTGTTGCGGAAAGGCAAATTCCTGACGCAGGTTGGGCGCGGCCCACTGCAAATTTTTTCTCCGATCATTCTCTGCCCGTGTCTTCCACGGCTGTGAGAAAAAGGAGTCCTTTATGGCCGATATTACGGTTACCGAGCATCTGCTGCTGCACCAGAAGCGCAGCCCGCAGGCCACGGGCCAGTTTACGGGCCTGCTTTACGACCTGATCCTTTCCGGCAAGAGCATTTCTCGCCGCATTAATAAGGCCGGGCTGCTGGATATTCTGGGCGGCACGGGCGAAGTGAACGTGCAGGGCGAAAACGTGCAAAAAATGGACGCCATCGCCAACCGCATTATGCTCTACCGCATGGAGCGCTGCGGCGCGCTCTGCGCCATGAGTTCCGAGGAAGAAGCGGAGCTGGTCCGCGTGAGCCCGGAGTTTCCGCGCGGGGACTATATTTTGATATTCGATCCCCTGGATGGTTCGTCCAATATCGACGTCAACATCAATGTGGGCACCATTTTTTCCATCCTGCGCAGGCCCGAAGGGCACACTGGTGAAGTGACGCTTGAAGAAGTGCTGCAGCCCGGTTGTCAGCAGGTGGGGGCGGGCTATATTCTGTACGGTCCCTCTACCATGCTGGTGCTCAGCACGGGGCAGGGCGTGCACGGCTTTACCCTGGACCCCGGCGTGGGCGAATTTCTGCTTTCTCATCCCAATATGCGCATTCCCGAACAGGGTCGCATTTATTCTGTCAACGAAGGCAACTGGAAGAACTGGGATGAACCCACTCGCGAGGTGCTGCAGTGGTTCCACAACTGCGAAACCCCGGACGGCACCTCCTATTCCGCGCGTTATGTGGGCGCACTGGTGGCGGATTTTCACCGCACGCTGATCTATGGCGGCATCTACCTCTATCCTTCTGACCACAAAAAACCGCAAGGCAAGCTGCGCCTCATGTGTGAGGCAAATCCGCTGGCTTTTCTGGCGGAACAGGCCGGAGGCAAGGCCAGTGACGGCAAGGGGCGCATTCTGGAAAAACAGCCCGACCGGCTGCACGCGCGCACGCCGCTCTTCATCGGTTCCGCCAACGACGTCACCGCCGTGGAGCGCATCTACGCCCGGTACGCCCAGGGGTAGCAAAGGCCTTTCCCAAGGCAGACAAGCGCCCCGCCCAGGGGCGCTTGGTCACGCCAATAAACTGGCCTGTGCGGTGCAGGCTCTGCCGTGTTCTGTGTGCGCCAGCCGTGGAATTGCAAAAAAAAAGCATAGTAAAGGGGGCGTGAAGGGACGGGAACTTTTGGCCAGCCTCGCCCGTTACGGCAAAGGATGGTATGGGCAACGGCAGCAGCGCCCTAAAAGTTCTTTCCCTGAGAAAAACGCGCCCTTCATTTTGTCTGTCGCCTGTGGAGGCTGCATGTTGTGTCTTGGCATAGAGAGCTCGTGTGACGAAACCGCTCTAGCCTTGGTGGAGGACGGCCGACTGTTGGACGCAGTGCTGGCCAGCCAAGCGGACGTGCACGCCCTGTTCGGGGGCGTGGTGCCGGAACTGGCCTCGCGGGAGCACTGCCGGTACATGGGGCCTTTGCTGGATGTGTTGCTGCGCCGCAGCGGACGGCAGGCCGCAGACCTGGATCTGGTGGCCGTGGCGCGGGGGCCGGGGCTTCTGGGCAGCCTGTTGGTGGGGGTGGCCTTTGCCAAGGGGTTGGCGCTGGGCTTGGGTTCGCGTTTTTTGGGCGTCAACCATCTGCATGCCCACCTGCTGGCAGCGGGACTGGAAGAGGCAATAGCCTTCCCTGCTCTGGGGCTTCTGGTTTCTGGCGGGCATACCCATTTATACCGCATGGAGGCCCCGTGGCGGCTGCGTCTGCTGGGGCGCACGTTGGACGACGCCGCCGGCGAAGCCTTTGACAAGGTAGGCAAAGTCTTGGGCCTGTCCTATCCCGGCGGGCGGCTGCTGGACGCCCTGGCCCGCGAGGGCAGGGCTGATCCGCGGCTTTTTCCCCGGCCGTATCTGGACAACGACAACCTTGATTTCAGTTTCAGCGGGCTGAAGACGGCCGTGGCCGTCCACGCGGCAGCGCATCTGGCAGGCATGGTCTGGCCGCGTCCGTTAACGCGCACGGAGGACGCGCCACAGGCGCTCAAGGACTGCTGCGCTTCCTTCAATCTTGCGGTGGTGGACACGCTCTGCGCCAAGGCCGAGCGCGCCCTGGACCGTCAGCCCGATCTGCGCACCCTGGTGCTGGCCGGCGGTGTGGCGGCCAACAGTCTGCTGCGGGAGCGGGTGTGCGCGCTGATGCAGCGGCGAGGGGGCAGGGCGCTTGTGCCGGGGCCGCAGCTCTGCACGGACAACGCCGCCATGATTGCCCATGCGGGCTGGCTGTTGGGCCGGGAAGGCTTTTATCACGACCTGCGCATGGAGGCCATTCCTCGGGGCAAGGCCCTGCCCGACGATATGTTGCAGACGGCGTGGGGCGCGTGTCCGCAGTAGGGCGGGGCAGCCGGCAGGGGAGGGGCGTCCCGCCTATAGACGAGTCGAACACTCCGAAATGGTTGTCGTCCTGTTGTGCGGTTCTGTGAGATTGGCTTGACAGGTGGCACGTTGATATCTACTCTCACTCAGTACAAAAGCGCCCCCAAAGTTTCCGGGGCTCCGACCGGCGAACGGGCGCTTCTGGCGCCATGCGCCAAAAAACAACGTAAGGAGAATGTTATGGCTGAACAGGTCACTGACGCCACCTTTGAAAGCGTTGTTCTTAAATCCGACCTGCCCGTGCTGTTGGATTTTTGGGCTCCCTGGTGCGGCCCCTGCCGTGCGGTAGGGCCCATCATTGATGAACTCGCTGGGGAATACGCCGGCAAGGTGCGCATCGTTAAGATGAATGTGGACGAAAATCCCGCCACGCCCACCAAGTTCGGCATCCGGGCCATCCCCACGCTGGTCCTTTTCAAAAACGGCGAGACGCTGGAGCAGATCACCGGGGCCGTCACCAAGGCCGCCATGAAGGATCTGCTGGATACAAAGGCTCTGGCATGAAGTCTTACGACGCCGTTGTCATCGGCGGTGGTCCCGCCGGCATAACTGCGGCCATGTATCTGGCGCGGTCCGGCTGCTCCGTGCTCATGCCGGAGCAGCTGGCCCCCGGCGGTCAGATTCTGCAGACGGAAGCCATGGACAATTATCCCGGCTTTCCCAAGGGCATCAAGGGCTACGAGCTGGCGGACCTGTTTGCCGCACATCTCGAAGGCCTGGCCATTGACCGGCCCGCCGCTGCGGTGGAATCCGTCAGTGGATCGGCAGGGCAGTTTGTGGTGCGGGCGGGCGGTGTGGAATACGGGGCCAGAACCGTTGTCGTCTGCTCCGGCGCACACCACCGGAAGCTGGGCCTGGAAGGCGAGGACCGCTTGCGCGGGCGTGGGGTTTCCTACTGCGCGTTGTGCGACGGCAACTTCTTTCGCAACCAGACTGTAGCCGTGGTGGGCGGCGGCAATGCCGCGCTGGAAGAATCCCTGTATCTGTCCAAACTGGTGAGCAAGCTCTATCTCATCCACCGGCGCGACGAATTCCGGGCGCGTAAAATTTATCAGGACAAGCTGACCGAACAAAGCGACAAGATCACCCTCTTGCGCAGCAGTGTGGTCACCGCCCTGCACGGCGAAAAAGAGCTTACCGGCCTGACGGTTAAAAATCTCAAAAGCGGCGAAGAAACCCTGCTGCCCGTGAACGGCCTGTTTGTGTATGTGGGTTTTTCCCCGTCCACAGGCTTTTTGCCGGCAGATCTGGCCAAGGACGAGCAGGGCTTCATCATCACCGATACAGAAATGCGCACCAATATTCCTGGTATTTTCGCGGCGGGCGACATCCGTTCCAAACTTTGCCGTCAGGTGATCACCGCCGCCGGTGACGGTGCAACGGCCGCCCAGGCGGCGTTTGTTCTCATGGAACAACTCCATGCCTAAAAAACTGCTCCGCTCTTTTGTGTTGGCTGTCTGCATGTTCGCCGTTTCAGGTTGCGGCATCATAGACCTCATCTATCTGCCGCCGGCTGAAGACACCGCGCAGGAGATTTTTGAAGCCGCCAACGACGCCATGAGTGAAAAAAACTATGTGCGCGCCGTGGAACTGTACAACAAACTGCGCGATAACTACCCCTTTAGTCCCTATACTGTAGACGCTGAGCTTTCATTGGCAGACGCCTACTATCTGGACGAGGAGTATGCGCTCGCGTCAGAAACGTACAAGGATTTCGAATCGTTGCACCCCCGGCATGAGGCCATACCCTATGTGCTCTACCAGACGGGCATGTCCCTCATGAAGCAGTTCCATTCCATCGATCGGGCCACCACAGAGCTGGAAGCCGCCTACGAATACTTCAACCGACTGTGTCAGACCTTCCCCGACTCGCCGTACGTCAAGAGTGCGCAGGAGAACATGATTGCCTGCCGCAAGCTCATGGCCGAACACGAGCTGTATATTGCGGACGTGTTCTGGCACATGAAGAAATATGGTCCTGCCTGGCGTCGCTACGACTACATCGTCAACAGCTTCAAAGATGTTCCGGAAGTAGCCGAGCACGCCAAGGAAAAAAGTTTGGCCGCCTACCACAACTATCGTGAAGACCAGGCCAGACTCACGCGGGAAAAACGCCAGGGCTCCTGGAAAGAATGGTTCACCTGGCTGTAGCGTTTTAGCACCCCGGCACGCACGGTCGTGGCTTGTGGGGCGCGTCTGAAAATCCGACCACCTTTTCCCGGCTGGGTGTGCCCGCCGGGAAAAGGTGGTCGCGCAACCGGGCCTGCACACGGACCGGAACAGTACGAGAGCGGCATGGCAACCGCACCAGCCCCTGTACCCACATCAGAAAGCAACGAAAAACAAAAAGCCGCAGTGGTTTCCCTGCTGGCCGCGCTGGGGCTTACCCTGCTCAAACTGGCCGTGGGCCTGACCACCAACAGCCTGGGCATTCTTTCCGAGGCCTTGCACAGCGGCCTGGATCTCCTGGCCGCAGCCATGACCCTGCTGGCCGTGCGTATTGCCGCCAAACCCGCGGACCAGGGGCACCCCTACGGCCACGGCAAGGTGGAAAACCTCTCTGCTTTGGGTCAGACCTTGCTGCTTTTTCTGACCTGCGTCTGGGTGGTGCATGAAGGCGTGACGCGTCTGCTCGCCGGGGCCAGCCCTGTGACGCCCTCACTTTGGGGCGTGGGCGTCATGGCCGTTTCCATGGCCGTGGATATTAACCGCGTGCGCATCCTGCGCCGGGTGGCCCGCCGCTATAAAAGTCAGGCCCTGGAGGCCGACGCCCTGCATTTTTCCACGGATATTCTGTCCTCGGCCGTGGTGCTGGCCGGCGTTCTGGCCGTCTGGCTGGCGGCGGCGCTGCGCCTGCCAGAGCCCCTGCACCGGATGCTGGCGCAGGCCGACACCGTGGCCGCGCTTCTGGTGGCGGTCATTATTTTCCGCGCCAGCCTGCACATGGCCGCCACGGCGGTAAACACGCTCATGGATTCCGGTTCAGCCGAAGCGCAGCAGGGCGTGATCCGGGCCGTACAGGCCGTGCCGGGCATAGCTGAAGTGCGTCGCGCGCGGGTGCGCGTGAGCGGCCCGCAGAGTTTTGTGGACCTTACCGTGGGGGTTGCGCCCGGCCTGCGTGTGTCCGATGGGCACCGTCTGGCCCACGAGGCGGAAGTGGCCGTGGCTGGGGTGCTGCCCGGCGCGGACGTCACCGTACATGTGGAACCCGCCAAGGTGCGGGGTGCGGGCGATCCTTTTGCCCTGGTGCAGCGGCTGGCCTCAGAGCATGGCCTTGCCGTGCACAATGTGCACATTCTGCACGCAGATACGGGCGCACGCATTGAGCTGCATGTGGAGTTGCCGGGCGACACGCCCTATGCCCAGGCCTACGCCCGCGTGGGGAACTTTGAAGCGGGCCTAGGCAAAGCCTTGCCCGGCGTGGAAGTGCTGAGCCACCTGGAGCCGGAAAATCCCGTTGCCGCACAGGAAGCCGGGGCCGCCGTGTCCGTGCCTCTGGCGGACATGGCCTGGGAGGAAATCCGCAAGGCCACGGCACAGGAGCCGCTGGTCAGCAACCCACACCGCTTTGCCACCTACACCCTGCCAGAGCAGGGCGTCTGTCTTTCCTTTCACTGCGGCGTCAATGGCACTCTCAGCGTAGAAGAGGCCCATACGGTCTGCAACCGTCTGGAGCAGCGCATCCGTGCGGCGGTGCCCTTGGTGGGGCGCATCGTCATCCACATGGAGCCGGAAGCCCCTGCCGGAGGAGTCCGGGCCTGAAGCCGGGAAGTTTAGCATCTAGAGCAGTTTACGAATGAAATGAGTTAATTGCTCTGCAAGGATTTTCTTGAAAATCCTTGCCACGAAATGCGAGAAGGCAGGCTTTGCCTGCCGTAAGCGAGCATTTCAAGTGTTTAAATATTCTAGAGAAGATTGCCTTTGAGAATGTGTATTCTCAAAGGTTACGGCACGCTCGTTCCGGCGCTTACCCGAGCAAATACATAGCGCTGCTGTCTTTGCCCGTAACTTCCTTTGTTGTAATGGGCCAAGCTCCTGCGTCGCACAACGGCTGCAGCTACGCTTGCGCGCCACGGCGGGCAGGCGGCGGTCGTCTGCTTACGCAACCGCCAGAGCATGTTAACGTTGCAATGCCGCGATGGAGATTGTGCAAAGAAAAGCCGCGTCTCTGCGGTTTGGTCGCGACGCTGCGCAACTGACGTGGGCCGGCATCCCCGTGGCGGGCGTTTCCGGCGGAAAGCATTCCCTGGTGGGCCTGCTCCGTGCAGTGCGGATAGCGCTCACTGCGTTATTCCAGACAGGCTTGTCTGCTCTCTTTTTCCACAGCTGCAGAGCCGTCCGCCGGGGATATGCCTGCCGCCGCACCAAGGCAGCGCCACAGTTCGTCCAGCCCCAGGCCTGTGGAGGCGGCCGTCAGCAGCGGGCGGCGGGGCAGCAGGGCTTCCCATTCCTTTTGGCGGGCGGCGCGTTCGCGCTGGTTGCATTTGTCGGCCTTGGTCAATATGGGCAGCAGGGGCAGGCCGTGGGTGCGGGCAAAATCCACCAGGTTTTTGTCCAGCTGCTGCGGGGGCAGGCGGCAGTCCAGCAACAGGGCCAGAGCACGCAGGGCCTGGCAGCCCAGAAAGTATTTTTCCATGAGGCGGGCCCACTTTTCTCGTTCAGCATGGCTGGCGCGGGCATAGCCGTAGCCCGGCAGATCCACCAGGTAAAAGCCCGTCGGCTCCACGCGGTAAAAATTGATGGAACGTGTCTTGCCCGGCGTGGCGCTGACCTTGGCCAGCTTGCGACGACCGGCCAGGGCGTTGAGCAGGGAGGATTTGCCCACATTGGAGCGGCCGGCCAAAGCGATCTGCGCCTCGGGACGGTCCATGAGCTGATCGGGAGTGTAGACCGTGGCTTCCAGAGCAAGGGTAGGGCGCATACAAACCTCATGTGTTGCTTGAAGGCTGTGCCTTGACAAGCGCCTGATGTTGGATAAGAAGTATGGATTCACAGCGCTGCCCTACGGCAAGCGCTCTTTACGGTAGCCGCTCTCGCTCCCCTTGGCAAATGCCGGCTGACCCGGCTGCCCGGCGGCGCAGGGTCCGAATGGGCCCGGTCGCGCGCCGGGAGTGTGCGCGATGCACCATCCCGAATCCGCTTTTATGGAGGAAAACCCATGTATTCAACCACGGATTTCCGCAAGGGCCTGAAGATTGAAGTGGAGGGCACCCCTTACGAAATTGTGGAGTTTCAGCACTTCAAGCCCGGCAAGGGCGGCGCGATGGTGCGCACCAAGCTGCGCAACATCCTCACTGGCCGTATGCAGGACATCACCTTTCGTTCCGGTGAAAAGGTGGAGAAGCCCGATCTGGAAACCCGCGACATGCAGTTTCTTTATCGTGAAGACGATAATCTCATTTTCATGGATATGACCTCCTACGAACAGATGCAGATGCACATCAACGCCACGGACGGCAAGGAAGGTTTCCTTAAGGATGGGCAGGAATGTCGCGTGCTGTTCTACAAGGGCAATCCGCTGGATGTGGATATTCCCCTGAGCCTAGTGCTGGAAGTGGTGGAAACCGAACCCGGCGCCAAGGGCGATACGGTGAGCAACGTCACCAAGGCCGCCAAGCTGGAAACCGGCATCTCGGTTCAGGTGCCCATTTTCGTCAATGAGGGCGACCGCATCAAGGTGGACACCCGTACCAAGGAATACCTGGGTCGGGAATAGTCCTGTCCAGGGAGGGTAGCCCTACGGATTCCCACAAGTTCAGTCGCGAGCTTTTCGGCCTTTTTCTGCTGTTCTGGGCTTTACTGCTTCTGCTCAGCCTGGGCAGTTTTGACGCCAATGACCCCAGCCTCAACCATGTGGTCAGCGGCGCGGCAGTGGTGCACAACAAAGCGGGGCTGTTCGGCGCTTACGCTGCAGGTTTTCTTAACGACGTGTTTGGCGTGGTGGCCCTGCTTTGCCCGCTGGCTTTTGGGGCGCTGGGCGCTGCGTGCATTTCTCCCGCTTACAGTCTGCATTGGCTGCGCTGGTGCGGCTTTTTCCTTATGACGCTCTGCCTGCTGGTGCTGGCGGCGGCAGGGGATTTTTCCGTGGGCGACCTCTGGGGCGGCGGCATGGTGGGCAGCGCCCTGCACAATAACGCCAGCCACTATCTCAGCCCCGGCGGTTCAGCCCTGCTCTGGCTGTTTGTGGCCCTGGTGGGCACGCAGCTGGCGGGCAATATCTCCTGGTTTACCCTGGCCGGCCGGCTGGGGCGCTGGCTGCACGCCCGCTGGCTGACCTGGCGGGAAAAGGCCGCGCAAAAAGAAAAAGCGTCCGCTTCCGAAGCTGTCAGCTTTGCCGAGCCGGAACCTGCGGCAGCAGGCGCGGAAGAGACTCCCGTGCTGGATCGCCTGCTGGCCCGTTGGCGCCTGCCCGCGCGTGATCTCTGGACCAGGCTGCTGGATAAACTGGGCGACATCCGGCCCACTGCAGGGCGGCTGCCCAGGGTCTATGAGGACGGTAACCCCATAGATGCGCCTGGGTCGGGCAGTTTGGGGGCAGCTGACTCCGGCACGGAGCAGCCTGACGCGGACGCCCCACCCGTTAAAGGGGCGGATTCCGTGGCTCCGGGCACGGCGTCGGGCTTTGCGCTTGACGATGACCCCTTCCCCCGGGCTGAAGCCTTCGGGCCTGCGACGCCTTCTACGCCTGTCGCGCCTGCCGACGCGGCAAAGCCGCAACCCGCTCCTGAAGAAGCGCCTGCCGCTCCCGCCCCTGAGGAGAAAGCCCCGCGCGGCGGTGGGGTGCGGGCCGCTTTGGCCCCCCTGCTGGGCAAAAAGGCCCCCATTCCTCTGCCTGGCCTGGACCTGCTGGCCCCCCCGACCAAAACGGCGGGCGGTCCGGCCCGGGAAGACCGGGAGGCCAGGGGCAAGGCCCTTATCGCCTGCCTCAAGGATTTTGACATTCAGGGCGAGCTGGTGCGCATTACACCCGGCCCCGTGGTCACCATGTATGAAGTGCGCCCGGCGCCCGGCATCCGGGTGAGCCGCATCGCCAATCTGAGCGACGACCTTTCCTTGGCCCTCAAAGCCATTGCCGTACGCATCCAGGCCCCCATACCCGGCACGGACACCGTCGGCATAGAGATCCCCAATGAGAACCGTGAAACCGTCAATTTTCGCGAGCTGGCGGCCTGCGAGGCCTTCCGCAAGGGCTGCGGCCCTCTGACCATGATCCTCGGCAAGGACATTGCCGGGCAGCCCTACATGGCCGATCTGACCCGCATGCCGCACCTGCTGGTGGCCGGGGCTACTGGCGCGGGCAAAAGCGTCTGCCTCAACGGCATCCTCATCAGCCTGCTTTACCGCACGCAGCCGGAAGACCTGCAGCTTTTGCTGGTGGACCCCAAGCGCATCGAAATGGCCGTGTATGCCGACGAACCGCACCTGGTGCACCCCGTGGTCACGGAAATGAGCGAGGCCAAAAACGCCCTGGACTGGGCCGTGCACGAGATGGACCGCCGCTACGAAGCCATGGCCCGGCTGGGCGTGCGCAACGTGGCCGGCTTTAACCAGAAGCTGGCCGCCTACAAAAATGACCTGCCGTCCGACTTTGCCGACCTGGAGCCTTTGCCTTATCTGGTCATTGTCATCGACGAGCTGGCGGACCTTATGATGACCGCCGCCCGCGAGGTGGAAACCAGCATTGTGCGTCTGGCCCAGCTGGCCCGCGCGGCGGGCATCCACATGATTCTGGCCACCCAGCGCCCCAGCGTGGATGTGGTCACGGGGCTGATCAAGGCCAATTTCCCCTGCCGCATTTCCTTCCAGGTCACTTCCAAGCACGATTCGCGCACCATTCTGGACCAGGTGGGCGCGGAACACCTGCTGGGCCGGGGCGACATGCTCTTCAAGCCCAGCGGCGGCCGTCTGCTGCGCCTGCACGGCCCCTTCCTGAGCGACGAGGAGGTGCAGCGCGTGGTGGCCCACTGGAAGCGCCACCTGCGGCCTTCCTATAAGGTGGATTTTGCGCAGTGGAGCCCGGAAGCGGCCAACGGCGGTTCCGGCGGCGGTGGCGGCGGCGATGCGGCCCAGGATCCTCTGTATAGCGAAGTGCAGGTTTTTGTAAGCGAGCAGGGCAGGGCCTCCATATCCCTGGTGCAACGGCGTTTCAAAATCGGTTTCAACCGCGCCGCCCGCCTGGTAGAGCAACTGGAGCAGGACGGCATCATCGGCCCGGCCGACGGCAGCAAACCCAGGGCGGTGGTGAAGTAACCCTCGCCCCGCGGCGGCCCGGACGCCGGACCAGACACCTTTCGGCGACGCCCGGCTGCGCGCCGTCGGAAAAGGCGGCTTCGGCCGCGGAGGAAGTATGCGCGCTCTTGTCCTGGCATTTCTGGCCCTGGCCCTGTGCGCTCCCGCCCCGGCGGCGAGCGCTGCCGACCCTCTGACGCAGACCATTCAGGCCCGCTACGAAAAACTGCAGGCTTTTTCCGCCGGCTTCACCCAGACCCTCAGCCACAAGGAGAGCGGCTCGGTGGAGCAACGGCAGGGCACGCTGCTGTTCCAAAAGCCCCTGCGCATCCGCTGGCAGACGGCACGGCCCCATGAAGAAACGCTGGTGGTCACGGACAGGGAGATCTGGGACTATCTGCCCGACGAAGACGTGGCCTATCGCTACCCGCCGAGCCTGGTGCAGGATTCACGCAGCATTATCCAGGTCATCACCGGTCAGGCCGCCCTTACCAAAGACTTTGAAATCAAGAATGAAGGACAGGACGATGGTCTGGTCAGGCTGCGGCTCTACCCCAAAGACCCTTCGCCGCAGATGGTGGAGGCCGTCATCTGGGTGGAGCGGAATACGGGCTATATCCGTCGGGCCGCCATCACGGATTTTTACGGCAACGGCAACGACGTGCGCCTCACCAGCTTTACGCCCGACGCCCGTCTGGAGGCCGGGGCCTTCAGCTTTACGCCGCCCAAGGGCATAGAGGTGGAAGACCGCATTGACCATAAGGTTCCCGAACGGGAACTGTTCAAATAATTTTTTCGGCGCCTGCGGCCGCTTGTGCCGCCTGTCGCGTACGGCCGGGCAGCGGGTAAAAAATACCCAGCTGCGTAAAAGTCACCCACTTTTGCCGACAAACAGGCGCAGCGTCGCTGCGGAACCCTGCCGGGCCGCATTGTTTTTCTACCAGAGATAGCATAGAATTTATAACTCAAGTATGAAATCCGCTTGTGAAGGAGCAGGAAAGATGATCGAGGAGAAAACCCCGGCCGTCGCGCCGGAGGAAGGCGTTGAAGATTTTGCCGCGCTGCTGGCGGCCCACGAGGCCACAGCAGGGCGTCTGCAGCCCGGCCAGAAGGTGGAAGGCACGGTCATCGCCATCAGCGGCGACAATGTCTTTGTGGATGTGGGCATCAAGGTGGACGGCATCCTAGACCGCAAGGACATTCTGGACGCTGAGGGCAACGAAACCGTCAAGCCCGACGATAAGCTGGAAGCCTGGGTCATCGGCGTTTCTCCGCAGGAAATCCGCCTTTCCCGTTCCATGAGCGGTAGCGGCGTGGCGGCCATAGAAGAAGCCCGCGACAGCGGCGTGCCCGTGGAAGGTCGGGTGGCAGCCATCTGCAAGGGCGGCTACACCGTTGAAGTACTGGGCAAAACTGCGTTCTGCCCCGGCAGCCAGATCGGCGCGTCCACGGCGGAAGCCGAAGGCCTGGTGGGCCGCACCCTGCAGTTCCTGGTCACACGGGTAGAAAATCGTGGGCGCAACATTGTGGTTTCGCGCCGCGCCCTGCTGGATCGTGAGCGGCAGGAAAATCTGGACGCTTTGCTCCAGACCCTCAAGGTGGGCGATACGGTGGAAGGCACGGTCAGCCGCCTGGCCCCCTTTGGCGCTTTTGTGGAACTGGCCCCGGCCGTGGAGGGCATGATCCATATTTCCGAGCTTTCCTGGTCCAGAGTCAGCGCCCCGGATGAGGCCGTGAGCCTCGGCGACGTGGTGCGCGCCAAGGTGCTCAACCTGGAAAAGGACAAAAAAGGGCAGGTGCGCATAGCCCTTTCGCGCAAGCAGGCCCAGGGCGACCCCTGGCAGGAAGTTTCCCAGCGCCTTACCCCCGGCGAAGTGGTGCCTGGCAAGGTGGTGCGCCTGGCGCCCTTCGGCGCTTTTGTGGAAATTCTGCCCGGTGTGGAAGGGCTGGTGCACATTTCTGAAATGTCCTGGGAACGGCGGGTGCTCAAGGCCGAGGACGTGGTGCAGCCTGGCGATGCCGTATCCGTAAAAATCAGGGACATCAATCCTGAAACCCGCCGCATATCTTTGAGCCTGCGTGAAGCCGAAGGCGACCCCTGGCAGGACGCGGCCCAACGCTTCCCCGTGGGCGCCAGCGTTGACGGCACGGTGGAAAGCCGCAGCCAGTACGGCCTGTTTGTTACGCTTGCTCCCGGCATCACCGGTCTGTTGCCCGCCGGGGTGCTCAAAAGCGCCAAAAACGCCGCCCAGTTCAGCAAATTGGACAAAGGCGACGCCGTGACCCTGGTGGTGCAAAATATGGACCCTGCGGCCCGACGCATCAGCCTGGCTCCCGAAGGCACCGAAGCCGCAGAAATGGCCGAGGATAAGGCCTGGCGGCAACATGCCAAAGCCGCAGCCGGCCACGGCGCCGGAAGCAATGGCGGCAGCATGGGAACAAGTATTATGGCACAGGCTTTGCAGAAGGCTTTGCAGAAAAAATAGCAAGGAGCTTTCCATGACTGTGCGCAAATACCTTTCCGCTTTGGTGGCTCTGGCGTTGCTGCTTTCCTGGCAGAGCGCCGGGGCCGCCGGACTGCCCGATTTCAGCGATCTGGCCGCCAAATGCGGCCCCGCCGTGGTCAATATTAATACAGAGCGCAAGGCCAGTGGCGGCGACCAGGACGACATCTTCGGTGAGATGTTCCGCAACATGCCTCCCGGTTTTGAAAAATTCTTTGACCAGTTCGGCATGCGCGGCGGCAAACGCCCGCAGATGCGCCAAAAATCCCTGGGGTCCGGCTTTATCATCTCTGAAGACGGCTACATCGTCACCAACAACCATGTGGTGGCCGACGCGGACGTTATCCGGGTGACCCTGGACCAGAGCACGGGCAAGAGCGAAGCCATCCCGGCCAAGCTCATCGGTGCGGACGAAGAGACGGACCTGGCCCTGCTCAAAGTGGACGTGAAAAAGCCGCTGCCCTTCCTCAGTTTTGGTGATTCCGCAGCCCTGCAGGTGGGTAATTGGGTGCTGGCCATCGGCAATCCTTTTGGTCTGGACCACACGGTAACGGCGGGCATCTTGTCGGCCAAAAACCGGAATATCCACGCCGGGCCTTTTGACAACTTTTTGCAGACCGACGCCTCCATCAACCCTGGCAACAGCGGTGGCCCTCTGCTCAACCTTCAGGGGCAGGTTATCGGCATTAACACGGCCATTATCGCCAGCGGGCAGGGCATTGGTTTTGCCATCCCCAGCAATATGGCCTCCAGCATCATTACCCAGATCAAAAGCGGCAAAAAAGTCAGCCGCGGCTGGATCGGCGTGACCATTCAGGACGTGGATGAAGGCACGGCCAAGGCCCTGGGTCTGGGCGAAGCCAAGGGCGCCCTGGTGGGCAGCGTCATGGAAGGCGAACCCGCCGCCAAGGCGGGCATGAAGGACGGCGACATCATCCTGAGCGTGGACGGCAAAAACATTGCCGACGCCGCAGCCCTGCTGCGGGCCATTGCGGACAAAGCCCCCGCCTCCAAGGCTGCCATCACCGTCTGGCGGGACGGCAAAACCCGTGACCTCACCGTAACCCTGGGCGAACGTAAGTCCTCCCTTACGGGCTTCAATGGCGGCAAGGCCGGCAAACACGGACAGAATGAAGGGCAGCTCGGCATCGCCGTGCGTCCCCTTACCCCAGAGGAACGCCGTGAACTGAAGCTGGACGCCAACGAAGGCCTGCTCATTGTGGATGTGGACCAGAACAAACCCGCTGCTGAAGCGGACCTGCGTCCTGGCGACGTGATTCTCAAAGCCAACCTCAAGCCCGTCAGCAGCGCCCAGGATCTTTCCCGGATCGTCAACGACGAGGGCGTCAAACGCGGCGCCGTCATGCTGCAGATTTCCCGGCGCGGAGACGTTTACTTCCGCACGGTGACATTGGGCAAATAGCACGAGCAGCGGCAGCGGGGTGGTCCGCACCGCATTTCCGGGGCGTCCCATTGACGGGACGCCCCGTTTTTTTTACTATTTTGCAACGTTATTGGTAAAAACACTTCCAAGACAGAGCAGCCCGGCACTGCCTTGGCGACTGCACCCATATGCCGCACAAGAGCATGGGCGTTAGAGCAGTTTACGAATGAAATGAGTTAATTGCTCTGCAAGGATTTTCTTGAAAATCCTTGCCACGAAATGCGAGAAGGCAGGCTTTTGCCTGCCGTAAGCGAGCATTTCAAGTGTTAAATACTCTAGTCTGGCTCACTTGCATTGAAGGGAGTTGCGACCCCAGCTACCGTGCCAGTTACGTGCGCACAGGTGCAGTTTTTGCTTCTCTTTGAGGGATGAACGAAATTCCAAAGGAAATCCGCTTACGACGGGCGGACGGTTCTGAGTGTGCGGAAAGACCATGGCAGTGGGGCAGGGACGTGGACGAGCGCATTCTAGTGTTTGGGGGTACATACCTCTGTGACGCCTTGAAAAAACTGGGATTCCAGGTGCTTCATATGGGCCCCGGGGCACACCAGGGCCTGGTGCTGGAACATCCGGTCACTGCGGCGCGGCTCTGGCAGTTGCTGGCCGCCCGCGGTTTTCTTCCGGATGCCTTCTTTTATGCCGACAACGGCAACCTGCCCCTGCTGCTGAATCCGGAAGACGTCCCGTGCCCCAGTGCCTTCTACTCCATAGACACGTATTGCAATCCCTGGCACATCCCCTATGCCCGCGGCTTTGACTTGGCTCTGGCGGCGCAGAAGGACCACCTCCAGCTGTTCATGGGTGAAGGCCAGTCCTGTCGTTGGCTGCCCCTGTTCTATCCCGGAGAGCCGCCTTCAATGCCGCTTTGGGAGAGCAGGGATGTGCCTGTAGTTTTTGTGGGCACCCTGGGGCACAAAAACAATCCGGATCGGCAGCCCTTTCTACAAGGCTTCAAGCGTCGCCACCCCCTTGTCTGCCGCAGCGGCGACTACCGCCCCCTGTTTGCGCGCAGTCGCATTGTGCTTAACCAGACGGCTTTTTCCGAACTGAATTTCCGCGTTTTTGAAGCCATGGCCTGGGGCGCGGCATTACTTATGGAACAGTGCGCCAATGGCCTGACGGAGCTGTTCTGCCCCGGTGAAAATATTTTGCCCCCCTATCCCCGTAACGACGCCGACGCCGCAGCCGCTGCGGCCGCGACTGCCCTGGCCGACCCTGTGGGGCTGGCCGCAGTGGCCGCGGCGGGGCAAGCCCTGGTCGCCGCAAGGCACACCGCCCTGGTCCGGGCCCGCACCCTGGTGGGATTGCTGCGCTGGGTGCGAACTACAGAACAGTGGCAAACGCGCCTTCAAGCGGAACATGAAGTCCGCCGACGGGCGGTGCATACGGCCTTCGGCATGCTGGCCGGGGAGCTGGTCGGGCCGGACTGGGGCTCCTATCGCGAATTTTTTGCCCGCGTCGCCTGCGGCGCGTGAGCGGCATTGCCGCCCGGCCCGTTCCGGCGTATGAGTCAGGGCAGGAGCAGCGGCAGCCCGCCACACAACAAGGGAGATTGTCATGCCTGTGGTCCATACGGATGCGGGGCAGCTTGCCCCCCCGGAAAAGCTGGAAAATATCCCCGCGCTCATGAGCGCGTACTATACCGAAGTTCCCGATCCCGGCCGACCGGAGCAGCGGGTGGCCTTCGGCACGTCCGGGCACCGGGGCACATCCCTGTTGTGCAGTTTTAATGAAGAGCACATCTACGCCATCACCCAGGCCGTGTGCGACTACCGTAAGGCGCAGGGCATTGACGGCCCGCTTTTTCTGGGCGGCGACACCCACGCCCTCTCCGAAGCGGCCTTCCGCTCAGCTCTGGAAGTGCTGACGGCCAACAACGTGGCGGTGCGTGTGCCGCGCCATGGGGCGTACACGCCTACCCCGGCCGTTTCTCACGCCATTTTGCGCTGGAATGCGGGGCGCGCCACGGGCCTTGCGGACGGCATCGTCATCACGCCTTCCCATAATCCCCCGCGCGACGGCGGCTTCAAGTATAATCCGCCCCACGGCGGCCCGGCCGAGGCGGCGGTCACCAGGCAGATCCAAAGTCTGGCCAATGTCTGCCTTGAAAGCGGCAACCGCAGCGTGCGACTTGTGTCCCTGCGTACGGCCTTGGCCTCGCCCCTGGTGGAGGAATACGACTTTATTCGTCAGTATGTGGATGACCTGGCCCTGGTGCTGGACATGAAGGCCATCGCCGCCTCTGGCCTCAAGCTGGGCGCGGACCCCTTGGGCGGGGCCAGCCTGCCCCTGTGGGAACCCATTGCCGAAACTTACGGCCTGGACATTGCGGTGGTCAACAAGGTGGTGGACCCCACCTTTCGCTTTGTGCCCTGCGATAAGGACGGCAAAATCCGCATGGACTGCTCGTCGCCTTACGCCATGAGCCGTCTGCTGGAAATGCGCGGGCGTTTTGACCTGGCTTTTGCCTGCGACCCCGATTCAGACCGGCACGGCATTGTCACGCGCGAAGAGCTCATGCCGCCCAACCACTACCTCAGCGTAGCGGCCTGGTATTTGTTCCGCACCCGGCGGCAGTGGCCCGCGCACAGCGGCATCGGCAAAACGCTGGTGACCAGCGCCATGCTGGACAGGGTGGGGCAGAGCCTGGGGCGTCCTGTGCTGGAGGTGCCCGTGGGTTTCAAGTGGTTTGTGCCCTATTTGCGCGACGGCAGCTGCGGCCTGGCCTGCGAAGAGAGCGCCGGGGCCTCCTTTCTTTGCTTTGACGGCAGCCCCTGGAGCACGGACAAGGACGGTCCCCTCATGTGCCTGCTGGCCGCCGAAATGATGGCCGTGGAGCAGGCTTCGCCTTCTGAACTTTACGAACGACTGGCCGAGCGCCTGGGCCGCCCCGTTTATCAGCGCCTGGACGCGCCTGCGGACGACGATGTGCGCGCCGCTCTGGCCGCTGTCAGGCCGGAGGATGTGCCCTTGCGCAGCCTGGGCGGATCGCCCGTAACCGCAGTGCTGACCCGCGCGCCGGGCAACGATGCGCCCATGGGCGGCGTTAAAGTGGTAAGTGAAGATGGCTGGTTTGCCGTGCGTCCTTCGGGCACCGAGCCCATTTGCAAGGTCTACACCGAAAGTTTTAAAGGAGAGGAGCACCTCTGCGCTCTGCAGAAGGATGCGCTGGGCTTTCTGGAGCGTCTGCTCAAAAGGGGCGCGTAGGGAAAAAACTTTTGCAGAGCCGAGGGGAAGCCTCAAAGCCCCACACTGCGCCGCAGGGCTTCCACCTCGCGGCTGGTCAGAGCTCTGGCCACACCGGCGGGCAGATCTCCCAAGGCCAGAGGCCCTTGGGCCACGCGGCACAAACGCAGGATAGTCAGAGCCAGGTCGCGGCACATGCGGCGGATCTGTCGGTTGAGCCCTTGGTGCAGCACCATGCGCAGCAACGTACCCCTGGCCTGAGGCACAGCCGATACCGTCACCGGGGCGAGCTGTTCCCCTTCGGCCAGGCGCATGCCCGCGCGCATGGCTTCCAGAGCTGCGGGCGGCACCGCGCCGCGCACCAGCACCTCATAGGTCTTGGGCTGGTGGTGGCTGGGGTGACACAGCCGCTGGGCCAGCGCGCCGTCATTGGTCAGCAGCAGCAATCCTTCAGAGAAATAGTCCAAGCGGCCCACCGGGTAGAGCCGCAGCTCGCGCAAAGCCTCAGGCAGGCAATCCAGCACGGTGGGTCGCCCTTCGGGGTCGTGCGCCGTGCAGACAACCCGCACGGGTTTGTGCAGCAGCACATAGGCGTAACTCTGGGGGGCCGCCAAGGGGCTTCCGTCCACGGCCAGCACATCCTGCGGCCTCACCTGACGGCCGGGGCTGGGTTCCGGCAGACCGTTGACAGAAACCCGGCCCGCCAGAATAAGCTCGTCCGCCTTGCGCCGGGAGCACAGACCACTGGCCGCAATGGCCTTGTTCAGCCGCTGAGTTGCGGGCGCGTCCGGCCCGGTCATTTCTGCCTGTGCGGCCGTAGCGCCGACTCGTGTGCGCGCCGTGCGCTGCTGGTGCCCCTTCCCGTTCATGTCCCAATCTCCTGAAAAAATACCCCAGGGCATTGCAACGTTGGAATGCCCTGACGGTTGTGTAAGCAGACGCCCGCCGCGGAGGCGCCAGCGTAGCTTCAGCCGTTGCGCCGCGGGAGCCTGGCCCGTTACGACGAAAAAAGTTACGGGCAAAGACAGCAGTAGGGCTAGTTACAGATGAAGCAGCGCCGCCCTTTATTTGCGCGGTTACGTGCCGAAACGAGCGTGCCGTAAATTTCTTAATGTTACTATACGTTAAAGAAATACTTTAATTGTATGAAAGCCGGACACTCCACGCGGCGGCAAACCCCTGACAGCCGCGCGAAAAGACCTACCAACCATGCGACTACGCCATGCAGAGGGGAGAGCGGTGCGAGAACGCTCCCTTTTTCTTATGTGGAACCTTTTGAGAAGGGGTATCTCCCAAAGAGGAATAGAGGCCCAAGCACCACACCGAACCCTGTCCATGCATAAAAAGTCTGCGCGCGGGGATCCGCTTGAGCGCATGGTGCGCGAAGCGGGAGCCCGCGTCAAGACGCGGATTTTTGACGGCGCAGGTTTATTCGACGGAAGTCCATGTTGACGGCGTGGATTTGGGGCCGCCGTGGGTTCGGTAGGCTGTGCGACAGCCAAATCGAGCCAGATAAAAGCGCCAGGCCCGACGCTTGAAGCGTTTGGCCGGATGCGTACACGGGCCGTACAGACGGGCACAACGGGGCAAGCTCTGCGGGATGGCGGCCCTGGCTGCGTCCAAAGCGTTTACTGCAGGGACAACGCGGTTTTTTGTCTCAAAAGTTTACATAATTATCATTATGGGACATTTAAATCCGCGCCGGGGGAGCCTGCCCTTTGCCCCATCCCGCAGACCATACCTTGCCGCCAGAGACCCCGGCGGGTTTGGACAAAAGCCAAAATCGCCGTACCGCAAGCCATCGCAAAGACAGACAAGACACAAGTACGCTGCAGCACCACAATTTTCCCCGGCTTCAGGTGGTTCAGCCCTCTGTTGTTGTGCCAGCCTTTGTGCGGCGGGACACAGCCATGCTGTCGTACGCATGCCCTCTGAACACAGTCCAGCCGTCCCCTTTGCCGGCACCGTCCGCATTGGTGGCGCATACGCCCCCCGTCCTGCCTGCGGCAACGGCCACACCCCAAGGGCCGCGCCACACTGGGCTTGCCCACGGCGCGGCTCTGACGTACAACACAGGCCAACGTCTTACGCCGAGGTATGTTCATGGGCTTTGCCAACAGCGCCTGCAGTTTTACCCGTTTCCGCATTTTGGATCCCGTGCCCGCCGAGCTCTGGCCGCAGATTCCGGACAAGCTCAAGCAGTACGCCATGCAGGATATCGACAATATCCCGGAGCCGCAGGCTTGCGGCTGGGTCAGCTTTGAAGACATGCTGGACACCCAGTGGACCACGGCCACACCCCACAAGGGGGCGTACCTGGTCTTTTCTCTGCGGCTGGACACGCGCCGCATCCCTGCCGGAGTTGTCAAAAAGCACCTGGCCCTGGCCCTTAAAGAGGAAAAAAACCGGCTCCGCGACCAGGGCAAGACCTTTATTGCGCGTGAACGCAAAAAAGAACTCAAGGAACAGGTCATGCTGCGCCTGCGGCAGCGTTTTTTGCCTGTACCGGCGGAATTCAACGTACTTTGGGCCACGGACAAAAACGAAATCTGGTTCGCCTCCACCCAGGGCAAGATGATCGAATTGTTTATGGAAGAATTCCTCAAGACTTTTGATCTGCACCTGGAGCAGCTTACGCCCTACAATCTGGCGGCCAGCCTGCTGGACGAAGACAGCCTCATCCGCCTGGACCAGCTTGAAGCCACCCAGTTCGCCCCACAGGCGTAAAGGAAGACAGAACATGAGCACAGCCTATTCCGCCGAATCCCCAGACAGCATCCTGGGTAGGGAATTTCTGACCTGGCTCTGGTATCAGAGCGACACGGCCCCTGGCGGCTTTACAGACGCCACGGGCGCGCCCTTTGCGGTTTCTATGGAGCAGCGCATCGTGGTGGAAGGCGGCGAAGGCGAAGCGCGGGAAACGGCAACGGTTTCCGGCTCGCTCTCTCCGCTGCGCGAGGCCCGTTTCGGCCTGGGCACGGGCAAGAAGGTCAGCCGCGCCCTGGTACGCCTGGAAAAGGACGAGCTGGCTTTTCAGCTCAGTCTCAAGGCTGAGGACTTTTGCTTAAACAGTCTGCGCACGCCCAAAATCGACACCAGTGATGCGGACGACGACCCCGACGCCCTGCTGTTGGAAAAGATCGCCCTGATGGAAATCTGCACCGGCCTGCTGGATGCGCTCTATGCCCGCTTTCTGCGCCTGCGCCTTTCTCCGGACTGGCTCAAGGAAGTGACGGACATGCGCCAGTGGATGACCCGCACGGAGTAATCCAGATCCATGAGCGCCCTGCCCTCCTCTCCCGTCCGCAGCCGTTCCGCCTGGGGCGATGTGGCCCGCAACACCCTGCGCAAAACCCTCTGGATGTTGCTGGTGCTTTGGGGCATTACCATCATCAGCTTCTGGGTCATCCACCTGGCCCCCGGTTCGCCCACGGATATGGAAACTACCCTCAACCCCCTGGCCGGCGCGGCTGCACGTCAGCGGCTGGAGGCCCTCTACGGGCTGGACCGCCCTCTGTACGTGCAGTACTGGGACTGGCTGGTGCGCCTGTTGCACCTGGATTTCGGCAATTCCATGTCCGCCGATGGCAGGCCCGTGCTGACCAGAATTCTGGAGCGTCTGCCCCTTACCGTGGGCATGAACCTGGTTTCTCTGCTCCTTACCCTGGCCATCGCCATTCCCGTGGGCATTATTTCGGCCTGCCGCCGCAATTCCCTGCTGGACCGCACGGTGACCGTTCTGGTTTTTCTGGGTTTCGCCATGCCCTCTTTCTGGTTGGCCCTGCTGCTCATGCTCTTTTTCGGCATTGATCTGCAATGGCTGCCCATTTCCGGCCTCACTTCCATGAACTACGCCCAAATGGGCCCCTGGGAGCGCTTCTGCGACCTGGCCCGGCATCTGGCCCTGCCTATTACGGTCTATACTGTGGGCGGGCTTGCGGGCATGTCCCGGTATATGCGGGCCTGCATGCTGGAAGTGCTGCGGCAGGACTACATCCTTACCGCCAGGGCCAAAGGGCTGAGCGAAACCGCCGTGGTCCTGCGCCACGCTCTGCGCAACGCCCTTTTGCCGGTCATTACCCTGCTGGGTCTTTCCGTGCCGGGGCTCATCGGCGGCAGCGTCATCATCGAGTCCATCTTTGCCTTGCCCGGCCTGGGCCAGCTTTTTTATGCCGCCGTCATGGCCCGCGACTACACCATGATCATGGGCAACCTGGTGTTGGGCGCGGTGCTCACCCTGGCGGGCAATCTGCTGGCTGACGTTTGTTACGGCCTGGCCGATCCGCGCATCCGCAGCGCCGGGGAAGGCAGCTGACATGTGCCCCGTCGTCCTGAAAAAACTGCTGGGCCGTAACCTCATGCTGACGCTGGGGCTCATTTTGGTGCTGGGCATGTCCCTGGCCGCCCTGCTGGCCCCCTGGCTGGCCCCTTACAATCCCGATGCCCTGCACCTGGACCATATTCTGGAGCCGCCTTCCGCCCTGTTCTGGCTGGGCACGGACCGGCTGGGGCGAGACGTTTTTTCCCGTCTGCTCTTCGGCGGGCGCATTTCCCTCTGGGTAGGCTTTGTGGCCGTGGGCATTTCGGTCAGCATCGGCACGGTGCTGGGTCTGGTGAGCGGTTATTTTCGCGGCTGGGTGGATGAGGTGGTCATGCGCGCCGTGGATATTATGCTCTGCTTCCCCTCCTTTTTTCTCATCCTGGCGGTCATTGCCTTTCTGGAACCAAGCCTTACCAATATAATGGTCGTTATCGGGCTCACCTCCTGGATGGGCGTCACCAGGCTGGTGCGGGCCGAGGCCCTCAGCCTGCGCCAAAGGGAGTTTGTGGATGCGGCCCGCCTGGCGGGTACGCCCGCCTGGCGCATATTGCTGCGGCATATCCTGCCCAACGCCTTGGCGCCCGTGCTCATCACGGCCACCCTGGGCGTGGCCGGGGCCATCCTGGTGGAATCCAGTCTGAGTTTTCTGGGCCTGGGCGTACAGCCGCCTACGGCCAGCTGGGGCAACATGCTCATGGACGGCAAATCCGTCATCGAAACCGCGCCCTGGCTTTCCGTCTATCCCGGGCTGGCTATTTTGGTCACGGTACTGGGCTATAATCTTTTGGGCGAAAGCCTGCGCGACCTTAGCGACCCGCGCCTGCGCCGCTGAAGAGCCTGTTGGTATAAAATTTAAAGTTATACTTTAAAATGTAAGCCCGCGGAACCTGCCATGCTGGAATATCTGCGCATTCGCAACCTGGCCCTCATTGAGGACATGGAGCTGGAATTTGCCCCCGGCATGAACGTGCTGACTGGTGAAACCGGGGCCGGCAAGAGCTTTATTCTTAAAGCCTTGGGTTTTCTGCTGGGCGACAGATTGGCGGCGGACATGGTGCGCCCAGGGGCCGAGCGCGCCCAGGTGGAAGCCCTGTTCAGTCAGCCGGAACAGGATCTGATCCTGCGCCGCGAACTTCTGGCCGAAAGCGGCCGCAGTCGGCTCTACATCAATGACAGTCTGCGCTCCCAGGAAAGCCTGCGTGACCTGCGCGACCGTCTGGTCAGCCACACCAGCCAGCACGCCCAGCAAAAACTTTTGCAGCCGGCCGTGCAGGCCCGCCTGTTGGAACACGGCCTTGCCGACCCCACCCTGCCCACCCAAAGGGACGCCCTTTTGGAAGACCTGCGCCGCTTGGCCGCGCAACGGGAAGCCCTGCGCCAAAAACAGGCCGGCCTGGCCGAGCGTCGCGAACTGCTGGAGATGCAGCAGCAGGAAATCGCCAAGGTGGCTCCGGAGCCCGGCGAGGAAGAGCGCCTGGAATCGCTGCGAGCCCAGGTCCGCCAGGCGGAACGGCGGCGTGAGGACCACGAACGGGCCCTTGCCCTGCTCCACGGCGACGAAGGGGAAGGTCTGCTGGACCAGCTTGTGCGGCTGGAAAAGTTGCTGGACCATCTAGCCGAAGGGGACGCAGGTTGTAAGGCCACGGCTGAAACCGCAGCGAGCCTGCGTGAACAATTGACGGAGCTGGCCCGACGTCTGCGACGCGGCCCCCTGGATGATGACCTGCCCGATCTGGATAAGGTGGAGGAACGCCTTTTTACCCTGGCTCAGCTCAAGCGCAAGTTGCACCGGACCTTGCCGGAAATCCTTGCCTTGCAAGATGAGATAGGCCAGAACCTTTCCTTTCTGGATGTCTGTGCCCTGGATCTGCACCGTCTGGATACGGAGGAGGCCGCTCTGGCCGTACGTCTGCACGGTGTGCTGGAGCGCCTGCGCCCCGCACGTCGCGCCGCCGCTGCAGCAACGGTGCGGCGGCTGGAAGAGGAGCTGCGCGGTCTGGGCTTTTCCGACCAGGTGCGCGTGCTGGCGGAATTTACGCCTCAGGAGGTCTGGCCCGGCCTTCATGATGAGCGCGGACGCATCCTCTGGGCCCCCAACCCCGGCCAACCGCCCCAGCCCCTGGACAAGATTGCCTCCGGCGGCGAACTTTCCCGGTTCTTGCTGGCGCTCGCCGGTGTGCGCGGCGAAGAGGCGGAAGGGGCCACCTTTATTTTTGATGAAGTAGACGCGGGCGTGGGCGGGCTTACCCTCAACAAGCTGGCGGAAAAACTTTCTGCTCTGGCCGCCAGTCGGCAAATGCTGCTGATCACCCACTGGCCGCAGCTGGCCGTCCGGGCCCGCAAGCATTTTCAGATCGTCAAAACCGTACGCGCAGGGGCCACCTTCACCCTCTGTGCGCCCCTGGACCCGGCGGCCCGCCACGCGGAGCTGGCCCGCATGGCCGGCGGCGGCCCTCAGGGGGAAGCCCTGGCCCGCAGCCTGGAAGCTGCGGCGGGATAAGACAACTTCACTCTGCGATGGCGCTGCATGTCGCAAAAATGCGGTCCGCTGCAGACCCCTTCATGGAGACCTGCGGCGGACCGCATCAAAATTGCGTGACGGCTTCAGCGCAGTTCGCGTTCCACCACTGCGGCCAGATCCTGAGCATACTGCCGGACCTTGTCGGGATGCTCACCCTCCACCATGACACGACAAAGCGCTTCTGTGCCGGAATAACGCAGCAGCACCCGTCCCCGCCCCGCCAAATCCTGTTCCACTTGGGCTACGGCCGCGCCGATGGCCGGACGTTCCTCAAAGGGCAGACGTTTTTCCACCCGCACGTTGATGAGGGTTTGGGGCAGGGGCGTGAGCAGCCCGGCCAGCTGGGAAAGGGGCTTTTCCTTCTCGCGCATGATGCGCAGGATCTGCAGGGCGGCCAGCAGGCCGTCGCCGGTAGTGCTGTAACGGTGGAAAATCAGATGGCCGGACTGTTCGCCGCCCAGCATGGCGCCCTCGCGGCGCATGGCCTCCATGACGTAGCGGTCGCCCACCTTGGTGCGCAACAAGGTGCCGCCGTGCTCGCGCATAAAGATTTCCAAAGCCATATTGCTCATGGCCGTGGCCACCAGCAGGTTGCCCGGCAGTTCCCCCCTGGCCATCATGGCCTGGGCGCACATGGCCATAAGCTGATCGCCGTCCAGGATGGTTCCGTGCTCATCCACTACGATGAGTCGGTCAGCGTCGCCGTCCAGGGCAAGGCCCACGTCGGCGCGTACCTCGCGCACCTTGGCCGCCACCAATTCCGGATGCAGAGAGCCGCAGTGCTCATTGATGTTGGTGCCGTTGGGATTGGTGCCCAGGCGAAAAACCTCGGCCCCCAGCTCTTCCAGGGCCAGGGGGGCCACTTTGTAGCTGGCGCCGTTGGCGCAGTCCACCACAATACGCAGGCCGGAGAGGGTCAGCTGGGGCGGAAAGCAGCTTTTGGTGTACACGATGTAGCGGCCGCCCGCATCTTCTATCTTGCTGGCCCGCCCTACTCCACGCGCATCGGGGTACGGCCAAGCGAAGTCGGGGGCAAGCACCATGCGGGCGATTTCGTCTTCGGTTTCATCGGGCAGTTTGTAGCCTTCTGCGTCAAAGAACTTGATGCCGTTGTCCTGAAAAGGATTGTGCGAAGCAGAAATGACCACGCCCAAATCTGCACGCATGCTGCGCGTAAGAAAGGATATGGCCGGCGTGGGCAGAGGACCGGTCATGATCACATGCATGCCGGCGGCGCACAGCCCTGCCGTAAGCGCCGACTCAAACATATAGCCTGAAAGGCGCGTATCCTTGCCGATGACCACCTTGTGCTGATGCTCCCCACGACGGAAACGTACGCCGGCGGCCAGGCCCAGGCGCAAAGCCACGTCCACGGTCATGGGGGCCGTGTTGACCGTACCGCGCAGACCATCCGTGCCAAAAAGACGTTCAGCCATATTCTGCCTCTGGATTACTGTCTACTGTTTTTTCTTGTCGGCGGGATTGTTGCGGGTCACCGTTGCCGCTTCGGTGACAGGATTAAGCAGGGTCATACCTTCAGGCAGGCGGAAGCGCAGTTCCACATCCTTGCTTTTGCCCGGATCCAGATCAGGCGGCGTGACGCTGACCTCCAACTGTCCAAGATATTTGCTGCTTTTTGCCAGGGCTTCGGGCACTTCCACCATAACGGTCACTTCGTCGGGCGTGACGGTGTAAGCGCGACGGTTTTCTCCGGAAATTTCAATTCTGCAGCGGCGGCTCACCACTGTACGCCCGCTGGTAATGGTGTACTGCACCCGTACCGAGGAAGGATTGGCCGTGACCATGCCGGGCGTATCCAGAGGGATGGTCTGGTGCACGGTGGTGCCGGCAGCCTTGGGGTCCAGCATGATGGTCAGGGGCACATTGGCAATATCTTCCACTACGGCTTCCGGCCCGCGCAGAACCACAGTGGCAGGGGTTACGCTCACGTTTTCCACTGTAAGGGCGCCGCCCTTGAGGGGCGAATCCACAATGGCCCGCACGGGTACGCTACGCTCCAGCAGGTTGTCCGCCTTGATGACAATGCGCGGGGGCTGCACGTCGATGAGCTCAAAGGCGCGGAAGCCCGGTCCCAGGTGTTCGGCTGTGAGGGGCACCACAGTCGTGCCTTTCTTGATGTTGGAGAGGTTTACGGCCTGGATGAGCTTGCGTTGGGTTACGGAGCGCAGCAGCGTTTCCGGCCCGCGCAGACGCACCGTGGCCTTGGTGATAAGGCCGTCGGTGATGACCAGATTGGCCGGGATACCGTAATAGTCCAGATTAACGTCAAACTGGGCTTCCAGCCTGTCCCGCACGCTGACCATATACCACATGCCCACAGCAATAAGGACGGAAAGTAAAAATGAAAGCAAATGGGGCGGACGACGGGAAGGGTCAGACGATTTCATTGAGCACCTGCCTCAGGCGGGCCGCGTCCAGGGCGCGCACCAGCTCGCCCTTCATGGCCAAAGAAATTTCGCCCCGCTCTTCAGAAACCACAATGGCCACGGCGTCGCTTTCTCTGGTAATGCCCAGGGCCGCGCGGTGGCGTGTGCCAAAGCTCTGCCCTTTGGCCACGGCTAAGGGCAGAATGCAGGCGGCCGCTGTGATCCTCCCGTGGCTCAAAATGACCGCGCCGTCGTGCAGCGGAGCCTTGGGGTAAAAAATATTCATGAGCAGACGGCGGGAAAGCTGGGCGTCCACCCGCACGCCCTCGCGTTCAATCATGTCACCCAGGCGCATGCTGCGCTCCACCACAATCAGCGCGCCTACGCGCAGGCGCGCCATTTCCACGCAGGCGGCTACCACCTCTTCCACCGCGTCCTGCTGCAGGCCCCGTTTGCGGAACAGACGGCTGGCCCCCATTTCGCCCAATGCCTGGCGAATGTCAGACTGAAAAATAACAACAATAAGGATAAACAGGGAACTAAAAATGTGCTGGAGCAGCCAAGTCAGGGTATAAAGACCCAGAATATTTGAAACAAAATAAAGGACCGTCAGCAGCCCAAGGCCCGTAAGTACAGCCAGAGCACGTGAGCTGCGCAGCATCTGAATGACCTGGTAGAGCAGCACGCTGACCACGGCAATGTCCATGGCATCGCGCCAGTCAAAGGCAATGTGCTCCAACCCCATAAATGTTCCTTGCTGCAAAAGTACGGGGACCGAAAGTCCCGTGGCTTGCCATACGCGCTCTGCGGGCCCGTGTCCAGAGGCCTGGGACGCAGTGCGCCGGCCAGGGTCAGCGCTGGCCGGTCAGGACGGCCGCCACGGCCAGACTCTGCCGGGCTGCTTCCACCCGGTGCACCCGGTGCCAGAAGACGCCACGGATCCGCAGCAGGGCTGTGGCCGTATCTGTGGCCGTGCCGCGAGCCGCAGGCTGCAGCCCCAGCAGGCCGCCGAATACGGATTTCATGGAAAGCCCCATGAGCACGGGCCGCCCCAGCGTGAGCCAGTCTTCAGGGTGGGCCAGCAAGGTCAGGTTATGCTCCAGGGTTTTGCCAAAGCCGATGCCAGGGTCCAGCACGATTCTGTCTTCCGGCAGACCGGCGCGCACCAGGCGGTTCATTTCGCGCTCAAAAAAGGCTCTTACGTCGCGCCGCACATCGTCGTAACGCGGATCGCGCTGCATGGTGTCTGGTCGACCCTGGCTGTGCATGAGCACATAGCCGGGCTTGTACTGCACCAGCACGTCCAGCAGGGCCGGATCAAAGGCACAGGCAGAAATATCATTGATGATGGTCACACCTTGCGCGAGCACAGCGGCCGCAGTGGCGGCGTGGTAGGTATCTACAGAAAGCACGGCGGCCGGGGCCTGACGGCGCAGGCCAGCCAGTACCGGCAACAGGCGGGCCAGCTCCGCCTGCGGGTCCAAGGCGGCCGCGCCGGGACGGGAGGATTCCGCGCCCAGGTCCAGGATGTCTGCCCCCTGGGCATGCAGGCGCAGCGCATGAGCCAGGCCGAGGGGCCCGTCCGGGTGGCTGCCGCCGTCATAGAACGAATCGGGCGTGAGGTTGACGATACCCATGACGCCAAAGGGGGCGGGCGTGGTCAGCGCCCTCCCCCCCAGAATATGCCAGGCCGAAGCCGTGGCGGCGGCAGCGCCGCTAGTGGTTGTCATTATCCCGTGAATCCTTGGAATCGACCGGCCGCGCGGGAGCGTCGGAATCCGGCTCCAGCGTGAAGTCCGCATTTTTGTCGGACGGAGCAGCGGCGCCCGTGCCATCAGTGGGGTCGGTTGCGACGGGGGCGGCGCCAGAGTCGCCGCCCTGCCCTTCGGGCGCAGCCGGTTTGACGGGTTTGCCGTTGCTGTCCAAAGGGGGCAGATCCTTGTTTTCCAGCAGCAGGTCGAGGTCGCTGCCCGTGATGGTTTCGCGTTCCAGCAGGGCCGCAGCAATGCGGTGGAGCACCTCCACGTTGTCCTGCAGCAGTTTAAGGCAACGGCTATGGGCCTCTTCCACAATCCGCTTGACTTCAGAATCCACCAGGCGGGCGGTGTCTTCACTGAAATTTTTGTTCTGCACCCATTCCCGGCCGATAAAGACTTCTTCGCCTGTCTCGCCGATGGAGAGCGTGCCCACGGCCTCGCTCATGCCCCATTCGCAGACCATTTTGCGGGCCAGCCGGGTGACGCGCTCAATGTCATTGGAAGCGCCGGTGGTGATGTCGTCAAAAATAATTTCTTCGGCTACGCGACCGCCCAGCAGCACTACAAGATTGTTGCGCAAATAGGAGCGGGAATAGCCGTGGCGGTCTTCCTCCGGCAGCTGCATGGTCACGCCCAGAGCCCGCCCGCGCGGGATGATGGTGACCTTGTGCACCGGGTCAGATCCGGGCAGCAGGCGGGCGCACAGGGCGTGGCCGCCTTCATGGTAGGCGGTGATGCGCTTTTCTTCTTCAGAGAGGATCAGGCTGCGGCGCTCACGGCCCATGAGTACTTTGTCCTTGGCGTACTCAAAATCGCGCATGTCCAGACGGTCCTGATTGAGCTTGGCGGCCTGCAGGGCGGCCTCGTTGACCAGGTTTTCCAGATCAGCGCCGGAAAAGCCCGGCGTGCCCCTGGCCAGGACTTCCAGATCCACATCGCCGGCCAGCGGCGTGCGTTTGGTGTGCACTTCAAGGATACGGCGACGGCCGCGCAGGTCGGGGGTGGGCACCACCACCTGACGGTCAAAACGGCCAGGCCGCAGCAGGGCCGGGTCCAGCACGTCCGGGCGGTTGGTGGCGGCAATAAGGATGACGCCCTCGTTGCTTTCAAACCCATCCATTTCCACCAGCAGCTGGTTCAGAGTCTGTTCCCGCTCGTCGTGGCCGCCGCCCAGGCCCGCACCGCGTTGCCGGCCCACAGCGTCAATTTCATCAATAAAAATAAGACACGGAGCGTTTTTCTTGCCCTGAACAAAGAGGTCGCGCACGCGCGAAGCGCCTACGCCCACAAACATCTCCACAAAATCAGAACCGGAAATGGAAAAAAACGGCACGCCCGCCTCACCCGCTACGGCGCGGGCCAGCAGGGTTTTGCCCGTACCGGGAGGGCCCACCAGCAATACACCCTTGGGAATACGACCACCCAGCCGCGTGAATTTTTTGGGGTTGGAGAGAAACTCCACCACTTCCTGCAGTTCTTCCTTGGCCTCATCCACCCCCGCCACATCGGCAAAGGTGACGCGCGCGCCTTCTTGGTTGAGCATGCGGGCGCGTGAGCGGCCAAAACTCATGGCTTTGCCGCCGCCGCTCTGCATCTGACGCATAAAGAATATCCATACGCCCACCAGCAGCAGCATGGGGAACCAGGAAACCAGCAAGGTCATGTACCAGGGCTGTTCTTCCGGCGGCTCAGCCTTAACTTCAACTTTTTTCTCAATAAGGCGGTTGACCAGGCCCAGATCCTGAGGCGCATAGGTCTGCACGGTCTTGCCGTCCGCAGTTCTGCCAGTGAGGGTGTGCCCTTGAATGGTTACGGACATAACCTGCCCGTTGTCCACCTGACTGAGAAAGTCAGAGTACGGCACCCGCTGCATGACGCCTTGCGGTTGCTGGAACATATTGAAAAGCATGACCATAGCCAGGACGATAATCGCCCAGAGCATCAGGTTGCGGCTTATCTGGTTCAACATTGCCTCCGTAACGTTTTCCGTACGCGGGGGCGCACGGCCAAGGCCGGACAAACGGCCCGCACCCATACCGGAATACTACCTGTTCGCGCTCGGTGTCAAATATCTTTAAAGGGGAACAGCCCCCAAGGGGCGTTGCCTGGGCTTATATAAGTCCGCAACAGCGTTTGGCAATGTGCCATCCTGCAAAAATCGGCCTGAGGCATCTTGGCCTCGGTACGCACTACCTCTACGACTGGGGCCACAGGCACAGTCTTTAATCCCCTTGCGCAGCAGCGTTTTTTTGCCTATGTTGCCTTCAGCGCGGAGGCGTTTCGTCACCGGTGTGGCGCCCGGTCTTCAAAACCGGTGGCAGGCTTTACGGTCTGCGGTAGGTTCGACCCCTATGCGCCTCCGCCAAGTTTGCTCAGTGCCGCCATTATCCAGGACGGTTTCAGCTAACCCCTTTGAGGCCTTGCTGCAGAGGGGGCTTTTTATATTGCCGCTCTTTGCAACGCTTTTCGCTGCACTGTCGGCCGTCACAAGCGCGACCGCTTCTCTTTGAGGTTGGGGGAAATCGGTCCGCAGCTCTGTCGGAAAAACTGCCCGTTGAAGGGGCTTGCCCCCGTCTTTGGTGTAGAGCCGTCTTTGGTGTAGAGCCGGCTTGCCCCCGTCTTTGGTGTAGAGCCCCTACAGGCAGCACAAAAAACAAAGAGCCCCAAGGCCTTTTAGACAACCTTGGGGCTCTTTGACAAATTTGTGGTAGCAAGGGAGGGATTTGAACCCCCGACACTGCGGGTATGAACCGCATGCTCTAACCAACTGAGCTACCTTGCCATGTCAGCCGCTGTTCAACGGCGCGACGCATTCAATACAAAATTTGCGTGCCGCTGGCAAGAATTTTTTTACAGAAATCAGTAGACCATGAAAAAATAAACCAGCGGGGCCAGCACCAGCCGGTATACGGCAAAGGGGATGAGGGTCATGCGCCCCACCAGGGCCACAAAGGCCTTTACGGCCACCAGGGCGGAAAGAAACGAACCGATCATGCCCACAGCAAAAAAAGGCAGGTCTGCCGCGGAAAACAGGCTCCAGCTTTTGAGCAGATCGTAGCCCGTGGCCGCCACCATGATGGGTACGGCCGCGATGAACGAATACTCCGCCGCCAACGGCCGCTTGGCCCCCAGCATCATGCCGCCCATGATGGTGGCCGCCGAGCGTGAAAAGCCCGGCCACAGGGCCAGACACTGGAAGCAGCCGATGCCCAGCGCCAGGCGCGGCGTCATATCGTCCAGGGTGATGCAGGTAGGCCGAAACTTGCGCCTTTCCACCAAGATCATGCAGAACGCGCCCACCACCAAGGCCAGCAGCACGGTGCCCGGACGGAACAGGTATTCCTTGATATAATCGTGCACAAGCAGCCCCATGACGCAGGCGGGCAGCGAAGTGAGCATCAGTAGGGCAATGCCGCGCATGCCGGCGAAGCGCATGTAGGGCTGTGGCCGCAGCAGCCCCCAGAAGCGCTGCCGGTACAGCACCGCTACAGCCAGAATGGCCCCCAACTGGATGACCACCTCAAAGGTAGCGGCCCTTTCGCCCACAAAATTGAGCAGATTTCCCACCAGAATGAGATGCCCGGAAGAGGACACGGGTAAAAATTCCGTAATGCCTTCCACAATACTCAGAATCAGCGCTGTAAGCAGGTTGTCCATATATATTTTCCCTGGTCGCGCCAGAGGGCGGCGCGACACGGTTCAGCGGTTTAGCAAAAAGACCGCAACCGGGAATCGGCATTGCCAAATCCCGCTGCGGCGGCTATAGTCAGGGGAAAAAGGAAGTGTTCCATGAGCAGCATCATGCCACAAGGCGAACTGGTTCGCAAAGCCGCCGCCTACCTGGCGGAGCAACGGGCCGCACATCCCGGCAAAAGCCTGGCCACGCTTCTGGATGAGGCGGGCATGCGTTTCAACCTCACCCCGCTGGACGCCGCCGCCCTGGAGCGGCTCTTTCGCCAGTCCTGTCAGGACAAAAGGTAGCAACGGCCGCTTCCACCGGGCTTATGTAAAGCCCGGCCCTGGTCAGACTGGGCCTGGTTGGCATAGTATAGGTCGGATCGCCGGGCCTGCTCCCTTTGGAATCCGTACAGCCGAGGCCGCCTTCGGCAATGCCCGTCAGGCTCCGGCGCACTCCATTTATTGGCCGTAAACGGCGCCCGGTCGCGGCAGGTTCGCACCGGGCGCACAGGCCTTACGCAATCCGCCCGCCGTTGGGCACGGGCTTATCCACGCTGAGCAGGGCCAGCGTCGCGTCGTCTCCAGCCGTCAGCACCATTCCCTGAGAAACCAGCCCACGGATGGTGCGCGGCGGCAGATTGAGGATGGCGCAGACCTGACGGCCCACCAAGGCTTCAGGCGCATAATGCGCCGCCAGGCCGGAGAGTATCTGCCGGGGCTCGGCTTCGCCGAAGTCTATTTCCAGTTTCAGGATGCGGTCGGCGTTGGGGTGTTTTTCCGCCCGCAGCACCGTGCCTACCCGCAGGTCCAGAGCCTGAAACCGGCTGAATTCCACCAGCTCTTTTCCCGCCCCGTCCGTTCCGGTCGCCACAGTGGCCGGAGTTTTTTTGTCGGCAGGCTTTTTAGTCTCCTGCACGGCTTTGGCTGTACTTTTTTTGTCGGTAGGCGCTTGCGCGTCCTTTTTGACCTCGATGCGCGGAAAGAGGTTGGAGGTCGCCGCCAGGGTTGTGCCCGGCGCGAGCCCGTCAAAAGTGTCCACCTCGTCTTCCAGCCGGGGCACGGGAGGCGCTTTGGGCGGCACCGTCTGCCCCAGCTGCTCCAGCATGCGGGCCGCAGCCGTGGGCATGACCGGCCAGAGGCAGAGGGCCGTCTTGCGCATGGCCGAAAGCAGCACATACATCACCGTACCGAGCCGCTCCATATTACCCTGCTTGTACAGAGTCCAGGGGGCCTGAACATCTACATATTTGTTCAAGGCGCGCACCAGTTCCCACAAGGATTCCAGCCCCTGCGCAAACTGCACGTTGCCGAAAAGCTGCGTAAAATTCCGCATGGCCGTGGCGCAGAGCTCCACAACGGCCAGATCCGCCTCCTGAAAAGCCGCGGGGCGGGGCACGACGCTGCCAAAATATTTGCCGCTCATGGACAGCACCCGGCTGAAGAGGTTGCCCAGGTCGTTGGCCAGGTCTGCATTGATACGGCCTGTAAGGGCCTCATCGCTGAAGCTGGCGTCGGAACCGAAGTGCATTTCACGCAGCAGAAAGTAGCGGAAAGCGTCTGCGCCGAAGCGTGCGCTCATGGCCTCCGGCTCCACCACATTGCCCAGGGATTTTGACATCTTGGTGTCGCGCACCAGCCAATAGCCGTGCACGTTGAGGTGGCGGTAGAGAGGCAGGCCGGCGGCCTTGAGCATGGTGGGCCAGAACACGGCGTGGGGTTTGAGAATATCCTTGGCCACCAGATGTTCGCCGGGCCAGTAGCGGGGGTAGTCTGCGCCGTCGGGCCAGCCCAGAGCGCTGATGTAGTTGAGCAGGGCGTCAAACCAGACGTAACAGACGTAGTCCTTGTCAAAGGGCAGCTCTATGCCCCAGGTCAGGCGCGATTTGGGCCGCGAGATGCAAAGGTCTTCCAGCGCGCCTGATTCCAGCATGGCCAGCACTTCAGAGCGGTAGCGCTCCGGCCGGATAAAGGAGGGGTTCTCCTCAATGTGCTGTTTGAGCCAGGGCAGATACTTGGACATGCGGAAAAAATAATTTTTTTCGCTGATGTATTCCGGCTTGGTCAAATGCTGAGGACAGAGGCCGTTTTCCAGCTCTTTTTCCGTATAAAAGCGTTCGCAGCCGTAGCAGTAGTGCCCGCCGAACTCGCCGAAGTAAATGTCGCCCCGGTCGTAAACCCGTTGCAGAAAGGTCTGTACCGCAGCCATGTGCTGCGGGTCTGTGGTGCGCACAAAGCGGTCGTTGGCTATATCCAGGTGGGGCCAGAGGGCCTGGAAGCGGCCGCTGATGTCGTCTACAAACTCCTTGGGCGTTTTGCCCAGCTTTTCCGCCGCCTGCACGATCTTGTCGCCGTGCTCGTCTGTGCCGGTAAGAAAGAGCGTGTCCTCGCCCAGCAGTTTGTGGTAGCGGGCCATGGCGTCGGCCACCACCGTGGTATAGGCGTGCCCCAGATGGGGGCGGGCATTGACGTAGTAAATGGGCGTGGTGATGAAATAGCTGTTCACGGGGGGCTCCGTTGCTTGTGACGTCATTGATCTGCTTCAGAGGTTTGCGGTTTACGGCGGCGTTTGCGACGCGGCTTGCCGACCCCGGCCTGGGCCGGATCGCCTGCAGCGCTTGTGTCGCCCGTTGCGGCAGGGGCGCACTCCGCTCCTTCAGGCGCAAAGTCATGGTCCACGCTGTCCACAGTTTCCGGAGAAACGGAAACCACCAGCAAACCGTCGCCCTGCGGCGGCCTGGCGGGCTGTCGCCCCTGCGCGGCGGCATTCTGCGGCGCTTCGGGACGGAAAGGAGAAAGGGCCTGCCATTCATCCAGATGAATTTCCTGCTCCTCGCCGCTTTCTGTCAGCACCGCTATGGAATTGCGGAACAGGTTGGCCCGCAAGACCTTCATGGGGCCCTTATCCGTCTGATAGCGTTTGCCCAGACGGGGACAATGGCGATGGAAATTGTCGTAATTTTCCTGCTCATAGGCCAGGCAGCAGAGCAGGCGACCGCAGATCCCGGAAATTTTTGCGGGGTTCAGAAAAAGGTTTTGTTCCTTGGCCATACGGATAGTCACAGGGGCGAACTTGCGCAGGTAGCGGCGGCAGCAGCAGACCATGCCGCAGTTGCCCACGGCCCCCACCATCTGGGTTTCGTGGCGCACGCCGATCTGGCGCAGCTCAATACGCGCCCGGTATTCGCGCACCAGATCCTTGACCAGGTCGCGGAAGTCAATGCGGGCGGGCGCGGTGAAGTAAAAAATCAGCTTGCTGCGGTCAAAAAAAACTTCCACATCTACCAGCTTCATATCCATGCGGCGTTCACGGATACAGCGGCGGCAAAAGGCCGTGGCTTCAGCGGCCAGACGGTCATTCTCCTCCCCCTGGCAGATATCTTCCGGGCTGGCTTGACGCAGAATCTGCGGCAGATCTTCGTCGCTCCGCCCTTCCGGCAGTTCTGCCGGGCCGGAAACCACGCGGCCCAGAGCTGAACCCTGTTCCGCAGCAACAAGCACGTAGTCTCCCGCCTTGAGCTCAAACGGCCCCTGATAGTAACTGGTCTGCCCCAAAGGGCGGGAGCGGACGCCATACACGGGCGAGGACATGGGCACGGCACACCTTTTATTAAAAGATTTCCAAAACAATTCTTTTCGGCCATTACCGCCCCGCTGTCAACTCCGCCCTCACGGCGCGGGCCGCGCCTTGCCTTCACCCCGCCCCTGCCGTACACTGGCAGGAGAGGAAGGTATAGCCATGATCACACGCGATTCTGCCCTGCACTTGCTGGAGGAACACCGCACCCCGCCCGCCCTGCTGCAGCACGCCCTGGCCTCGGAGGCCATTTTGCGGGCCCTGGCGCGACATTTTGGGGAAGACGAAGAGCTCTGGGGCCTCACCGGTCTGCTCCACGATCTGGACTACCCCGCCACGGTTGAAACCCCCGAACGGCACGGTCTGGACAGCGCGGAGCTTTTGCGCCACAGCCTGCCCGAACCCGCCCTTGCAGCTATTCGCGCCCATAACGGCGAGATGAACGGCGTCGCCCCCCAAAGCCGCTTTGACTACGCCCTGCGCTGCGGCGAAACGGTCACCGGGCTTATCAGCGCCGCGGCGCTCATGCGACCCACGGGGCTGGAAGGCATGGAACCCAAGAGCATCAAAAAAAAGATGAAAGACAAAGCCTTTGCCGCCAGCGTCAGCCGTGACAACATCCGCCAGTGCGCCGAAGCCGGGCTGGAACTGGACGCTTTTTTGAGCCTGGCTATTGAAGCCATGCGCGGCATTGCCCCGCAGCTGGGCCTGGTCAAGGAGGTGCGCCCATGACGTCCCCTGAAGCCGCCGTCCTGCAGACGGAAATCCGCACCCTGGGCCCCTGCAAACTGGATTCCGCCTTACCCTACCGCACCTGGGCCGATGACAAAATCGTGCGGATTTTTGTGGATGAGGAACTTTCCGATGAAGCCGCGACCCCTTTCGGCGTCTGTCTGGAGGCCGCAGGCCCGCGCAAAAAGCTCTACTTTGACCCCACCAGGGCAAAATGCGCCATCGTCACCTGCGGCGGTCTCTGTCCGGGCATCAACGACGTCATCCGGGCCATTGTTATGGAGGCCTTTCACGCCTACCATGTGCCCTCGGTGCTGGGCATTCCCTACGGGCTGGAGGGCTTTATCCCTAACTACGGCCACACTCCCCTGGAGCTGACCCCCGCCGTTGTGGC
This sequence comes from Desulfovibrio legallii, assembly GCF_004309735.1. Taxonomy (NCBI): domain Bacteria; kingdom Pseudomonadati; phylum Thermodesulfobacteriota; class Desulfovibrionia; order Desulfovibrionales; family Desulfovibrionaceae; genus Desulfovibrio; species Desulfovibrio legallii. The sequence goes on from NZ_SIXC01000001.1 coordinate 201,455, forward strand.
GGACATTCACCGTTTTGGCGGCACTATGCTGGGGTCTTCGCGCGGGCCGCAGGCGCCCGAAGAAATCGTGGACACTCTGGAACGCAGCAACGTCAACGCATTGTTCGTCATCGGCGGCGACGGCACCATGAAGGCCGCCCAGGCCATCAGCGCCGAAGTGCAGACCCGCGGCCTCAGAATTGCCGTCATCGGCATCCCCAAAACCATTGACAACGACATTAACTTCATCCCCCAGTCCTTTGGCTTTGAAACCGCCGCCTTCAAGGCCACAGAGGCCATTGAATGCGCCCATACTGAAGCCTGCGGCGTGCCCAACGGCATTGGTCTGGTCAAACTCATGGGGCGGGAGTCGGGCTTCATCGCCGCACGCGCGGCCCTTGCCCTGAAGGAAGTAAACTTCGTCCTCATCCCTGAAGCTCCCTTTGCCCTTGAAGGACAAGGCGGCCTGCTGCCCGCGCTGGAAGAACGCCTGCGTCGGCGCGGCCACGCCGTCATTGTGGCCGCCGAAGGGGCCGGGCAGCACCTGCTGGACCAGCAGTCCGGCACAGACGCCTCGGGCAACCCCGTGCTGGGCGACGTGGCCACCCTGCTGCGCGGCGCCATGACCAAATACCTGAACGCGCGCGGCCTGGAGCACTCCATCAAATACATTGACCCCAGCTACATTATCCGCTCCGTGCCGGCCAACGCCAACGACAAGGTCTACTGCGGCTTTTTGGGCCAGTACGCCGTGCACGCGGCCATGGCCGGCCGCACAGACATGGTGGTGGGCAAAATTCAGGACCGCTATGTGCATCTGCCGCTGGAGCTGGTCACCCGCAAGCGGCGCAAACTCAACATTTATTCCGATCTCTGGCGGGCCGTGCTGGAATCCACCGGGCAAGGCACGTTGGCGGGCATGCTGCCGCCCCTGTAATGGACGTTCGGCCCCGTTCGCGGCAGTTACGCCAGATCAAGGCTTCGGCCGGGTCCGGCAAAACCTTTGAGCTGACGCGCTGCTTTTTGCAGCACGTGGTGGCCTGCGGCGCGCCCGCACCCGCCACGGGCGTCTGCGCCCTGAGTGCGGCCGGCCCCACTGGCTGGGGCGACGTCCTGGCCGTCACCTTCACCAACGCCGCCGCCGCCGAAATGCGCGAGCGCGTGGTGCGCCAGTTAAAAAACGCCGCCCTGGGCCATCCGCCCGAAGGTCTGCCCCTGGCCGCGGACGAGGCCGGCCGCTGGGTCACAGCCATCATGCGGGACATGGGCGCGCTGCAGATACGCACTATCGACAGCCTGCTGCACAGCATTGTCCGCGCGGCGGCTCTGGACCTGGGCCTGCACCCGGAGTTTCAGCCCGTGTTCGCCAGCGAGGAGGCTCTGACGCCCTACCTGGACCTACTGCTGGAAGAAGCCCGGCGGCAGAACCCGGCCATGCTTGAGCTGCTGCGGCAGGTCTGTCACGCCCTGGTCTGGCACGGCAACAGCCGGGGTTTTCTGGCTGGAGAAAAAATCCTGGGGCAACTGCGTCCCTTTATGGATAAAGCGCTTTTGGGCGAGCTGGAGGACGTTTCTCCACCGGCCGCGCTGGAACAGCGCTGGACCACCCTCCTGCTGGCGGCGCGCTCCGCCGGACAGGCCCTTCTGGAGGCGGCCGAGGCCGCAAGTCTGACCTGGAAAAAACAGGCCTATGCCGCTGTGGAAAGCATGGCCGCAGGCACTGTGAAGGATTCGGCTTTTTTTAAAAAGCCTGAAGCCGCCGATCTGTTCACCAAACATCAGACCGTTCCCGCCGCCGTGGCGGCATCCTTTACCCGCTGCGCGGCCGCCGCCGGAACATGGCTGGAGGAGGCCCCTTTGCTGCAGCTGGGCCTGCGCTACGCCCCGGCCGTGGAACTGGCCCGTACCTTGGCCGAGGCCTTTCGCAGTAATCAGGCTGAAGAAGGCCATCTGCCCGGTCTGCTTATCCCCCATCTGGCGGCGGACCTGCTGCGCGCCGAGCACGGCGTGCCGGACGCCCTCTGCCGCCTGGGCGCGCGGCTCACCCATTTTTTGGTGGACGAATTTCAGGACACCAGCGCCGAGCAGTGGCGCGCCCTGCGCCCCTTGGTGCTGGAGGCGCTCTCGCGCGGCGGTTCGCTGACCTGGGTGGGCGACGTAAAGCAGTCCATCTACGGCTGGCGCGGGGGCGACCCGGACCTGTTCGACGCCGTGCTTGGCGATGCGTCCCTGACCGCCCTGGTCCCAGAGGGGGAACGCGTCACCCTGCCCCATAACTGGCGCAGTCGGCGGGAGGTGGTGCAGCACAATAACCTGTTGTTCACCCCTCTGGAAAACCGCGAAACGGCCCTGCGCGTGCTCACGGCCCTGTTGCCCGGCACCTCGCCCACCGAGGGGCTGCCGCAGGCCGCCGCCAAACTGGCCCAGGCTTTTGCGGGCGCGGCGCAGCAAAGCCCGCCCCAGGGCAAGCCCGGCGGGCTGGTGCAAGTGGACGTGCTGGAGGCAGAAAACGTTGAGGCCCTCACAGCCGCGACCCTGGAACGCCTGGGCAACCTGCTGGAAGAAGACATCGGCCCGACGCGCCCTTGGTCGGACGTGCTGGTGCTGGTGCGCTCCAACCGCATGGCCGCCATTGTGGCGGATACCCTGCTGGGCCGGGGCATCCCGGTCATTACGGAAAACAGCCTGCGCCTCGCCGGGCATCCCCTGGTGGCGCAGACTGCGGCCCTGCTCAGCTTTCTGGACAATCCCGAAGACGATATTGCCTTCCTTACTGTTGTCACCGGCGTGCTGTTTCACGACCACCCTGAGGCCGCGCCCCTGGCGGAGGAAGATCTGCACGGCTGGTGCGCGGGCGGGCCGCGAGGCGGGCCTTTGTACCGCCTGTTCCGCCAGCGCTGGCCGCAGGTCTGGCAGGCCTTGCTGGAGCCCTTTTTTAACCAGTCCGGGCTCATGACTCCTTACGACCTGACCCAGGAATGGTTCTCCCGCCTGGAGGCGGCCCGACGCTTCCCCGAAGCCGAAGCCTTTTTGCGTCGTTTTATGGAAGTGCTGCACAGTGCCGAAGAAAAAGGCCTCTCCACCCTGCCTACCTTTCTGGAGCACTGGCGGGATAAAGGCGACGCCGAGCGGGTGCCCATGCCCGAACAAATGGACGCCGTGCGCATCATGACCATCCATAAATCCAAGGGTCTGGAAGCCCCCGTGGTGGTGGTGCCCTGGACGGACTTCCGCCTGCGGGTCCACCCCGACCCCCGCACCGTCACCCTTGGCGGCCTGCGCTATGTGGTGGGCAACGCCAGGGCCCTCAACGCTCCTTATTTTGCAGAGCTGGTCCGCCAGGCCCGCGAATGCCTGCATCTGCTCTATGTGGCCTTTACCCGCGCGCGGGATGCTCTGTACGTGTTTCGCGGCGCCCCCGTGGGCGGCCAGAAATCCGCCTGCGACGCCCTGGACGTGCTTTGGGAGGCGGCCGGTCTGCAGCCCCCCTATACCCTGGGCGCACTGCCGGAGCCCCTTGTCGACGCACCCGTAGCCGCCCAGACCGACATGACAACGGCCGATGTGGCCCCCACTGCAGGGGGCTACGCGCAGGCAACAGCGTCCTCCCCCACGTCCGACTCGGAGGCAGACGCGGTGGACCACAGGCCCCGCGCCGGCGCCGGTGCAAAGGACGGGCCCGCAATGGACAGATTTGCTGCGGGCAAGGGCCCATCCGTACCCGCCGCACAGCCTGCGGCTTCGCACAGCGCGGATCCCGACGCCGCGCCCTGGCGGCCCATGCAGTGGCTGCCGCGCCTGAAGATTTACCGCAACCCGCTGGCGGGCATGGCCTTTCGTGCGGAAGACCGGGGCACCTTGCTGCACGCCTGCCTGGAGCGTCTGCGCCCCACGGGGCAGCCGGAGGCGGACGCTCGCGCGGCCCTGGAATACGGCCTGCGCCAGTACGCCCTGCCCGTGCCCCAGGACGCGGGCTTTCGGGAGGAGCTTGCCGCCTCTCTGGCCTGGCTGGCAGCGCAACCGCAGGCTGCGAGCTGGCTTGCGCACGGTCTGCCGGAGCATTCTCTGCTGGACGGCCAGGGCAACCTGCTGCGTGTGGACCTGCTGGTGCCCGAAGCCTGGGGCAGCCTGGTCCTCGACTACAAAAGCGGTCAGGCCAGGGAAGAGCACGTGGCGCAGGTGCGCACCTATCTGCGCTGTCTGCACGCGCCGGGGACAACAAGCCGGGAAGCGCGCGCGCTGCTGGTCTATCTGGATCTGCGCCGCTTCCGCCTGGTCACGGATACGGTCGTTTCCCCTTTGCAGGAACACTGCGACGGCCTGTTGCCCCCGGAGGATGCCTTGGCATGAGCGGCGCGCCCTTTCTGGTTTTTCCCTGGCAACATCCCTTTTTGGCGGACCTCAAGGCCCACCTGGACCGGCTCTGCGGCGATATGCCTGGCCAGGCCCTGGTGGTGGTGCCCCACCACCGGCCCTGGCGCTACCTGGCGCGGCTTTATGCGGCTTCCGGCCATGTGGGGCCCCTGCCGCGCGTTCTGCCCCTCACGGATCTGACGGCCCAATGGCGGGCGCGCCTGGCTCAGGCCCCTTTGTACACGGCGGGCGACCTGGACCGTGTGGCGGCATTGCAGCAGGCTGTGGCTGCCGTTGCCCAGGAAGACAGCGCCCTGGCCGCGCGCTTCGCCCATATGGACGTAGGCCGCTTTTTGCCCTGGGGCCTGCGCCTGGCCCAGGTTTTTGAAGACATGTTCCAGCAGCAGGTGGCGGCCGTGGATCTGACCCACATGGAGCAGGAGGTGGCCGCACCGGCTGCGGCCCTGCTGGGCGCACTGGGGCGCATCGGCAAGGCCTATGCGGCGGAACTGCGGGCCAGAGGCTGGACTACGCCGGGCCTGGATACGGCCAGCGTGGCTGCAGACGCCACAGACATCCCGGTCCTGTTCCGCCCCACAGAACGCCGCCCCGTACTGCTTGCGGGCTTTTCTCTGCTGACGCGCGGGGAGGAAGCCGTGCTGCGGCGGCTGTGGGAGGCCGGGGCGCAGGTCTGCCTGCACGCGGACCCGGCCCTGGCGCAAGGGGGCACGCCCCACTGGTCCTGTGAGCCTCTGGCTGCCTGGATCCGCCGCTGGCGCGCCACGGCCCTTCCGGCAACGCCGCGTTTTGCCGCACAGAATTTGCCGCAGGCCGCTGATCAGGACACGGCCTGTCCGTCCCCGCGCCCGGACTATCATTTTTTTGCCGGGTACGACCTGCATTCACAACTTAAAGAACTGCGTGAAGTTTTAACAAACGCGCCGGACCCGCCCCCCAGTCCGGAGCAGGCTGTTGCCACAGACGCCGCCACGGCCGTGGTACTGACGGACAGCGCCCTGCTTATGCCGGTGCTGCACCACTTGCCGCACAAGGATGTGAACGTCTCCATGGGCTATCCGCTGGAGCGCTCCCCCCTCTACCACTTGCTGGATGCCCTGCTGCGCCTGCAGGAAACCCGCGATGCGGATGGCCGCTACTACTGGCGAGCCCTGCTGCGGTGTCTGCGCCACCCCTACCTTAATCTGCTGCGCGCCGCCCCCCGCACGCCGCAAGCTGGCCCTGACGCCGCTGTCGGGGGCGATGGCGCTCCTGTGGCGGTCGCGGGGCCGCCCCTGCGCGAGGCCCTGCGCCGTCTGGAGCACCACATCCGCACGGGCGCGCGCTTTGTGGACTTGTCTGCCATAGTCCCGGCCTGCGCCGCCGAGATCCCCGCAGATCAGGCGGCTCTGCTGCACGAAACCCTGACCCTGTGCACCACAGGCTTCGGCACGGCTACCACTCTGGAAGACACCGCCCGCGGTCTGTTGCGGATCTGTGACTTTCTGCTGCTGCACGGCGGGGACATCTGGCGGCGCTTTCCGCTGGACGCCGAAGCCCTCTACCGCCTGAGCCGTCATGTGGCCCCGCGGCTGCGCGACAATTGCCTGGCGCAGACCCCCTTGCAGCCTGCAGTGTTGCACGCGGTACTGCGTGGCATGCTGGAGCAGGAGCGCGTGCCCTTTGAGGCTGAACCGCTCACGGGCCTGCAGGTCTTGGGCATGCTGGAAACCCGCCTGCTGCACTTTGACCGTGTGCTCATTGTGGACGCCACGGACGACAAGCTGCCGGGCGCGCCCGCCCCGGACCCGCTGCTGCCCGATGCCCTGCGCCGCGTGTTGGGCCTGCCCGACGCCCGTGGGCGCGAAAAGGCCGCCGCCTATACCCTTTACCGCCTTTGCGCCGGGGCGCGGGAAGTACGTTTTTTCTGGCAGGAGGGCATCACCCGCTCCGAACTTTTTGATGGGAAGAAAAGTCGCAGCCGTTTTGTGGAACAACTGCTTTGGGAGGAGGAGCAAAGTCGGGGGGCCCTGCTCGAACCCGGCCAGGGGCCGCTCACGGCGGCCCGCTGCACCCTGCGCGCCTTTGCCGCGCACCCCCAAAGCCTGCCACGTCAGGGCGGGCTGGATACGGCTTTGAGGCGACTTTTACGCCGTCCCCTTTCCGCCACTCTGTTGGACGTCTATCTGGAATGTCCCTTGCGCTTTGTCCGCCAGTATCTTTGCGCCCTGGAACCACCGCAGGAGGTCAACGAGGGCGACGACCCGGCTGCGGTGGGCATTTGCGTTCATGAAACCCTGCGCGCGCTGTATGCCCCGTACCTGCAGCGCAGCGTCCGGCGCAGCGCTTTGGGCCCCGCCGCCGTACAGGCCGCCTTTGTTCAGGCTCTCGCCTCTTCCGGGCTGGAAGCGCAACTGCCGCCGGACAGTCTGCTTATTCTTAAGGAAGCCGTGCCCATGCGGCTGCAGCGCTTTCTGGACAACCAGCCCGAAACCACCCTGATCGACGCTCTGGAAACGCCTCTGGACGCCACTTTACGCCTGGCCGGGGCCGACTATGCCTTTAAGGGCGTCTGCGACCGTCTGGACCGACGGGACGGCCTGCTCCATGTGCTGGACTACAAGACCGGCCGCATCAAACTGCCAGATGGCGACCTATGGACAGACGTACGCTTTTTCCGTCAGGCCGGGCAGCTTTGTGACCGCCTGAATGGCCAGACCGGCGAAGCCGCCTCCCCTGCGGAAGCCCTGGAGGATCTGGACGCCCTGTTCTGCCGACTTTGCGAGCGGCTCCGCAGCCTGCAGCTGCCCGTCTATCTGCTCATGGCCCAGGCCGCGGGCCTGGGCCCCCTTGGCGACGCGGCCCTGGTGGACCTTGGCGACACGGGCCGGGAGGCCCCCCTGTTCGGCGGCCTTGTGGGTGAGGACGTGCAGGCCGCCCTGGGCTACTGCCGCACGGCCCTGGAGCTCACTCTCCTGCACCTGACGCGCGCCCCGCACTTTGCGGCCCGGCCCGACAAGCACTGTCGCTACTGCCCTTACGCAGGCCTCTGCACCGTTTAGATAAGAAAATGTATTTTTAACAGCTACGGCATGCCCGTTGCGTCGCTTACCCGCGCAAATACAGAGGCTGTGCTGTCTGTATCTGTAGCCAGCGCTGCTGTCTTTGCCCGTAACTTTCCGCGTCGTTACGGCTGCAGCTACGCTTGCGCCTCCACAGCGGACGTCTGCTTACACAAGCGCCAGGGCCCTGTAACGTTGCAATGCTCTGGCCCGGACATTGGTTGTTGCGGCAGAAGCCTTTGGCGGTTCAGGGGCATGGCCCCGTGAAATTTCTTTTTTCGTCCGGCATCTCCGGCAGCAGCATAACATAAGACGAATACGGTTCTGACCGTCCTGCCCGGCTGCCGTATCATAAAAAATCTGAATACCCGCGCCCGGTTGGCGTTCTGACAACAATTCCCTGTTGCGCCCCGTAAGAAATGCGCTTATATTTATTCCAAAAATCACCGGGGAACGATCTGGTCGTCAATCCGCGGCCCTGCCCGCTTTCCCGTTTCCGTCAGGACGGAGGTCTTGTCATGCCTTTCCCCGCGCTTCGCATAGGTAATCTCACGGCCCGCATCCCTGTTATTCAGGGCGGCATGGGCGTGGGCATCTCACTTTCCGGTCTGGCGTCGGCCGTGGCCAATCAGGGCGGCATCGGCGTCATTGCCGGAGCCATGATCGGCATGAAAGAACCCGATGTGGCCAAAGACCCGCTCACCGCCAACCTGCGCGCCCTGAGCACTGAAATACTCAAAGCCCGCCAGATGACGGACGGCATCATCGGCGTCAACCTCATGGTGGCTCTCACCACTTTTACGCAGATGGTGCGTACGGCCATTGAAAACAGGGCGGACATCATCTTTTCCGGCGCAGGACTGCCTTTGGATATGCCCCGGCACCTGCTCCAGATGTGTGAAGAAAAGAAAGAAGAATTCAAGACCAAGCTGGTGCCCATCGTGTCTTCGGCCAGGGCAGCCACGGTCATTGCCAAAAAATGGGTGACCCATTTCGGCTACACCCCGGACGCCTTTGTGGTGGAAGGCCCCAAGGCCGGCGGCCACCTGGGTTTTAAGCCGGAAGAGCTGCACGACCCCGCCCACGCCCTGGAAGTGCTGGTGCCCCAGGTGGTGGACGCCGTCAAACCCATGGAAGACAAGTGCGGCCGGTCCGTGCCCGTCATCGCCGCAGGCGGCGTCTATTCCGGCGCGGACATCATGAAGTTTCTGAACCTCGGCGCTTCCGGCGTGCAGATGGGCACCCGCTTTGTGGCCACCCACGAATGCGATGCCGACGAACGCTTCAAACAGTCCTACCTGGCGGCCCGCCCCGAAGACGTGACCATTATCAAAAGCCCGGTGGGCATGCCCGGACGCGCTCTGGAAAACGAATTTATCCAGGAATCCCGCGCGGGCAACAAAAAGCCCTTCAAATGCATCTTCCACTGCGTCAAAACCTGCGAGCAGGAAAAAACGCCCTACTGCATCGCTCAGGCCCTGATCAACGCCATGCGCGGCAATCTGGAACGCGGCTTCGCCTTCTGTGGGGCCAATGTGGCGCGCGTCAACGCTATTATTTCCGTACGCGAGCTCATGGACAGCCTGCAGAAAGAATTTGACGAGGCCAAAAGCAGCCTCAGCAAAAGCGTGCAGAACGTTCAGAGTATGCTGGGCCGCGTGGCCGGCATGAAATAAGCGCGATCCCGACTGCCGAAAAAATCCCCCTTGGCCGATCTGCATAGCCAAGGGGGATTTGTTACGTTTTTCGAAACTGCGTATTCGTAAATTTCTCTATGTACGGCTGCGCAGGTTGCCCGCTCAGCGCTGCACCGCGCATCCGCACCACTGACGTTGCTCCGTAACCAGCGCTGCTGTCTTTGCCCGTAACGTCCTTCGTCGCAAACGGGCCAATAAGGAGCAAACGACGCCTGTTCCTTTGCGACGAGCGGCCGCCTGCGCGTCCACAGCCTGCTGCAAGCCTATCCATGCCCACGCGCCAAGGGCTGTTTTTTCCCGTGACCTGCCGCGACCGCGAAGATATGGCGTCCTGTGCGCCAGGGGCTGGTCCTTGCCGTCCCGGCGCGTATGGCCGCCCTATTCTTCTGTATCCTTATCCCTGGGCGGCAGTTCGCGGCCCCCTTCCTGCAGGCGCTGCAAAAATTTGTCTCGACACTCGTAACTGCAAAAACGGTAAATCTTTTCGCCGTCCCGTACGGAGATATTGCCCTCGGTAGAAACATAGGCCCCGCATTCCGGGTCTTTGACCATCTCGCCGGCGGCCACTTTACGCTCTACTTCGGCGGCGCTGTCTTCTTTGTGTTCTTTTTTCTTTTTGAGCAGGTCATTGGCAAACAGGCGGTACAGCACATAGCCCGCCACAATAAGAATCAGCCATTTCCACATGCAACGCTCCTCCAACCCAAACTGCGGCCGCAGGGACCGCGCCGGGGGCTTGACAAAAAATGACGCGCGGCGCGCTGGCCGCTGCCGAGCATTTGTAGCACAGGGGCCGCGCCCCGTCACTGAAAAATTCTGTGCCCTTCCAGCCGCCAGGGCAAACGCGCCAGCCACTGGCGGCCAGGCAGACCGCAGATGCGGATCTGCGGGGCCACCTCCAGCAGGGGCACCAGCACAAAGGCCCGCCGCGTCAGGCGCGGATGGGGCAAAAGACAGTGTGGGTGTGTGCTCTGCACATCTCCAAAAAGCAGCAAATCCAGGTCAATGACGCGCGGTCCGTAGCGCAGGGCCGGGTCCGGGCTGCGCACCCGTCCCTGGGCCGCCTCAATCTGCAGCAGCGCATCCATCAGGGCGTGGGGTTCCCAGTCCGCTCCGGGCAAGAGCTCCGCCGCCCGGTTCAGAAACCAGGGCTGGTCCGCATAGTCCTGCGGCTCCGTGGCGTAGACGGACGAAACCACGCCCAGCCGCATATCCGGCAGGGCCGCCAAAGCCGCAAGCGCCTGCTCCAGATGCTCCGCAGCCCCGGCCGCGTTGGATCCCAGCCCCACATAGGCCCGTAAAGCCTCGTCAGACCGCATAACGCCTCCTTCTGCGGATTTCCGGCAGCAGAATTGCAGGGCACTGCAACAAAACCGCGCTTGAACGTGTGCCGCCGACACGGCATAGCACAGCTTTGCCCGACGGAAAAGCCGCGGCCACCCCCGCCCCTTGCCCCCCGGAGGCAAGACGGCTAGCATGGAGTCCATGACGCAAAGCCCGCCCTTTTCTTCGCCTCTGGCGCCGCTGCTGCCGCAGTGGTGCGACCATCTGCTGGCCGAGCGCGGTTTGGCCGTCCGTACCGTGGAGGCCTACCGCCAAGACCTGGAAAATTTTTTTCTGTTTCAGGAAGAACTGGCCCTGAGCGGCGGCCGCCTTCCGGCCACGCCGGACGAGCAGGAAATTTTCCTCTACCTCTCCTGGCTGCGGGCGCACCAGAACACGGGGCGCACCCTGGCGCGGCGGCTTTCGGCCTTGCGGGCTTTTTTTGCCTTTGCCCTGGACGCGGGCGCGGTGACCAAGAACCCCGCTCTGCTGCTGGAAAATCCCAAGCTCCCCCTGCATTTGCCGGAGGTGCTGCGCAAGGATGAAATGGAGGCTTTGCTGGCCCAGCCAGACTGCGGCGTTAAAACAGGCGCGCGCGACCGCTGTATGCTGGAGATGCTGTACGCGGCGGGGCTGCGCGTCTCCGAGCTGTGCAATCTGGACGTCCTGGATCTGGACCTGCAGCGGGGGCTGGTGCGCGTTTTCGGCAAGGGCGCCAAGGAACGCCTTGTCCCTTTGCACGACGCCATGCAGCAGATGCTTGCCACCTATCTTAAGGACTGGCGGCCCGCCTTCAGCCCCACGGGCGGGCAGCTCTTCGTCAACCGTTCGGGCCGGGCTCTGAGCCGCCAATACGTCTGGAAGATGGTCAAAAACTACGCCCTGCAGGCCGGCATCCGCCGCGCCATTTCACCGCACACCTTCCGCCATTCCTTTGCCACACACCTTTTGGAAGGCGGCGCGGATCTGCGCTCCGTGCAGCTGCTCCTGGGCCACGCGGACATCAGCGCCACAGAAATCTACACCCATGTGCAGGCCGAGCGGTTGCGCGCCCTGCACCACCAGTTTCACCCCCGGAGCCGCGTGTGAGCCCCGCCACCCTCGTCACCTGCCACGCCAACGCGGATTTCGACGCTTTTGCGGCCATGCTGGCGGCCCGTCGGCTTTATGCTCCCTGCGTGCTGCTCTTTCCCGGCACGCAGGAACGCGGCCTGCAAAAACTTTATGCCCGCCTGGACGCCCAGACCTACGACTTCGTCACCGCCGACAGCCTGGACTGGGCCGCCTTTGACCGTCTGGTGCTGGTAGACACCCGTCAGCGCGGCCGCGTGCGGCATGTGGCCCCCCTGCTGGACCGCCCAGGTTTGCGGCTGGAAGTCTGGGACCACCACCCCGACGCTGCCGACGACGTGACGGCGGACGCGGCCTACACGGCCCGCGTGGGCGCGCTGACCAGCCTGATGGTGCGCCACCTGCGTGAGCGCGGCATTGCCCTTACCCCGGAAGAAGCCACCTTGCTGGGCCTGGGCATTTACGGCGATACGGGTTCCTTCACCTATTCCTCCACGACGGAAGAGGACTTTCAGGCCGCGTCCTGGCTGCTCAGTCAGGGCATGGACGTGAACCGCATAGACGACTTGGCCGCCCACCAGCTCACCAGCCTGCACGTTCAGGCCCTCAACAGTCTGCTGGAGTCTGTGCAGACCTACGTCATCAACGACGTGAGCGTGGCTCTGGCCGAGGCCTCCATGGAGCACTATCTGGGCGATTTTGCCTACCTGGCGCACCGCCTGATGGAAATGGAAAAATTCACGGTGCTCTTTGCCGTCGGCAGGATGGAAGACCGCATCCAGGTGGTGGCCCGCAGCCGCAGCGAGGCGGTCAACGTGGGCGACGTCTGCGCTGCGCTGGGCGGCGGCGGGCATGCTTACGCCGCTTCGGCCTCCATCCGTTCCATGACCCTGCACGAAGTGCGCGAAACCATATTGCGGGAGCTCTACGCCCAGGCGCATCCGGACAAAACGGCCAGGGACTATATGTCTGTGCCGGCCGTGGGCATTGAGGCCGGGGCCAGCATCCGCGAGGCGGACGAGCTTATGCTCCACTTCGGGCTCAAGGCCGTGCCCGTGTTTGCGCCGGGCAGCCGCGCCTGCGTGGGGCTGCTGGACGCGCAGACGGCCTCGCGCGCCGTGGCCCACGGCCTGGCCGTGGCCAGGGTAGAGGAATACATGACCCGCCATGTGCGCACCCTGCCGCCGCACGCGAGCCTGCAGGATCTTACGGACGTCATTGTGGGCGGACGGCAACGGCTGGCGCCCATTGTGGAGGATAACAAAGTTGTGGGCGTGGTCACCCGCACAGACCTCATCAACGTCTTTGCCAACGCCTCCGGCCATCTGCCGGAGCACAAAGGCGGCGGCAAGGAACGCTCCCTGGCCAAGCTCATCCAGGACCGCCTGCCCGCGTCCACGCGGGATCTGCTCCACCTGGCCGGGCGTCTGGGCGCGGCCCGCGGTCTGCCGGTCTACGCCGTGGGCGGTTTTGTGCGCGACCTGCTGCTGCAGCGGCCCAATCAGGATATCGACCTGGTGGTGGAAGGCGACGGCCTGGCCCTGGCCCGCGAACTGGCCCGTGAACTGGGCGGCCGCGTGCGGGAGCACCGCAAATTTCTTACTTCCATGGTCATCTTTCCCGACGCCCAGGGGCAGGAACAACGCCTGGACGTGGCCACAGCCCGGCTGGAATACTACGAACACCCGGCCGCCCTGCCCACAGTAGAGCTTTCATCCCTCAAAATGGACCTCTTCCGGCGAGATTTTTCCATCAACGCCCTGGCCGTGCGTCTGGATGACCCCTTTGGCCTGCTGGTGGATTTTTTCGGCGGGCAACGGGACATTAAGGATAAGGTCATCCGCGTGCTGCACACCCTGAGCTTTGTGGAAGACCCCACCCGTTGCCTGCGCGCTGTGCGCTTTGAGCAGCGTTACGGCTTCCATCTGGGCCAGGGCACGGAAAAATTGGTCAAAAACGCCTTGTCGCTCAAGCTCATGGACCGCCTTTCGCCCCAGCGCCTGTTCAGCGAATTCAAGCACATTTGTGATGAAGAAGCCCCCCTGGCCTGCTTCACGCGCATGGACCAGCTGGGCATCTGGGAGACCATAGCCCCCCAACTGGCCCTGATCCCCGCACGCAAGGCCCTGTTGCAGGGGCTGCAGGAAATTCTCGGCTGGTACCGTTTGCTCTATTTTGAGGAACAGCCCCTGCCCTGGCTGGTCTATTTTCTGGGCCTCAACCATGGTCTGAATTATGCCCTTACGCTGGAACACTACCGCCGCCTGGGCCTGCCCGAAGCCCTGCGCGCCACAGTGCTGGCCCAACGAGAACGTCTGCGCGCCCTGGGCAGCCAGCTGACCAACTGGCAAGAAACATCGGCCCGGCCCAGCGAACTCTGCGCCCTGCTCCGGCCCTTGCGCCTGGAGTTTTTGCTCTACCTCATGGCCAGAACCAGCGATGCGCCCCTGCAAAAAAACATTTCGCGCTACATTACCCAATGGCGAAGAGAAAAGGCAGACATCACCGGCCAGGATCTGCAGCGCCTGGGGCTTCTCCCCGGTCCGGCCTACAGCCGGATTCTGGCGGCCGTGCTGCGCGCCAAGCTGGACGGCCAGGCTCCCAATGCCGAAAGCCAGCTGGCCCTGGCCAAAAGCCTGCTGGCAAAAAACGGCCGCACGTCCGGCGGGGCCCCCCTTGCCCGTCGGCCCTAAGCGGTGTATAGCTCAACATTATGAAACAATTGTGGGCGCCTTGGCGTATAGACTACATTCTGGGCCCGAAACCCGATACCTGCGTGTTCTGCCTGCCCCAAGGCACGGAAGAAGACGCGGAGCGGCTCGTGCTCTACCGCGGGGAACATTGCTTTGTGATCATGAACAAATACCCGTATAATAACGGGCACATCATGGTCTGCCCCTACCGCCACGTCATGCTGCTGGCCGAGCTTTCACGCCGAGAAGCGCATGAAATTATGGACCTTTTGCAGGTCTGCGCCACTATATTAAAGGAACACTTTACCTGTCCGGGCATCAATATCGGCCTGAACCAAGGCGAGGCCGCGGGCGCCGGCATTCGGGAGCATCTGCACTTTCATCTGGTGCCGCGCTGGAACGGGGATTCCTCCTTTATGGCCGTATTTGACGAGGTACGCACCATGCCGCAGCACCTCAGCTGCAGCTATGCGGCCCTGCGGCCCTACTTTGCGCCTCAGGCCGTGGCCGTGCGCCTGGCTGCCCTGACGGACTGACGCCCCCTGCCCGCAGTGCCGACTGTGCTGCGGCGTGCCGCAGCAACTGCAGGATACGTCGGCCGGAACGCCGCTGGTGCGACCCGGCCAAAGAATTTTTCGGCCGCGCGACCCCCAAACGTCGTGCCCTTTGCCGGTGCGGCCGCAGGCCCTGCCCGCCCCGACAAACCACGGCGGACAGCCAAACTTTTTTGCGACGCGTGCCGCATGCCGCGTCAGGCGGTCCGCCGACGCCGGGACCGCCAAGGCCGGGGACCGGGCAATCCTCGGCGGGAGGCGCACCCGCCTACAGGGCGGGAAGCGACATCCGCAAGAGCCCATGCAGCGTACAGTTTATTTCAGCGTTTTTTAGCCTGTGAGGAGTGTGCCCATGCGGTATGTCAAGGTTCTGCTGCTTGCCGTGGTGTTTTTTCTGTCCCTGGTTTTCTTTTTCCAGAACCAGGCCTCCCTTTCCCAGCAACTGGTTCTTACGCTCAACCTCTTTTTCATTCCGCCCATGTCCTCCATCCCACTGCCGTTCTATTTCCTGGTGGTGGCGGCCTTTGCTCTGGGCGCGCTCTTCACGCTCTGCTTCCTGGTCTGGGACAAGGTCAATCTTTCCGCACGGTTGCTGAAGCACAAGTGGCAGATCAGCAGTCTGGAGCGCGAAGTGGAAAAGCTCCGCAAAAAGCTGGGTAGTGAAACCGCGCGCGCCACCTTCCTGCGCAAGGCCGACAAAGCCGCCGCGCTGGAAGCCAAAACCGGCGGCAAGGCCGATGCAGCTGCCTGTGCGCCCCAAGGGGCAGATCTGACCGCAGAAGGCGCGGCTCTGGCCCCGGACCCAGACCGGCCGTAATTTCCCCGCTGCGTGCTGACCGTGCGCTCACGGGCCAACACGCGCCACGCGCTCCGGGCCGTCTGCGGCCACGTCCCGCACGCAGTTGTCGGCCGCGTTCCGTGTCTGCGCCGTTTTATGGGCTGCAAGGGCGCGCAGCGTGTTCACATTGTTTGCCGCGTCCACGCCTGTTGCGGGCGCGTCTTTCTGCACCTTTTACCCTTTGAGCCATGCCTGAAGCCCCGGTAAAAATGACCCCCATGTTCGAGCAGTACCTGCGCATCAAGGCCGAACATCCTGATGCCCTGCTCTTTTACCGCATGGGGGATTTTTACGAACTTTTTTTTGACGACGCCCGCACGGCCGCCCGCGAACTGCGCATTGCCCTCACCAGCCGCAGCCGCGACGCGGAAAACCCCGTACCCATGTGCGGCGTGCCCTGGCACGCCGTGGAAAGCTATGTGGCCCAGCTCATCGGCAAGGGCTACCAGATTGCCATCTGCGACCAGACCGAAGACCCCAAGGCCGCCAAGGGCCTGGTCAAACGCGCCGTCACCAGAGTTATCACGCCGGGCACGGTACTGGAGGACGCCAACCTCCAGACCAAGAGCCACAACTATCTGGGCGCGCTCTATGCCGCCGCGCCGGACCAGGGCGGCGCCTTTGCCTGGGCGGACATCTCCACCGGCCAGTGGTCCGGCCTGGAATTTAAGCGCCCCGCCGAGCTCTGGCAGTGGGTGCAAAAGCTGGCTCCCCGCGAACTGCTCACGCCCGAAGGGCTGGAACCGCCACCCCGCACGCTGCTGGACGGCGTGCGCCTGGTGCGCCTGCCGCGTCCGCAGTTCGACGTGCAGCGCGCCACGGAGCGCGTGCTGACCGCCCAAGGCGTGCGCGAACTGGGGGCCCTGGGGCTGGAAGGCAGGCCGGAGCTTGTCCGCGCCTGCGGCGCGCTCCTGCTTTATCTCAATCAAACGCAGATGCGCAGCCCGGACCACCTCCAGCCCTTCCGGCCTCTGGACCTGAGCCGTCGCCTGATCATCGACGACGTCACCGAACGCAATCTCGAAATTTTTGTCCGGCTCAACGGCCGTAGAGGTAAAGGTACGCTTCGCCATGTGCTGGACCAGACCCTCACCCCCATGGGCGGTCGCTTGCTGGAGGACATGCTGCGCCACCCCTGGCGCGAGGCCGGACCCATCAGACGCATTCAGGAGGCTGTGGTCTTTTTCCACGCCTGCGACGCCCGGCGCGAGGCCCTGCGCGCGGCTCTGGACCGGGTCTACGATCTGGAACGTCTTTCCACACGCATCAGCCTAAATCAGGGTGCGCCGCGCGACTGCATTGCTCTGCGGGAGAGTCTGGCCGCCCTGCCCCAGGTGCTGGCGGCCCTGGAGGACTCTTTTCCGCCCAATCAGGGCGAACAGGATGCCGCGCCCCCCAAGGCCATAGAAGAAATACTCCGCGCCTGGGACAGCATGGAAGACTGCGCCGCCCTCCTTGATGCCGCTTTGGTGGATGCTCCGCCCGCCGTGATCACGGAGGGCGGGCTGTTCAAAGTTGGCTACAATGTGGAGCTGGACCGCCTGCTGGACCTGGTGGAGCACGGCGAGCAGAAGCTGCAGGCCATGCTGGCCGAAGAACAGGCCAAAACCGGCATCAGCCGCCTCAAACTGGGCTGCAACCGCGTTTTCGGCTACTACTACGAAATTTCCCGCGCGGCCCACAGTGGGCCGGTCCCCTACCATTTTATCCGCCGTCAGAGTCTGGCCAATGCGGAACGCTTCACCACCGCCGAGCTGAAAGAACTGGAAGAGGAACTGCTCTCCGCGGCGGAAAAGCGTAAAAGCCTGGAATATAGCCTCTTTCAGGAGCTTCGCGCTCAACTGGCGGCCCAGCGGCCGCGCATTATCCAGATGGCCGACTGCATTGCCCATCTGGACTACTGGCAGAGCCTTGCCCAGGTGGGGCGCGCCCAGGGCTGGCGTATGCCGCAACTTACCGCCGACGCCCACCTGGAAATCCGTCAGGGCCGCCACCCCGTGGTGGAAGCCATCCAGGGCCGGGCCAACTTTGTGCCCAACGATTTTGTCCTGGACGAGCGCCGCCGCCTTTGCCTGCTTACCGGTCCCAACATGGCGGGCAAATCCACGGTGCTGCGTCAGGTGGCCATCATTTGCCTGCTGGCCCAGATGGGCTCCATGGTGCCGGCGGATGCGGCGCGTCTCGGCCTGGTGGACCGCCTCTTTTCCCGCGTGGGGGCTTCGGACAACCTCGCCCAGGGCCAGAGCACCTTTATGGTGGAAATGATGGAAACGGCCCGCATTTTGCGGCAGGCCACCAGACGCAGCCTGATCATTCTGGACGAAATCGGTCGGGGCACCAGCACCTACGACGGCGTGGCCCTGGCCTGGGCCGTGGTGGAAGACCTGGCCCGCCGCGCGGGCGGTGAACTGCGCACCCTCTTTGCCACCCACTACCACGAGCTCACCGCCCTGGAAGGCCGCGTGCCCGGCGTGTTCACCATGAATATCGCCATCCGCGAATACAATAACGACATCCTTTTTCTGCACAAACTGGTGCCCGGCCCCTCGGACCGCAGCTACGGCGTGGAGGTGGCCCGCCTGGCCGGCGTGCCGGGGTCTGTGGTGCAGCGGGCCAGAACCATTCTGGCTGGCCTGGAACGGGGCCGGGAAGGCGCGCGCAAAACCGTGGTAACGGCTGTGGCCCTGCCGGGCCTGGACCTGCCGGAACCGGAACCCGCTGCAACGGAAGCCCTGCCGGAGCCCACCCCGCCTGAAAATCTGGAACACCCCTTGGTACGCCTGCTGCGTGAGCTGCAGCCCGA
Source organism: Desulfovibrio legallii (assembly GCF_004309735.1). Taxonomy (NCBI): domain Bacteria; kingdom Pseudomonadati; phylum Thermodesulfobacteriota; class Desulfovibrionia; order Desulfovibrionales; family Desulfovibrionaceae; genus Desulfovibrio; species Desulfovibrio legallii. Next base: position 219,825 of record NZ_SIXC01000001.1, read on the forward strand.
AGCCCTCAGCCCCCTGGAGGCCCTCCGCCTGCTTATGGAATGGAAAAAACTCTGGGCCGACGCCCCGCAGCCCGCTCCGTCGGCCACAGGCCCGATAGGCGGCGCGCCAGGTGACGGGCCAGATGATGAGCCCGACGCCGAACCGCCGTCCTTGCCGGGAGAAGAAAAATAGCAGAGCGGTTTTGGGGAAAAAACCTCAAAAAAATTTCTCTCGCGCAGGTCCGCGCCTGGCGTACCCTGCGCAAAACAACCGGGCGGAAAAATCCGCGCGCCCGTCCGCAAGGTCCACCGTCATGGCCGAAGCCAATCCCTTTTCCGTCATCCAGTTCATCGCTGAGCAACGCATCGCCGAGGCCCAGGCCCAGGGAGTTTTTGACAACCTCCCCGGCACGGGTCGCCCCCTGGAGCTGGAGGACATGAGCCACGTGCCCGAAGAACTGCGTATGGCCTACAAAATTCTGAGCAACGCCGGCTGCCTGCCGCCGGAGCTGGAGCAGCGCAAAGAACTGAACCGGCTGGTGGACCTGCTGGAGCAGTGTGAGGACGAGCAGGAGCGCGTACGCCAGATGCAGCGGCTGCGCTTTATGATTACGCGGGCGCAAATCCGTTTTCAGCGGCCCATCCATCTGGAGCAGGACGACCCCTACTACGACCGCCTGCTGGAACGCCTCTCCCGCGCAGACGGCCAGTCCGGAAAGGCCGGGGGAAAGCCGCGCTGACAACCGGCCTGCGCCAAAGGGCGACACGACCCTGTTTGCGGGCCGACGCCCTCTTACCCCGCGGCCAGGGCTGCCCGCACTTCCGCTTCCTCGGCTGCCGCAAAGTCCCGGCTGAGTTCCTCAGGAATGCGCACGGGCCGTCCGCTGGCATAATCAATATAGATCCAGAGGGTTTCCGCTTCCGCCAGGAGAGCCGCATCCGCGCCGCGCCAAAAAAGATAGCGTCGCGTGCATTGGCGCGAGGCAAAGTCGGCTACCCAGGTAGCCCCGCTGATGACCTGCCCCGCTACTGCCGGTTTGCGGTAAGTAATGCGGTGCTGCCGCACCACCCAGCCCTGGCCCACGGCCGCATAGCGCTCCATGCTCCAGCCGTTGGCTGCGGAATGGGCCACGGCCAGATCCTGCATCCACTGGACATAGCGCAGGTTGCTCACTCTGCCCTGCATGTCCATATCCGCCTCGGTCACGGTTATCTTCTCAATATAATAACGGTACATTGTTCTTCCTTTGTCGCAGGGCTGCAGAGCCGCGCAGGTTTGAACCGTCCGGCGGCAATGCAGGACGGCCATCCACCATACAGGCGCTGCGGTTCACGCGCTGCAATCCCGGAATGATCGGGGTTTAACAGTACAAATAAACGGCGTTTATACCTGTGTGCGGGCGTCTGTTCAGGCCGTGGCCAGAGCAACTTCAAAGGGAAAAGGCGCTAAAACAGCCCCGAAACCTGGCCCGTTTCCACATCCACGTCAATGTTGCGGAAACCCGGCCGTGAGCCCGTGCCCGGCATAAGGCTGATGTCGCCCGCTACCGGCACCACCAGCCCAGCGCCGCCAAACAGGAGTGCGTCGCGCACGTGCAGCCGCCAGGAGGCGGGCACGCCCCGCCTGCTGGGGTCATCAGACAGAGAATACTGGGTTTTGACCATGCAGACGCCCAGCTCAGCCGCGTCGGGCCGTTCCTGTAAGGCGGCCAGACGCTGGGCCGCCAGGGGTTCAAAATCCACGCCGTCCGCGCCGTAAACCTCGCGGGCGATGCGCACAATGCGTTCCCGCAGGGGCAGATTCCAGTCGTACAGGGGGCGGAATGCGCGGCGGTCCGTGCGGCAGGCGTCCAGCACGGCGTCGGCCAGCTCCAGCGCGCCTTCGCCGCCCCGCGCCCAGTGGTCGGAAACGGCCACCCGCGCCCCGGCCTTTTCGCAGATGCGGCGCACCGTATCCAGCTCCGCCTGGGTATCGGTGTGAAAGCGGTTGAGGCAGACCACGGCCGGCACGCCGGAGCGCCGCACAATGCCCAGATGGTGCAGCAGGTTGACGCAACCGGCCTCCACCAGGGCCAGATCCTCGTGGGTATAGGCTTCGGGCAAGGGCTGACCGGGGCGCAGCTGCGGCGCGCCGCCGTGGTATTTGAGCGCGCGCACTGTGGCCACCAGCACTGCCGCGTCCGGGGTCAGACCGCTGTAGCGGCATTTGAGGTTCCAGAACTTTTCATAGCCCATTTCGGCGGCAAAGCCCGATTCGGTCACATGCGCCTCGCTGAGTTTGAGGCCCACCCGATCGGCAATGACGGAGCTCTGCCCCAGAGCGATGTTGCCAAAAGGCCCTGTGTGCACCAGTACGGGCTGGCCTTCCATGGTCTGGATCAGGTTGGGCTTCACGGCCTCCACCAGCCAGGCGGTCATGGCTCCGTCCACCTGCAGGTCGGCGGTGGTCACGGGCTTGCCGTCACGGTCCAGCGCCAGCACCATACGGCCCATGCGCTGCCGCAGATCCCGCAGATCACGCGCCACCGAAAGGATGGACATGACCTCCGAGGCCACGGTGATGTCAAAGTGCGAGCGCATCATGAAGCCGTCATTGCGGCGGCCTTCGCCTTCTATACCGATGACCACATGGCGCAGGGCCTGAGCGCAGAAGTCCACCACCCAGCCCGTGTTCACGCGGGTGGGGTCAATGTTCAGGCGGCGCATGCCCGAAAGCCGTTCCAGGGTGGCGTCGTCGTAGTTGCGCTCATGCTGCATGCGGGACGTCAGGGCGGTCATGGCCAGGTTATGGGCTGCGCCCACGGCGTGGATGTCCCCTGTGAAGTTGAGAGAATAGGGCGCCAGTGGAATGCACTGCGAAAGCCCCCCACCGGCAGCCGAACCCTTCATGCCCATGGTGGGGCCGCCCGAAGGCTGGCGAATGGCCGCCGAAGAGCGCAGTCCGCGTCGGGCCAGGCCCTGTACCAGACCAATGGTAGTGGTGGATTTGCCCTCGCCCAGGGGCGTGGGGGTGATGGCCGTCACATCTATATAAAGACCGTCGGGCTTGTCCGCCAGACGCTGCAGCACGGCCTGCTGCTCAATCTTGCCCATATAGTGCCCATAGGGCAGAATTTCAGAAGATTCCAGGCCCATTTCCGCGGCCAGCGTGAGGATGGGCTTCATATGGGATTCGGCTTCCTGGGCCAGTTGCCAATCGGGGTGCCGGGTGGGATCCAGGGTCATGACGTCTCCAGGTCTTGCAGTAGGCATTTCAACGTTGAAATGTTCTGGCGGTTGCGTAAGCAGACGCCCGCCGGGAAGCGCAAGCGCAACTTATTTGCGCTGTTAAGCGCCGGAGCGAGCGTGTCGTAACCTTTGAGAATACCTATTCTCAAAGGCAATCTGTTCCAAAAGCGGCGCGTCCGCAGGGATGCGGGAATGCGGCGCGGGGGATGCGCGGATGGTACGGGCAGCGGGCGGCAGCGTCAAGACAGCGGCCTTGCGGCTGCGGGCCCGGGAAGGTAGAATAGCAGCGGCGCGACGACGCTGCAAAGGGCGTGCAACCACCCTTGCGCCGGGCGGGAAAGCTGTGGCGGCGGAGGCCTGCGCCATTGTCTGGGAGGAAATATGCGTTTTACCGCCCGTCAGGGCAGAATCTGCCTGCAGTTGCGCGTTTGCCGCCAGGGTGGCGACCTGCAGGTGCTGCTGGGCGGCGGCACGGCCCATCTGGGGGCCGTAGCCCTGGCCTATGCCCCTGCGTCGGGGGCCCAGGCCCAGGGGCGGCTGCTGGTTTTGCCCGGCCACCGGGAGGACGTCCTGGCCCTGCGCACGGCCACCGCCTTGGCCGATGGCCTCGGCTGCGCCGTATGCGTGAGCGCGGGCATCCACTATCCGGCCATCACGCGCGAAGAAATCGCCGTGGTGGAGGCGCTTGCCGACGTTTTGACCCAACGCTGCCTCATGGCTTTGCGCAAGCAGACGTCCGATCCGGAGGCGTAAGTTCAGCCCGGCCCGTTACGACGAAGGAAGTTACGGGCAAAGACAGCAGCGCTAGTTACGGGCCAAGACAGCAGCGCTGGTTAGTTGCACTGTTCTGTACCGGAGTGGACATCCTGAAATTTTTGAAATGTATATCCTCAAAAGTACAATGCGCAAGGAGAAAGCATGCTGACCGTCGCGGACCTGGAAGCCTTGGAGGCATACATCAATTCCGGCCAGTTGGAGGCAGATTTTGTGGACGGTTGTGAACACGACCGTCACTATCTGCTGGAACTGCTGGAAAAACTTATGGATGTGGCGGACCTGGCCGATGCGGCAGCCACCAGGCTCATATTCCGGGGTCTGCCTCTGCCGCCTTCGGCCTGACGGGCTCCCTGCGGCGCGCCGCAGCCAGGCTGCCCAGCAGGGACACGCCAAGGCCCGCAAAGCTCCAGGCGCTGTTGTCGCTCAGAGTAGCCGTGAGGCCCAGCAGGCCGCCGGCCGCCATGGCGGCAGCCACGCCCCAGGGGCGGAAGCGGGCCTTGCGGTAGAGGAGCATGCCCACAAACACGGGTGGCACCACGCCGCAGACGTAAATATCATTGGCCATGAGCAGCAGGGCCAGGATGCCCTTGCCGTAGAGGGCCAGCACCATGGCGGCCAGCGCCGCGCCCAGCATGCACAGACGGCAGGCGGCCACGCCGGGACGGCGCAGAATATCGTTGCTGCACACTGAGGCCGCCGTGATGATGCAGGAATCTCCGGCTGAAATAATGGCGCTGAAAATGCCCAGCAAAATAGGCGTGGAGGCCCAGGTCGGCAGATGGGTCAGCAGGGCGGCACTGAGCACCTGCTCCGGCGGCGTGCCTGCGGGCACCAGGTCGCGGCAGGCTATGCCCAGGGCCACGATGATGGCTGCCGTGATGGTGAGCCCCGCCACGGCCCACAACCCGCCACGGCGGGCGGCTGCCGCGTCCCGCGCCGTGAGCAGACGCCCGAACAGCATGGGGCAGACCACATAACTGCCGCCCAGAATGCAGAGGTAATAACGCAGCTTGGAAACGGGAAAGTCCGCATTGACCGCTTCCAACGGCACGGCCGCCAGGGCATGCCCGCCGCCCGCCTTGACGCTCAGGGCCAGGGCCAGCAAGAGGGCCGCCATGAGCACGGAAAACTGCCACACGTCGGTCTTCATGACCGCCGCCTGCCCGCCCACCAGGGTGTAGGCCAAAAGCGCCGCCGCGCCCAGCAGCACGGCCGGACCTTTGGCAAGGCCGGTCAGGGGCATGATGATGGCCGCCATGGCGCTGAACTGCGCGGCCAGGATGGCCAGCCAGGCCGTGACAATGATCACGGAGGCCAGGGGACGGCTTGGTTCTCCCAAAAAGGCTGTGAGCATTTCCGGCATGGTCACGGCCCCGCTTTCCCGTACTTTTTGGGCCAGAAACAGGCTCAGCACGGTAAGGCCCACAGCCCCGGAGCCCAGCCACCAGAAGGCCGGAGTGCCCACCTGCCAGGCCAGACCGGCCATGCCCATGGTGGCGGAACCGCCCACGCAGGAGGACACGATGGAAAGGGCCACTGCAAAGGCCGTGCTGCGCCGTCCGTTAAGAAAATAGGTGGCCGCGTCCACGCCATTGCGGGTGGACCACAGGGCCACAAAGAACAGGACGGCGAAATAGAAGACCAAAAAAGTCACGGCCGGTGAGCCCCCTCGCGCAGCGCTCCTCGCACGGCCGCGCACAGCCGGGCCGCGTCTTCCGGCGGCGTGTTATAGGGGGGCATAATGTAGATGAGCCGGTTGAAGGGGCGCAGCCACACGCCCCGCTCCACAAAGTAGCGCTGCAGTCGGGCCGTGTGGACCGGGCGGCGCGTTTCCACTACGCCTATGGCCCCCAGCACACGCACGTCCGCCACATCGGGCTCCGCGGCGCAGGGGGCGAGCCCCGCGCGCAGGGTCGCTTCCAGCCCGGCCACCTGTTCCGGCCAGGCGTTTTCGGCCAGCAGGTCCAGACTGGCCCCGGCCACGGCGCAGGCCAGGGCGTTGGCCATAAAGGTGGGGCCGTGCATGAGCACACCGTTGTGGCGGCAGATGTCTTCTGCCACGCTGTCCGTGCAGGCCGTAGCGGCCAGGGTCAGCATGCCGCCCGTGAGCGCCTTGCCGCAGCAGAGAATATCCGGACATATCCCGGCCCATTCCGCCGCAAACATTTTGCCCGTGCGGCCGAAGCCCGTGGCGATTTCGTCCAGGATGAGCAGCGCGCCGGCCTCTCGGCACAAGTCGGCCAGGCCGCGCAGATAGTCCGGATGGTAAAACCACATGCCCCCGGCTCCCTGCACCACGGGTTCCAGGATGACGGCGGCCACCTCCGGCCCGTGGGCTGCCAGCAGACGGCGGGCGTCGTCCAGGCTGGAGGGGTCAAAGGGCTGATCAAAGCGGCAGGCGGGCCGTTCCATAAAGATCTGCCGGGGCAGCGCGGCCGTAAACAGGCTGTGCATGCCCGTCACGGGGTCGCAGACGGACATGGCCCCGAAGGTGTCGCCGTGGTAGCCCCCGCGTGGAGTGAGAAAGCGTGTGCGCTGTGCTTCCCCCCTGCCCCGCTGGCACTGCAGGGCCATTTTGAGAGCCACCTCCACCGCCACGGAACCGGAATCGGCAAAAAAAACCTTGCCAAGCCCTGAGGGCATGAGGCCAAGCAGGCGCTCGGCCAGGGCCACGGCCGGTTCGTGGGTCAGCCCGCCGAACATAATGTGCGGCATGCATCGGGCCTGGGCCTGCAGGGCCGCCAGCAGACGTGGGTGGTTGTAGCCGTGGATGGCCGCCCACCAGGAGGACATGCCGTCCACCAGCTCTCGCCCGTCCTGCAGCAGGATGCGGTTGCCGCATGTGCTCCGCACCGCGTCCAGTACTGGTGGCGGGCAGGCGGCAGCGTAGGGATGCCAGACGGCAGCGTGGTCGCGTGCGATAAGGGAAGCGGCGGCGTCCGCTGCCGTGGCGTTGGGACCGGCGGCAGCCTCTGCGGGGGCGCACGGTTTGACGGCATCAGCTAGGCCAAGGGCTGACGCGACGCAGGCCTTGGCCCGCGCCAAAGCAGCGGGCGCGCCGGCGTGGCCGGTCGGCATATCCAGAGGGGCCGCCAGCGCAGCACATTGCCGGGCCAGCGGTTCCAGACGGCGCGCCAGCAGATCCCAGGCGGCCGCGTCCAGCTGCGGCACGCGGGGCAGCTCCAGCACCGGGGCGTCCGACCATCCGGCGGCCCGCAGACGCACGCGCAGCAGGCGAGCCGTATCGGCCAGCATGGCGGGCACATCCACGCCGGGGCAACCGGCGTCGGGACGCTCTGTGGGCGTGAGCACCAGCCCCGCCAGGGGCAGCCCCCGCGCGGCCAAGGCGTCCAGCGAAAGCAAAATGTGGTTGATGCCGCCCAGGCAATTGCCGCCCACCAGCAGCACCGGCAGCCCCAGCAGAGCCATCAGGTCCAGCAGATCTTCGTCATCGTTGAGGGGTACGCGCAGGCCCCCGGCCCCTTCCAGCAGGAGAACAGCTGCGCCGCTGGCGTGAGCTTGCTGCGCCACATCCTTTGCCAGTCCGGCGCAGGTAAGACGCGCGCCGGACCGCGCGGCGGCCAGATGCGGCGAAGCCGGCAAGGGAAAGCAGTGCAGACAGGCGGCGGGAGAGACGGAAGGGAAAAGCCGGGGGGAGAGGTCGGCCACAGCTGCGGCGTAAACGCTCATGTCCGCCAGGGGCGCGCTGGACAGGTTTTTGGGGGGGACGCCGGTCTGCACGGGCTTCACGGCCTGTGCGGCCCATCCGCCCAGGCGCAGGGCTCGCAGCAAGGCCGCTGTGGTCACCGTTTTGCCCACATCCGTGCCGGATCCGCTCACAAACAGGCCGCGCGGTCCTGGCCACGCAACCGCACTCTCAGGACGCCGCAGCGCAGACGCCGTCACCGTCCACCTCCAGGCCCAGACGGGCCAGCATATTCAGGTCGCTTTCCAGGCACTGGCCGTGCGTGGTCAGATAGTCGCCCGTCATGAGGGCATTGGCCCCAGCGGCGAAGGCTTCGGCCTGCCTGTCGCCCAGCACTACGGGACGCCCGCCGCAGATGCGCAGGGTGGCCGTGGGCAGAATGTGCCGGAACAAGGCCACGATGCGCAGGGCCTCTTCCGCCGTAAGGGGAGGCTGCCCGGCCAGCGGCGTTTGCGGGTGGGGGTGCAGAAAATTCATGGGCACCTGCCGCACCCCCAGCTTTTTGAGGCTGAAGGCAAAGGCCACCCTGTCCTCCCAGCTTTCGCCCAGGCCGAACAGGCCACCCGTACAGGCCGTGAACCCGACGCGCATGCCGCGCAGCACGGTTTCTCGCCGCTGTTCCCAGGTCTGGGTGGTGCAGACGTGCGGATAATAGGCCTGGGAGGTTTCCAGATTGTGGTGGTAGCGGCTGAGACCGGCGGCGGCCAGGTCTGTGAGTTGTTCCGCTGCAAGACGGCCCAGTGAAGCGCAGACCCGCGGCTTCACGGCTGTGGGCAGAGCGGCGATGCAGGCGCGCAGACGGGAAAATTCCTCCCCGCTCAAGGCCGCGCCGCTGGTGACGATACCGATGTGCGCCACGGGCAGAGCGGCCATGCGCAGGATGCGCTCCCGCAGCTCGGCGTCGGGCAAAAGCGGAAAAATGTCAATGGGCGTGTGGTTATGCCGACTTTGAGAGCAGAACCGGCAGTCCATGGCGCAGTTGCCGCTACGGGCGTTGATGATGGCGCAGAGCACAATGCGCCGACCGAAAATCGCCTCGCGCAGGGCGGTAGCCTGTTTCAGAAGACGGGAAAGCGGCAGCGCCAACAAATCCAGAGCCTGTATCGGCGTGCCGACTGCCAGAGATTTGATCATAATTCAAAAAGTCTGAAAGCAAAAACAGGGTTCGCCGCCGCTGCCCCCGACGCAACGGCCGGGTCGGCAGAACAGCGGCGCGAAATGTGGCGGCCTGTGAGCCTACTGCACCTTGCGGCGCTTTTCCCACAGTTTCATGTCCTTCATCTTTTTGCGGCGTTCGCGCTGCAGGGCCTTGCAAACCAGGGGCGCGTCCTTTTTGAAGCCCCACTTTTCGCGGTATTCCGCAGTGGTCATGCCATGACTGGCAAGATGGCGCTTGGTAAGAATTTTGAAGCTTTTGCCACATTCAAGGCAGGTGACGGACTTTTCTTTTACCGACTTACGGGCTTCTTGCGCCATTTCTGCGCTGTCCATCTCCATTGGAGCTTCGCCTTCAGCCACGGCGCGGATGCCTTGAGCCACTTTCTGAATAAAGGTGGCGATCTCCTCTTCGCTCATTACCCGTACGCCGGCCTGTGCCCTGGTAATTTCCAGCGCCTCTTTCAGATAATCATCCATAGCTACCTCTGCTTGTTAGCACCACGACGCCGTCTTAGCGTTGCAGTGGGCAACAGTGACATTTCCAAATGAAACAATATAAGTTGGATTCTCCAATGGAGGCACCATACACAGGAGCTATTGCTTCGTCAATGTTTTCGCGCTCCATGAATAAATAATTATGAGGCATGCCCGTAAAAGACCTGTGTCTACCGGGGTAAAAATCAGCCTTGAAATTGATAATATTTTCACAAAAGCAAATTGTGTCCGCCATTGACCATTCTTTTGGGACAACACGGGGCAATTCCAATGCATTGCTATGCTGTTGCAAGTATGGTCACTCGCACGCAAAAAAGTCCTAAATACCAAGCTGCATACTATGTAACTTGGTATTTTGTAACCCTTTGACGTTAGTGACGTTGTTTTTAATTGTTATTTTTTTCTCATGCAGACATAGGCACTCTTGAAAATGAGGGAACTATACTGTTTTTTTGGATTAAAAGCCTCCCAAGGCCTTGACGTGGTATATTTAATATGAGAATAATTTTGTAGGAATTAATTCCATCGTGTTTTTTACAATTTAATTGCTCTTTCCATCTGCCTCATATATATTGTGGGGCACAGCCGCGTGTGACGCAAGGGAGTTGCCATGTCAGCGTTGTCCGACCGTGAGTTTCTGGCCGAGGAAATGTGCGCCCTGTACTCCCGTTTGACGGGTGAAGAGTCCGCTCAGGCCGACCTGGATCTGGCGCGCAGGTTTGCCGGTGATCAGGAGCCGCACGACCATTGGCTTGAGACAGGCAAACTGGATTATGAATCCCGCCTCTTCCTTTATATGGCCGCGGCTTACGCCATGCGCTGTATGAAGCAGGATACGTACAAATGCGCCGTCTTTATGCGCAGCGCAGCCACGGCCCTGGCCGACAAAGCCCGGGCCTGACCGCCACTTTACGGAACCAGGGGAAATCCCGTTGCAGGTGCGCGGGGTTTCCTTCAAGTAGCGGAGCTTTGGGCCCGACCCGCCCAAAAGCTGCAGGCCCCGCCGCGCGGGCGTCGGCGCAACAGGCTTGCGTCAGCGCCCGCACGGCGGATGTAGCCCCCGCAGCCGCCGGAGCTGTTTCAAAGTGGAATTGCTCCTACCTTTATACCCGGCGCTGGTTTGTAACCGGGGAAAAACCACCAGGACCTGTCAGGAAGCAAGGAACTATCATGCGGGAAAAACCTTTCGGATGCAGAACCACCCTCCCCTGCCTGCTGTTCGTGTGCTTCGCCCTGGCCTTGCCGTCAGGCGCGGCCTACAGTGCGGAGCGCATCCCCATTACCACCCCTGCCGTCAAGGCCAAACAAATGCCGCAGGTGTTTTTCAACCATGACGCTCACATGGCCTATGTGGAAGGCGTGGACGGCGACTGTTCCACCTGCCACAACATGACGGACGCCGGTCTTTCGGAATCCCTCAAGGACGTGACCGCCGTTCCTGCCGCCAAGCAGGTGGAGTACATGCACGCCACCTGTACCGCGTGCCATGTCAAGGCCGGCAAAGGCCCGCGCCTTGTGTCCTGTCGGACCTGCCATAGTGAAACCATCGCATCTGAACATGCCGGTAAACAATGATCGGCCGGTGGTGCGCCATTATTTGCAGTCTATGTGAGGAGGCAGAATCAGATGCTTGATTTCATTACCGGACCCCTTTTTGTTATTTCTCTTGCCGTGTTCTTTGTTGGTCTTCTGCTCCGCGCTATTTTTTATGTGCGCGGTCTGGACGCCAAGCTGGAACGGGTGGCCTACACTTACCATGCGGACCGCTCCATCCCTGGCGCGCTCACGTCCATCTTCAAATGGCTCATCCCCGGTGGCACCTGCGGTTGGCGCGCCCAGCCCGTGGCCACGTTGCTCTTTTTCCTCCTGCACTGCGGCGCGGTGCTTATTCCTTTGTTTTTGCTGGGCCATACGGTGCTGCTGGAATACTATACGGGCATCAGCCTGCCTGCCCTGCCCGGCGCCCTGGCGGACATTCTCTCCATCGCCGCAGTGGTCGGCCTGGTGCTGCTGGCCCTGCGTCGGCTGGCTGTTCCGGCCCTGCGCCAGCTCAACAGCGGCCAGGATTGGTTCATCCTGCTCCTGACCTTTCTGCCCTTCGCCACCGGGCTTATGGCCCGGCTCAACACTGCCTCCTATGAAAGCTGGATGATCGCGCACGTGCTTTGCGGCGAACTGTTCCTCATTCTGGCGCCCTTCACCAAGCTCTCGCACATCGTGCTCTTCTTCATGTCCCGCGCCCAGATCGGCATGGATTTCGCCATCAAGCGCGGCGGCGCCACCCGTGGCGGCGCGTTTCCCTGGTAGCCGGGCTCACCGGAATATTTTTTTGCCGGAAAGGAGCAAACAATGTCCCAGACCCTGTGCAACAACATCCCTGTCACCACCAAGGAAGGCATCCTTGATCTGCTGAAGGACAAGGGCGGCGCACAATATTACAGTCAGATGAAAGAAATGAAAGTGGACCAGGAAGCTCTGGCCCGCGATCTGGAAAAAACCTGTAAATCCCGCACGCGCACTTGGCTCAAAATCTGTGCCCACTGCGCTATGTGTGCGGACAGTTGCTTTTTTTACAAAACCAACAATAACGACCCCAAGCAGATTCCTTCGTATAAAATCCAATCCACCCTGGGCGAGATGCTGCGCCGCAAGGGCAAGGTGGATACGGAATTTATGATGCAGTGCATGGACACGGCCTGGGGCAAGTGCACTTGCTGCAACCGCTGCGCCCTGTACTGCCCCCACGGCATCGATACGGGCGTCATGTTCAGCTATCTGCGCGGCATTTTGTTCAAGCACGGCTTTGTACCGTGGGAAATGAAGATTGGTTCGGGCATGCACCGTGTCTACGGTGCGCAGATGGACGTGACCGAAGAAGACTGGCTGGAAACCTGCGAATGGATGGTGGAAGAAAACCAGGACGAATGGCCCGACCTGGAAATCCCCGTGGAAAAAGAAAGCCCGGACGTCATGTACATCCTCAACGCCCGTGAGGTGAAGCATTACCCGGAAGACATCGCCCAGGCGGCCATTCTTTTTCACGTTACCGGCACAGACTGGACCGTGCCCCGCGAAGGTTGGGAAAACACCTCGCTGACCATGTTCGCTGGCGACTGGGACGGCTGTGCCCAGAACGTCAAGCGCATCTAYGCCGCCATTGACCGCATTAAGCCCAAGATGGTGGTAGGCACCGAATGCGGGCACGCCCACCGCGGCACCGTGGTGGAAGGTCCCTACTGGGCCGGACAGGAAAGCGGCGATCCGCCGGTGCCCTTCCTGCACTATGTGGAGTGGGTGGCGCTGATGCTGCGCACAGGCAAGCTGAAAATCGATCCGGCCAAAAAAATTAAGGTTCCCTGCACGTTGCAGGATTCCTGCAACTATGTGCGCAACCACGGGCTCGGCAAAGCCACCCGTGAAATCATGGGCTATATTGCCGAAGATTTTCGCGAAATGTCGCCCCACGCCGACCACAACTTCTGCTGCGGCGGCGGCGGCGGCCTCAACGGCATCGGCCTCTACCGCAAGGAGCGCAACATCGGTCTGAAAAACAAGCTGGACCAGATCAGGGCCACTGGCGCGGAGCTGGTCATCACCCCTTGCCACAACTGTTGGGACGCCATCCGCGATATGATGGAAGTATATGAGGAGCACAACATCAAGTGGTCGTTCCTTAAGCCCCTACTGGTGGACATGATGGTGGTGCCGCCCCACATCAGGCACAATCCGCCCGAAGACGAATAGACGAAGTCCAGTCCCGCGGCGTCCGCCCCACAAAGGCCGAGAGCGGTTTTAGCCGGGGCGGAAGCGGACACAGGGCAAAAAAGGAAGACGCGGCCGGGTTTCCCGTCCTTTTGCGGGCCGTGCTTTTCCCAATGCCGCAATATCGCCGGGCCGGGCGACGACGATCCCCGTGCCCGGCCCGGCGACGAAAGCGGATCAGTTCAGGAGGCCAGCACAGCCTCCACGCTGCAGAGCAGATCCTCGCATGAACAGGATTTGCGCAGTACCGGAGCCTTGGTGCCGAGGCGCGGGCCCACATTGGTACAGACGATGGCGGGGATATGTCTGGTGCGGCTGTTTCGGCGCAAACGGCTGTACATAATGGTGCCGGACGTGCCCTCCAGATCCACATCAAAAATGATGCAGTCCGGGAGGTCTTGTTCCAAAAGGGCCAAGCACTGGTCGCAACTGCAGGCGGCGCTTACCCGATATTCATGCTGCAGGAGCGCCTGTGACAGCCTGCTTCGACTTGCGGCATCGCTGTCGACCAAGAGAATATGTTTTTGCATGCGGGCCTCCCGCCGGCGATTCCGGCGGCTTTCGGTTAGCTGTTTTTGCAGGGGGGCGCGAGGCGGAGTGCTGGGCCGCCCTGCCCTGCCGCACGGAACCAAGGGTCACCAGGGTAAGAGAATGCTGCAAAGAACGCGCGGCCTTGTCCCAGACGTCCAGAGCGGCTTTGCCCCGCGGTGCTTCGGGGGCAACGCCGGGCAGGGTTATGCCGCCTTCTACGGCGGCAATGATATCCGCCAGGGTAATGGCGTCGGGGCTGCGCGCCAGAATATGGCCGCCAGCTATGCCCCGAAGACTCTTCACTATTCCCTCGGCCTGCAACAAGCGCATAATTTTTTGCACAAATTTTTCCGAAATGCCGGTACAGGCCGCCAGCTCCGAAGCGGAAGCCGGGATGGCGTCACTTTGTTCAGAAAGGCACAACAGCAAGTGCAGGGCATGACAGGCCATAGTGGAAATGCGCATGATAATTCCTTGAATTTACTACTGTAATGTTATTGTTATCAATACTTGAGGTGTCTAATTTAGACTGTTTTACTCATCTTTACTTTATGGGCTGTGGGCCGTCAAGCCTTAAGGGCAACTTGCCGCCTTTTTCGGGACGGGCAAAAACCACAGAGTTGTGAATATTTTCTTAATTTCCGAAAATAAAAACTGGAGGGGATGCAAACCCGCCGTGTTTAAGCGTATACTGAGACGTCATGACCGTTTGCCCGGCACAGCCGACCCCGTGGTTACGGCAGAGCCGACCACCAGCTTTCAAAAAGCCCAATGGGGGGACAGATAGAATGAAACTCTCCGCAAAAACCCGCTATGCCGCCAGGATACTGCTGTACCTGGCCAAATACGGTATTGAGAGGCCCATTTCTTCCAGCAAGCTCGCCACACAAACGGGCATCAGCTCTCAATTTATCGAGCAGATTTTACGTCAGCTGCGCCTTGCGGGCATTACGGGCAGTATTCGAGGCGCGCGCGGGGGGCATGTGCTGTTGCGCAAGCCCGAAGACCTGACCTTCGGCTGCATAGTCAAGCTCATGGAGGGGGGTATTGAACTTTCCGGTTGTCTGGAAAAACCCGGCAACTGCGTGCGTTTTGACGGCTGCGAAGTACGCCGCGCCTGGGAAAATCTGCAGGCCACCCTGGACGGCGTTTTTGAATCCATCACCCTGCGTGACCTCATGCAGGACGACAGGATACTTTCCTCTGCCCCGCCGTCGGGAGGCCCGCTTAACTAGAGGGCGTTGCTCCGTTACAATGCCCTGGCGGTTGCGTAAGCAGACGCCCGCCACCGCCGTCTGCCTGCGGTGAAGGCGCAAGCGGATCTGACGCAGGAGCTTGGCCCGTCACGACGAAGGAAATACGGGCCAAGGCAGCAGCGCTAGCTGCGGATGAAGATAACGCCGGTATGTAGTTGCGTGGGTAAGCGCGGGAACAAGCGTATTTAAACTTTGAGAATACATCTTCCCAAAGGTATCTGCCCTGAAGAATGGCATTGTTAGTTGCCTGTTGGCAAATGCAGGAAAGGAATCCGCGGTGGCGCGTGATTGCGTAAATGAGCCGTGAGGAGAGCTGTGGCGAGGTCATCTGCGCCGCCAGAGCGCTTCAAGGGGAAAAAATCCAGGGTGGGTTGTCGTTGCCCCGCAGGCGGGTAAAGGTCTTTAGCGTTTTCTGAGCCCGATCTGGCGCTGCTGCGGCTGTTGCCGCCCGTAACGTTTTTTTGCCGCAACGGGCTAACTTCCTTCGCGCAATGGGCTAATCCACTTTTGCCTTTTCTACGGCGGGCGTCCGTTTCACAGCACCCCGCACAAGGCTTGCCGGATAAACCCGCGTCAGCCGCGTCGCAAAAGCCGCCGCCAGGCGCGCGGCAAGGGCGCGTCCCTGTGCAGCAACAGCAGGGGCAGCAACGCGCCGATGGCCAGGCCGCTCATGATAAAAAAGGCCGTGAGCCCGTTAAAGACTATGCTCACCAGCAGATCCTGCCGTTGGACGCCGCTGGCGCCAAGAAACTGCAGAATGGCCAAAATGGCCTTGTAGGCGAACATGCCCGGCACCATGGGCAGCAAGGCAGGGAAAACGAACATCTCCGCCGGGGTGTGCCAACGGTTGGCGCAGGGAATGCTGATCAGACCAATGCAGGCGGCGGCGCACAAAGAGGCGCTGCTGATGCCCATGACCGTGGCGTGCAGCAGCAGCGTGCGACAGATGTGCCCCAGAGCGGCCAGCAGCCCCGCCACCAGGGCAATGCGCAGCGTGGGCCGAGAGATGGCGGCAAAGCCCACGGCGGCCACTGCGGCGAAAAAGCCGTCGCCCAAATAGTAGAGCAAGGAGCTCACAGTGAATCCACCCCCAGCAGCAGCATGGTCAGGGCAAGGCCCAGAGCGATGCAGACAATAAGCGTGCTGGCCTGAACCAGGCGGGACACAGCCATAAGTACATGTCCGTCCAGGATATCCATCATGGCGTTGATCAGGGGGATGCCGGGGATGAGAAAGAGCACGCTGGCGGCCATGGCCGTCTGCGGCGTTGCGCCCCAGCCGAAGATGAGCCCCGGCGAGGCCAGCAGCGAGGCAGCAAAGGCGCAGCAAAAAAAGGTAATCTTGACGTCCATGCCCCAGTGCAGCAGCTTCTGGCGCAGATAAAAGCCCGCCAGAGTGGCGCCGAAGACCAAGCCCATGGCCACGGCGTCACCATCGAAAAGCCGGCAGAAAGCGGCATTGGCGCAGGCCACCAGAAAACGCAGCAATACGGGGTTGAGGGCCGGCAGGGCCAGAATGGCGTCAAACCGCCGCCGGGCTTCGTCCAGGCTCAGATTTTCATCGCCGATATTCCAGCTCAAAGCGTTCAGTGCCGCTACTCGCTGAAAATTGGGAGCGCCGGACACAATGGCGCACACGGCGGTGTGGCGTTCCTGAGGAATGCCGTCCGCCGCCGGTTTGACCACAGAAATCATGAAATGCCGGGAGAGCATGGCCAGCTCCACGGCAAAGCCGTAAGCCTTGGCAATGCGTGTCGCATTGCGATCCACCCGGCTGGTCTGCGCGCCGGCAGCCAGCTGCGTGGAGCAAAAGCCCTGTAAAAATTCAATAAGCTCGCGGGCTGTGGGCAAGACGCAGGCCGACTGCGCCCCGGCCTGTCTGTCGCAGGGCCCGCGGGAAAGGCCGTCTTCTCCGACGGCCTCCCGGCGGGCAGCGTTGCCGTTAAACGCGAGGCCCATCCTACAGCTCACGTTCGTTATCCAGAAAAACCCAATGCAGCATGCGCTTGTGCACCCGCAAGCGATATTCTGCCTGCTGCACCAACAAAGAGGCCTTGCCGGCAAGGATTTCGTCCGCCACGCCGATGGCCGACACGGGCGAGGCGCTCAACAGCAGCCGCACGTTGGGTTCGGCCAGGGACAAAAGCCCGGCGTCCACCCTCCAGCAGGCGCGTTCCTCGGCCGTGAGTCCGCTGCGGCAACCGGCAAACACATAGTTGGCGCCCTTGACGGCTTCTTTCGGGCTGTCCACAAAAGTGACGGATGAGCCCAGGCGCTCGACGGCCTCCTGCAGGGGGCGACGGTCCGCCTGGGTCGGCAGGGCCACACGCAGCCGGAACGGAAACCAGGCCGTGGCCTCCATCAGAGAATGCAACGTACCGTTGACGCAGCCGATCCAGGCGCAGTTTATGGTGTCCAGATAACGAGAACAGCGCAACATGCAGGAAATGTCCGCCAGGGTGTGGGCGGGGTGCGCGTCCGGGCTGCCGGCATTGATGACGGGAAAACGCGGTTCAGTGGATTTTGCGTCCCAGCCCCGCACGGGCAGGCCGTAGACGTACATGCAGTCCAGATAATAGCCGAAAATGGGCAAAAGCTGCTCGCGGTAGTCGTCCATTTCGGCCCGCCAGATGCCGCGGTTGCCCTCGTAGACCACGGAGCCGCCCATCTGCCGCACGGCGGCGGAGACGCAAAGACGTTCAGGCAGGGAATGCTGGGCAAAAACCAGCAGAGCCACGCGCTGGGTCATGAAATCCGTCTGCAGTTTGGGATCCGGCATGCCCAGGGCCTGCTGCACCAGAAGCCAGCAGGCCGTTTCGCCCAAATCTTTGATGGTCAGGATGTGTCGCGCCATACGGCCTCCATAAGAGTGGACTCCACAGAACCGTCGGGCCAGCGCGCCTTGTGCGCCCGATCAACCCCAATCCCGCAGAGGATTTCAGATTATCAAGGCCCTTTCCCCCTGTCCAGTATTGCCGGGCTTGTGGTATAGGGGGCTTTTCCGCTACACTTGAAGCATCTGCACAGGGAGCGAACATGAAAGTTTTTCTTTTTGACCTGGATGGCACCCTCCTCAACAGCCTGGAAGACATTGCCCTGGCCTGCAATACCGTGCTGCGCCGGCACGGCCTGCCGGAGCACCCCTTGCCGGCCTATCGACAAATGGTGGGGCGGGGTTTTGACTACCTGGTGCGTAGCGCCCTGCCCGCCGCCACTTTGGACCGGACCTCGCCGGAGGCCTTGCGGGCCCTGGTGGACGAGGCCCGCGCCTGGTACGGCGGCCATATGTGCGAACACACCCGACCTTACGACGGCCTTGACGCGGCATTGCAAAGCCTTTGCGATCAAGGCCGCGTGCTGGCCGTACTTTCCAACAAACCCGACGAACTTACCAAGGATCTGGTACGCCGCTATTTCCCCGCCGTTCCCTTTGCCCTTGTGCGCGGCGCGCGGGATGACGCGCCCCTCAAGCCGGACCCCGCCGTTCCGCGCGCAATGCTCGCCGCTCTCAACGTCCCGGCTGCGGACGCCTGCTATGTGGGCGACAGCGATGTGGACGTTTTTACCGCCCACAACGCCGGCATGACGGCCGTGGGCGCGGGCTGGGGCTTTCGCGGCGCGGCCGAGCTTGAAGCCGCCGGCGCGGAACATGTGCTGGCGGCCCCCTGCCGTCTGCCGGATCTGCCCTGATACGGAGCCCTCATGAAACGCCTGATCATTGAAGTTGATGAAGACAAGTGCAACGGCTGCGGCCAGTGCGTGCTGGACTGCGCAGAAGGCGCTCTGGCCATTGTGGACGGCAAGGCCAAACTGGTGAGCGACGTGTTTTGCGACGGTCTTGGGGCCTGTCTGAACTGTCCCCAGGGCGCGCTCAAACTCACTGAGCGCGAGGCCGCCCCTTTTGACGAAGTCGCAGCCCTGGCGGCCAAGGACGGATCTGCCGCCACTGCTCCACAGCGGCCCCCTGCCGTTGCCCCGCACAGAGGCTGTCCCGGCGCGGCCGCGCGTACCTTGCGCCCTCTGGCCGCCCCCGTCGCCGATGCCCCCGCAGAGCTGACCGCCCGGCTGCCTTCCTGGCCCATCCAGTTGCGGCTGGTGCAGCCCAGCGCCCCCTTTTTGCGCGGCGCCCATGTGCTGCTGGCGGCCCACTGTGCAGGCTTTGCCCTGCCCGGCCTGCACCAGGACTGGCTTACCGGACGCATACCCATCATTGCCTGCCCCAAGCTGGAAGACAACGCTCTGCTGCAGGAGCGCCTCACGGCCCTGCTGGCCGCCGGGGTTCAGAGCCTTACGGTGCTGCGCATGAGCGTGCCCTGCTGCGGCGGACTGGAGCGGCTGGCCCGCAACGCTGCGGCAGGCCTGAACCTGCCCGTAAGCTGCGCCGTGGTGCGCCTGTGAGCAGCGCGGCCAATGCGCCAGAGGCCCCACAACAGGATTCCTGTAAAAGAATCCGTGTACACATGCCTTGACAAAACATAGTAAAGAGCTATGTTTTTGACGCGGGGCATTGGGGGACAAAGCCGCTGCCCCCCTACTGCCCAAAACATTGAGGAAAGAACGAGGAGACCATGCCCATCAAGATCCCGGCGGACCTGCCGGCCTGCGCAGCCCTGGAGGGCGAGAATATCTTTGTGATGACGGAAGACCGCGCCGTGCAGCAGGACATCCGCCCTCTGGAGATCGTCATCGTCAACCTCATGCCCACCAAAATCGCCACAGAAACGCAGCTGCTGCGGCTTTTGGGCAACAGCCCCCTGCAGGTCAACATCACCTTGCTGCGTACTGAGGCGCACCAGTCCAAAAACACGCCGGTCCGGCATCTGGAGCGGTTTTACAAGACCTTTTCTGAGATCCGCCACGGCACCTTTGACGGCATGATCGTCACTGGCGCGCCTGTGGAGCACTTGCCTTTTGAGGATGTGGACTACTGGCATGAGCTGCTTGAAATAATGCACTACGCCCAGCACCACGTCTACTCCACCCTGTACATCTGCTGGGCAGCCCAGGCGGCGCTCTACCATTTTTATAATATTCCCAAGCACGTGCTGCCTGCCAAGATTTCCGGCATTTTTGAACATCAGGTGCTGCAGCCGGCCTGCCGGCTGTTCCGGGGCTTTGACGACACCTTTCTGGCGCCCCACTCCCGTCATACCGAAGTGCGTGAAGAAGACACACGCAAGGAACCGTGTCTGCGCGTTCTGGCCCGTTCGGACGAAGCCGGGCTCGCCCTGCTGGAAAATGTGGACCACTCCCAGGTATTCATGACCGGGCATCTGGAATACGACCGGGGCACCCTGGACCAGGAATACCAGCGCGATCTGGAGCGTGGACTGAACCCCGCGACGCCGCAGCACTACTACCCCGGCGACAACCCGCAGGCCATGCCGACCATGCACTGGCGGGCCCACGCCCACCTTTTTTACAGCAACTGGCTCAACTATTATGTGTATCAGGAAACGCCCTTCAGCCTTACGGCCATTGCCAAAAAACGCCAGACCCAGGGCGCCTGACCGCAAAAGTGCGAGGAAAGCTATGCGATTTTCCACCAGAACCCGCTATGGATTACGCTTTTTGCTGCGTCTGGCCGCCCAGCCCCAAGGCAGTCTGCTGCAACTGGGGCAGGTAGCCAAAGAAGAAAACATTTCGTCCGGCTATCTGGAGCAGATCGTCCGCGCGCTCAGGCCCATGGGCATTTTACGGGCCGTGCGGGGGTCCGGCGGCGGTTACGCTCTGGCCAAGCCCCCACAGGACATCAATATGGAAGAGGTTTTTCAGCACCTGGAGGGCGAAATTTCTCCGGTCCGCTGCCTGACCAAAGGACGCCACTGCCTGCGTGAAACCCGTTGCTCCACCAGGGGCTTCTGGAGTGAACTGGACGAGCACATCCGGGGCTTTTTGCGGCAGCGCAGCCTGCAGAACATCATCGATTCTGAGAAGCCTGTCGCTTCAGGAGGCAATTATGTGGAATTACACTGAGACCGTACACGACCACTTTCTCCATCCCCACAATGTGGGGCCCCTTAAAGACGCCAACGCCATCGGCGAGGTGGGCAGTCTGGCCTGCGGCGACGCCCTAAAACTCTATCTCAAGATCGACAAGGAAGGCGTCATCCGCGATGCCAGCTTTGAGACCTTTGGCTGCGCCAGTGCCATTGCCTCCAGCTCCGTGCTCACGGATATGGTCAAGGGCATGAGCGTGGAAGACGCCCTCAAGCTGACCAACAAGGATATCGTCAACGCCCTGGGCGGCCTGCCCCGGCAGAAGATGCACTGTTCCGTTATGGGCCAGGAAGCCCTGGAAGCCGCCATCCGCCAGTGGAAGGGCGAGCCCCCCATGCCCCACGCTCAGGAGGAAGGTAAGCTGGTCTGCAAATGCTTCGGCGTCACAGACGCCCAGATCATCCGCACCATCCGTGAAAACGGCCTCAAGACTGTGGAGGAAATCACCAACTACACCAAAGCCGGCGGCGCGTGTGGAGAGTGCCTGGACGAGATCGCCGAGATTCTCGCCACGGAACTCAAGCAAAAGCCCCTGGTGGAGCTTAAGCCCCGGCCACGCCTTACCAACGTGCAGCGCATGCAGAAGGTGCTGCAGACCATTGATGAAGAAATCCGGCCCCGCCTGAGCGTGGACGGCGGCGACATAGAGCTGGTGGACGTGGACGGCCCGCGGGTGGTGGTTTCCCTGCGTGGGCGCTGCTCCCAGTGCCGCGCCAGCGACGTCACCATCCGCGACCTGGTGCAAAAGGCCCTGCGCGAACACGTGGAGCCGGAAATCGTGGTGGAGGAGGCCTAACATGAAAACCATCTATCTGGACAACAACGCCACCACGGCCATCGCCCCGGAAGTGCGCGAGGCCATGTTGCCCTATCTGGGCGAGCTTTATGGCAACCCTTCCAGCATGCACACCTTCGGCGGCCAGGTGGCCGGCGCCGTGGATACGGCCCGCGCGCGTATGGCCGATCTGCTTGGCGCCAAGCCCGATGAAATCATCTTCACCTCCTGCGGGTCGGAAAGCGACAACGCCGCTATCTGGGCGGCCATCCAGACCCAGCCGGAAAAGCGCCATCTGGTTACCACCCGAGTGGAACACCCCGCCGTGCTCAACGTCATGCAGTACTGGGAACGTCAGGGCTACCACGTTACATACCTGAGCGTGGACGCCAAAGGCCGCCTGGACCTGGACGAATACGCAGCGGCCCTTACCCCGGATACGGCCCTCGTTTCCGTCATGTTCGCCAATAATGAGGTGGGCAATATCTACCCCGTGCAGCGGCTGGCGGAAATGGCCAAGGAACGCGGTCTGCTCTTCCACACCGACGCCGTGCAGGCTGTGGGCAAAACTCCCATAGACATGGCCCACCTGCCTGTGGATATGCTCTCCCTTTCCGGCCACAAGCTGCACGCGCCCAAAGGTATAGGCGTGCTCTACGTGCGCAAAGGCGTGCGCTTCCGTCCATTCCTGCGGGGCGGACATCAGGAAAACGGTCGCCGCGCCGGTACGGAAAACGTGCCCTACATAGTAGGTCTGGGCGTGGCCGCCCAACTGGCCGCTACGCACATGGAAGAAGAACGCGTAAGCGTGGCCCTTTTACGCGACAGGCTGGAGCAGGGTCTCCTTGCCGTCATCCCCGAATGCATGGTCAACGGCGATATAGCAAACCGCCTGCCCAATACCACCAACATCGCCTTCAAGAATGTGGAGGGCGAAGCCATCCTGCTTATGCTGGACAGGCTGGGCATCTGTGCAAGCTCTGGTTCTGCCTGCACTTCGGGCAGTCTGGAGCCTTCGCACGTGCTCCGGGCCATGGGCGTGCCCTTCAACTATGCCCACGGTTCGGTGCGGCTTTCCCTTTCGCGCTACACCACGCAGGACGAGGTGGACTTTGTGATCGCCCACTTCCCCGACGTCATCAAAACCCTGCGGGACATTTCTCCTTATAAGGACTGATTTCACCGCACCCCGGCAACAGCGGCGTTTGCATAAAGGCCCCTTCGGAGTAAAACCGGAGGGGCCTTTATGCAAACTGCCCGATGCAAGCAACTTGGTGGAAAGATTGCCGACATACGGGGCATAGGCCTTTTTAGAGCATTTAACACTTGAAATGCTCGCTTATGGCAGGCAAAAGCCTGCCTTCTCGCATTTTGTGGCAAGGATTTTCAAGAAAATCCTTGCAGAGCAATTAGCTCATTTCATTCGCTAACTGCTCTAGCTTCTGTGGAAGCGCACGCGCAGCTTCAGCCGTTGCGACGTCGGCGCCTGGCCCGTTATGACGCAGGAAATTACGGGCAAAGACAGCAAGCGCTAGTTATGGATGAGGACAACACCACTATTTATTTGCGCGATTAGGCGCCAGAACGAGCCTGCGGTGAACTTTAATAGATATTCTCTAAGGTAATCTGCTCCAGACGCCATGCTTGCTTCAGATACCAATTTGACGTATAAGAAATGCTGTTGATAAAGTCTCAACTCCGTGTCATAGAACATAACTATATTTTTATTTTCACAAAATTTGTGTATGCTATAGTTGCAAGTGTAACCTTGCGTTGCGCTACTGCTCCGCCACCGGGTTTGCGACCACAGGTCATCTCCGCGCAGACCCCGGCCTTTGCCGCGCCTCCGGCGCACAAGGATATGCCATGCCCGTTGCCGTGTTTTTGCTTTTTGCCGCGCCGTTTGTAGGGCTGAGCGCCCTGCTCCTTCCCCGTTCCTTTATTTTCGTGCCTCTTGTTCTGGCTGCCGTGCTCACCTGGGGTGGCCTGCTGCTCGTCTACCGCAGTTTGCTCACCCCCCTGCGGCGGTTGACGACCAGCGCGCGCGCTGCGGGCGACGCCCCTCTGAATGTTCAGGGGGCCTGCCCTCTTCTGCGGGAAGCCCTCACGGCCCTGCAGGAGCGCGAACACCACCGGCAAGAAGACTTTGCCCGGATGCTGCATGAGAAAGAAGAAAACTTTCAGGAAGCCGTGGAGTGGCACGAAAAATATTCGGTAGCCATCACGGGGCAGCGGATGGTCCGCGCCACCCTGGACAAAGTGGCGGACAAGCTGAAGAGCCTTGCCGCCCGCCTGCCGCAGGAGGCCGTACCGGAGGAGGACGCGCACACCCGCGCCTGTCGCGTCTTTGTGACGGAAGCCTTGGAGAACGCGCGGGGAGAGCTGGAATACTGCGCCAACTATCTGGATCAGATGAACGTTTTTTTGGGTGAAACGCCGACGGCGGGGGAAAAGGCCGAAACCGACGAACAGGATTTTTTTCAGTGGTCCGAAAGCTACACCACGGGCGTGCCCGTTATCGACGGCCAGCACAAGCTGTTGCTCTCCTACATCAATAAACTGGCCCGCAACGTCAGCCAGGGCAGCGACCCTGCCCTACTGCTGGAAATTTTGGACGCGCTGGCGGGCTATGCCTTCACCCATTTCAATACTGAGGAAATTTTCTTTGCCGCATCCGGCTACACTGAGGCCGGCAAGCATATCCGCAAGCACCGTGAATTTCGCCAGACTGTGGCTGAATTCCGTGAGGCTTTGGACGAAGGTAGGGCCCATATTGATATTAATCTATTGGAATTTTTGAAAGTTTGGCTCATAGAGCACATTCAGGGCATGGACACGGGCTATGCCCCATATGTGCGCAAACGCATGGATGAACATGCCTGACCGCCCAGCGATGCTTTCATGGCGGCAGCCCACCGCACGCACAAAAACCGGACGCGCTCCCCCTGCGCTACAGACCATCGGCGCAATTTCAAAATATCATTGCCCCGACCAGAGGATTGACCAGGACATCTTACGCGCGGCCCCAATTACAATTTTGAGGCCGCGCGTAAAAGAAAGCGGTTAATTTTCGTGCCAGCCCAAAAACATCCTGTAGGCCGGGTTGGCGGTTTCTTCCACATGGGGGTAGCCCATGCGCTCCACGCGGGCAAGAAAGTCCTCAAAGTCCGCCCGTTTTTCTTCAGGGGCCTCAAAGCCCACCAGCACGCGGCCAAAATCCGCGCCGTGGTAGCGGTACTGGAACAGGGTAATGCTGAAATCCACCCGCATGGCGTCCATAAAGTCCAGCAGCGCGCCGGGCCGTTCAGGGAAGGTAAAGCGCAGCAGGCGTTCGTGCAGCACCTGCGGGGCATTGCCGCCCACCAGGTGCCGCAGGTGCACCTTGGCCAGCTCATTGTCCGTAAGGTCCACGGCCTCAAAGCCCTGACCACGCAGTTCGCCAAGCACCTCGGCCACGTCTTCCCGCCCGTTGATCTTAATGCCCACCAGCACCCTGGCCCGCTCCGGGTCGGAATAGCGCGTGCAGAGTTCCGTGATGTTGCGGCTGCCGAAAGCGGCGCAAAGCTGTCGAAAGCTGCCCACGGCTTCGGGAATGTTGATGGCCAGCAAAGCCTCACGTTGCGCGCCGATTTCGGAGCGGTCCACCACATGGCTCAGGCGGTCGAAATTCATGTTGGCCCCGCTTACCACGGCCACCAGGGTGGCGTCGCGCAGGCCGCCGGCCTTGGCGTAGGCCCGCAGCCCAGCCAGAGAAAGCGCCCCGGCCGGTTCGGCCACCACGCGCGTATCTTCAAAAATATCCTTGATGGCGCCGCAAATGGCGTCCGTCTCCACGGTGATGATGTCGTCCAGCAGGTCGCGGCAGATGGCAAAGGTCTCTTCCCCCACCAGCTTCACGGCCACGCCGTCGGCAAACAGCCCCACTTCGGGCAGCTCCACTCTCTTGCCGGCCATGACCGAACGCCGCATGGCGTCAGAATCCACGGGCTCCACGCCGATGACGCGGATATCCGGCCGCAGGTTCTTGATGTAGGCCGCAATGCCTGCGGCCATGCCGCCGCCGCCAATGGGCACAAAGACCGCATGGATGGGCCCCGTGTGCTGGCGCAGAATCTCCATGGCAATGGTGCCCTGGCCCGCAATGACGTCCGGATCGTCAAAGGGCGGAATGTAAACGCAGCCCGTTTCCTGGATCAAGTCCAGCGTGTGCTGCCAGGCGTCGCTGAAGGATTCGCCCGAAAGCACCACCTGCCCGCCCAGACGCCGCACGGCCTCCACCTTGATGGCGGGCGTGGTCACGGGCATGACAATAGTGGCCTCGCAGCCCAGCCGCCGGGCCGCCAGGGCCACACCCTGGGCGTGGTTGCCGGCGGAGGCCGTAATCACCCCGCGCCGCAGCTCGTCCCGCGAAAGGTGGGCCATTTTGTTGTAGGCCCCCCGCAGCTTGAAAGAAAATACCGGCTGCAGGTCTTCGCGCTTGAGCAGCACTGTATTGCCCAAACGGCGCGAAAGGGTCACGGCCTCTTCCAGAGGCGTTTCCACCGCCACGTCATAAACGCGGCTCAATAAAATTTTGTGCAGATATTCGCTGTGCTTGTCCATGAAACGGTCCTTGCGGCTGTACGGCGCCGGTCAACAATCCGGAAGGCGGCTGCCCGGCAGCCGCCTCTGGCGCGCGTGAGTGTGACCTCAAGCTATATACCCCCCCGGCGCGGGGCTCAAGTGCCCAGAGTCCCGACACTTGCGCCGAGAGCTGTTTTGGGCAATACTTCCTTCCCGAATCTGTAAGGGGAGCCTGACCATGCAAAAAGTAAAAAAAGTCGTTCTTGCCTATTCCGGAGGTCTGGATACCTCCGTCATCCTCAAGTGGCTCATTGAAACCCACCACTGCGAAGTCATCGCTGTCACGGCCGACCTGGGCCAGCCCGAAGACCTCTCCGGCGTGGAGGCCAAGGCCCTCAAAACCGGCGCGTCCAAAGCCTATGTGCTGGACCTGCGCGAAGAAATGGCCAAAGATTTTGTCTTCCCCATGATGCGCGGCGCGGCCCGCTACGAAGGGCGCTACCTGCTCGGCACCTCCATTGCTCGTCCGCTCATCGCCAAGGCCCTGGTGGATGTGGCCCGCAAGGAAGGCGCGGACGCCGTGGCCCACGGCGCCACGGGCAAGGGCAACGACCAGGTCCGTTTTGAGCTGGCCGTCAGCGCCCTGGCCCCGGATATTCAGGTCATTGCTCCCTGGCGCGAATGGGAGCTCATGTCCCGCACGGCGCTCACCGCCTTTGCCGAAAAGCACGGCATCCCCATTTCCAGCGGGGCCAAACGCTACAGTATGGACGCCAACATGCTGCACACCAGCTTTGAAGGCAGTGAGCTGGAAAATCCCGGCAACGAACCGGACGCCTCCTGCCACGAACGCTGCGTGCCCGTAGAGCAGGCTCCGGATACGCCCGAAATTGTCAGTGTGGATTTTGAACGCGGCAACCCTGTGGCCGTTAACGGCGAACGACTCTCCCCGGCTGCGGTCATCCGCGTGCTGAGTGAAATGGCCGGTCGCAACGGCATCGGCCGCGACGACATGGTGGAAAACCGCTTTGTGGGCATGAAGTGCCGCGGCGTGTACGAAAACCCGGCGGGCACTCTGCTCTACAAGCTGCACCGCGACCTGGAAGGCATCTGCATGGACAGGGAGCTGCTGGGCATCCGCGATATGCTGGCCGTGCGCTACTCCCAGTGCGTGTACAACGGCTTTTGGTATTCGCCGGAGCGCGAAGCCATGCAGGTCTTTATGGACAAGGCGCAGGAAACGGTCACGGGCAGCGTGCGCGCCAAGCTCTACAAGGGCGGCGTCTGGCCCTTGGCCCGCACCTCCCCCCTTTCGCTCTTTTCCGAAGATCTGGCCACCTTTGAAGGCGGCGACTATGACCATAAGGACGCGGCGGGCTTCATCCGCCTCAACAGCCTGCGCCTGCGGCAGTTTGCCGCCGTGCAGCGCAAGCTGGGCGCATAGGCCGGGGGCGGCATGAGCACTAACCAGAGCTGGGGCGGACGCTTCTCCGAGGGACCGGCGGAAGCTGTGGCCCGCTATACAGATTCGCAGACCTTTGACCGCGCCCTCTACGCCCAGGATATCCGCGCCTCCCAAGCCCACGCCCGCATGCTGGGCCGCCAGGGCGTCATCACGCCCCAGGAGGCCCGCACCCTGGTGGAGGGCCTGGATAACGTACGCCGGGAGATTGAGGACGGCAGCTTTGTCTGGCGGCCGGAACTCGAAGACGTGCACATGAACATTGAGGCGCGGCTGACGGAACTTACCGGCGAGGTGGGCAAAAAACTGCACACCGGGCGCAGTCGTAACGATCAGGTGGGGCTGACGTTCCGCCTGTTTGTGGCGGAAAAGCTGCGCGGCTGGCAAGAGAGTGCCATGGCCCTCTGCAGTGTGCTGCTGGAAAGGGCCGCCGAGCAGCGCGCCGCCATTCTGCCCGGCTGCACCCATCTGCAGCCCGCGCAGCCCGTAAGCCTGGCCCACCACCTGCTGGCCTACGCCTGGATGTTCCGCCGCGATGTGGAACGCCTTGCCGATACCCTGGTCAGGGTGCGCGTGTCGCCCCTGGGCGCGGCTGCCCTGGCGGGCACCACCTATCCTCTGGACCCGGCCGGCGTGGCCGAGGAAGTGGGTTTTGCGGGCATCTACGGCAATTCCATGGACGCAGTTTCAGACCGGGACTTTGCCCTGGAGGCCCTCTTTGAYGGCTCCCTGATCATGATGCACCTCTCACGCCTGTGTGAGGAAATCATCCTTTGGGCCAACCCGGCTTTCGGCTTTGTGCGCCTGCCCGACGCCTACGCCACGGGTTCGTCCATCATGCCGCAAAAAAAGAATCCCGACGTAGCCGAGCTTATGCGCGGCAAGACCGGGCGCGTCTACGGGGCGCTGCTAGGTCTGCTTACGGTCATGAAGGGCCTGCCCCTGGCCTACAACCGTGACATGCAGGAAGACAAAGAGGGCTTTCTGGATGCCGACCGCACGGTGAAGACCTCCCTGCGCATCATGACCGGTCTGCTGGAAGAGCTGGTCTTCCGGCCGGAGCGCATGCGCGAAGCCTGCAAGCTGGGCTTCCTCAACGCCACGGAGCTGGCCGACTATCTGGTGGGCAAAGGCCTGCCCTTCCGCGAAGCCCACCACGTTACGGGGCAGGCTGTGGCCGCCGCTGAAAAGGCGGGCAAAGGCCTGGAAGACTTGACCCTGCCGGAACTGCAGGCTCTGGAACCGCGCATTGAAAACAGCGTCTACAACGTTCTGGCCTATACGGCGGCCGTGCGGCGGCGGGAAACCCCCGGCGGCACCGGCCCCCATTCGGTCAGCCGTCAGCTGGAGCAATTGAAAGACTGGCTGCACCACTTTCCCCTGGAAACACGCTGACAGGCCATTATTGTGAAGCGTCGCGCGCTGCCCGAAAAACCGTCGCCAGGCAACCGCCGACGGCTAGCACGCAGACAGAGCATTCCGGCCCGGCCCGCGTTTCCTGTGACGGGCCGGGCCGGGCTTTCTGCTACAGAATGGCGGTCCGTACGGCGCAAGGCCGCGGCTCCGCAGTCGTCCGCCATGCAACACCCTGTAACCCTTGGGGCCGCCCCGACTAAACGCCATGCCGCACACCACGCAAAGCCGCAATTTTCCTGAACAGGACGCCGTTGCCCGCTGGCCCCGGTGGGTCGCTGCGGCGCGGCTGGACGACGCGCTGAGCGCGGCGGCCTACGAAGCTGTTCCTGCTCCTTGCCGGGCCGCCGTCAAAACCGGCCTGGCCCTGGCCTGCGCCCATTTCGGCGAAGGCACGGAAAGCAGGGTCGAATCCGTACGCAACGCCCGGCTGGGCTTCTGGCGGCGGCGCATCAGCCACGCTGCGCCCTGGGCGGTTCTGGCTTTTACCCCGGACTACGCGGCGGCGGCCCGTCTGGCGGCGGCCTGCGTGCCCGCCCAGCTGGCTGGCGTGCCTTTGGTGGGAGCCGTCTGCGTGACGGACGCGCCGGAACAGTGCGCCCCACACCCAGCGGCCTTGGTCAGCCTGGAACTTTCCGGCGTGGAAGACGTCTTTGCTCTGGACCAGGCCGGGATCTGCCGTTTGCTGGAGGAATGCCAGCCCGGACCTGGCCGCCTTGTGCTCCTGCACCGTGGAGAGCTGGACGCCGTGGCCCGCGCGGCCGCCGCCTTGGGCCTGCCCTGCTGGCAGGAACGGCGCGACCCTCTGTTGGGCCTGCCGCAGCCCGACGCCTTTGATCTGGAACTGCTGGCCTTTGCCCAGGGATCGGCCCTGGAAGCCGCGCTGGAACCTGTGGACCGTCGGCCCCCCGACGCCCTGTACCTTTCTCCCGGCGCGGCCCGCAGCCACTGCCGGGAGCGGCGCGGCGGCCCCTTCCCCTGCAGCGGGGCCCCGGCCCTGACGCCCGGCTGTGAGGGCTTTTGGCTGCATCCTGGCCTTGATCCGGACTTTTTTCGCGTGCGCCGACAAGCCTTCGGCCTCCTGTAACCGCGCGGCGGCGCGCCCGGAGCTGTCATGTCCACCGCATCCTCTGCCATGACCCGAATCCGCAACATCGGCATTATTGCCCATATTGACGCGGGCAAAACCACACTCAGTGAGCGCATGCTGTTCTACAGCAGCAAAATTCACCGCATGGGCGAGGTGCACGACGGCGCGGCCACCATGGACTACCTGCCCGAAGAGCAGGAACGCGGCATTACCATCATGTCAGCCTGCACCACCTGCCATTGGCGGGAGGCCACCATCAATCTGGTGGATACCCCCGGCCATGTGGACTTTACCATTGAGGTGGAACGCGCCCTGCGCGTACTGGACGGTGCCGTGGGCGTGTTCTGCGCGGTTGGCGGCGTAGAGCCGCAGTCCGAAACGGTCTGGCGGCAGTCCGAGGCCTTTGGCGTGCCCAAGATCGCTTTTGTCAACAAGATGGATCGGCCCGGCGCGGATTTTGCGGCCGTGCTGGCGGCCATGCGCACGCGCCTGGGGGCCAATGCCGTGGCCGTTGCCGCGCCCCTGGGTCAGGGCGAAGACTTCCGCGCCGTGCTGGACCTGGTGCGGCAGGAGACCCTGACCTTCGCTCCGCAGGACCAGGGCCGCAGCGTGCAACGCCTGCCCTTTACACCCGAAGAGGCGGCCCTGGCCGCGCCCTGGCGCGACGCCCTGCTGGAAAAGCTGGCCGAAGCGGACGAGGCGTTTTTGGAGCCCTATCTGGAAGGCGTTTACAGCCAGGGGGACATTTTGACGGCTCTGCGCCGCGCCACCTTGGCCAGGACGCTCACGCCGGTGCTCTGCGGTTCGGCCCTGCGCAATATGGGCGTGCAGCCCGTGCTGGACGCCGTGTGCGACTTTTTGCCCTCTCCTCTGGACGTGCCCGCCCCCGTGGGCCGCGACGCAGCCGGACATGAAAGGCCCGTGCCGCCGGATCCGGATGCTCCGGCCGTGGCCCTGGTCTTTAAAGTGCTGCTGGAAAACGGCCGCAAACTGGCCTTTCTGCGCCTCTATGCCGGGCAGATCAAGGAAGGCGAAAGCCTGCGCAACGTCAACCGGGGCAAAGAAGACCGCCTGGGCCGCATTTATCGGCCCCACGCCGAACGGCGCGAACAGATCGCCGCGGCCTTTGCCGGCGAAATCGTGGCCGTGGTGGGGCTGCGTTCGGCCCATACGGGCGAAACGTACACAGGGCGCGGGCTGTGCCTTTCTCTGGAAAGCATCGAAGCCTACGCCCCGGTGCTTACCCGCGCTCTGGAGCCCCGCAACGCCGACGAAGGCAAAATTCTGGATGAGGCCCTGGCCCGCTACAGCGAAGAAGACCCCACCCTGCTGGTGCAGGCTGATGAAGAAAGCGGTGCACGCATGGTTTCCGGCATGGGCGAACTGCACCTGGATGTGCTGCTGGAGCGCATGCGGCGCGAATACGGCATCGGCCCCCGCGCGGGCAACCCGCAGGTAGTGCTGCGCGAAAGCGTGCGGGCCGCAGCCGATGCCGACGTGACCTTTGACCGCGAACTGGGCAAGGAGCGCCATCAAGGCCGGGTGGCCCTGCACGTGGCCCCCCGCCCGCGCGGCGCGGGCAACAGTGTGACGGTGGGCGACTTTCTGCCCGCCAAGGCCGAAGATGCCCGCAAAATTTTGCCCCCGGCCTTGCTGGATGCTGCTCTCGAAGGCGTGCGTGACGCCCTGCAAAGCGGAGAGTTGACCGGCTGCCCTGTGACGGACGTGGCTGTGACCGTGACCGGCGTTACCCGGCAGGAGGGCCTGACCACCGCCCCCGGCTGCCACATGGCTGCGGCGCAGGCCCTGCGCGAGGCCCTCGCGGCGGCCTCGCCTGTAGCGCTGGAACCCCTCATGCGCGTGGAGATCACCACGCCGGAAGATTTTCTGGGCGCTGCCATCAATCTGTTCACGAGTTGCGGCGGTAAGGTGGAGGAACTGGAAGACCACGGCGGGCGCAAACTTCTGCGCGGCACGGCCCCTTTGCGACGGCTTTTCGGCTTTTCCACTGCCCTGCGTTCCGCCACCCAGGGCCGGGCCGGGTTGGTGCTCAGCTTTGCCCGCTTTGACCTGCCCTGAGGCCCCCATGCGCCAACCACATCCTGCAGCGGCCCCCCGCGCCAAAAAAAGTCTTGGGCAACACTTCCTTAAAAATCCAGATATATGCGACCGTATCACCGCCCTGCTGGAGGCGACGGCCCAGGACAACATTCTGGAAATAGGGCCGGGGCCCGGCGCTCTGACCCGATCCCTGGAGGCCCTGCCCCACGCCCGTTTGTTGCTGCTGGAAAAAGACCGTTACTGGGCCGGGGAGCGCCAGCGTGCAGCCCAACTGGGCACCCAGGCCGTGCTTACGGACGCGCTGCGCTTTGCCTGGGCGCGCATCACCCCGGCCTTTCCCTGGAAACTGGCGGGCAACCTGCCTTATAATGTGGCCTCTCCACTGATCTGGGATTGTCTTTCGCAGGCCACGGGCTGCACGCGCGCCGTGTTCATGGTACAGAAAGAAGTAGGGCTGCGCCTGGCCGCCGCCCCCGGCAACGGTCAGTACGGGGCGCTTTCGGTCTGGGTGCAGAGCTACGCTGCCCCGCGCCTGGAATTTACGCTGGGGCCAGGGGCCTTTAATCCACCGCCCAAGGTGGATTCGGCCGTGCTTTCCTTTACGCCGCTGTCCCTGGCCTCACGGCCGGAGCACCCGCAGCTGCTGGCCCGCCTGTTGCGGATATGCTTCCAGCAGCGGCGCAAACAGCTGGGCGGGATTATCCGGCGCAGCGGAGAGCAGTCCCTGGCCCAAGCCCTGCACGAGGCAGAAATCGACCCTGGCTTGCGCCCCGAAGCCCTTGGCGTGGGCCAATGGCAGCGTCTGAGTGCTTTATGGGCCGCACAGCTTGACAAGCAGGCTTAAAAAGTTTTGAGTATGGACATAAATACCCGCGGTGCGCGCCGGGGAGCCGTTGCGGGCCCCGCCCAAGGCGGCATGAATGCGCAATGTGGGAAGTTTTCAGGAGGATATGCTGATGACAAAGGCTGATCTGGTTGAAAAAATCGCCGCTAAGGCCAACCTTACCAAGGCTGCCGCCGAACGCACCCTCAACGCTTTTCTGGCCTCGGTTGAAGACGCTCTTGTCAAAGACGCCAAGCTGACCCTCACGGGTTTCGGCACCTTTGCGGTGGAAACCCGCAAAGCCCGGCAGGGGCGCAATCCCCGTACCGGTGACACCCTGACTATCCCCGCCTGCAAGATTCTGAAGTTCCGTCCCGGGAAAATGCTCAAGGATTCCTTGAACTGATCCCGCGCCGTCGGTTCCTCGGCGGTCGTGTTCCATAGCGGCCAGCCAGGCCTGTGCCGTGTGTCCTGCGCCTCCCACGGGGCTGCAGCCCGGTTGCGGCGTTGCCATCAATCCAGAGTGCTGCCCCCCGCTCCTGCGGCTGACGATTTTTTGTGAAATACGCCTTGCCTTTTGCTTCCGGGCAGGCTATAAGCACCTTTCATATTTTGTGGGCGCTCCATGCGAGGCCCGCCGCCGAAGGGGGTGATTTCTTTGCCCGGAGTTTTTCTTAACGACGACGACTACAACTTCGATATTGCGCTGCGCCGCTTTAAGAAGCAGGTGGAAAAGGCCGGCATTCTTTCTGAAATGAAGAAGCGCCAGCACTACGAAAAGCCCAGCGTCATGCGCAAGAAGAAGAAGGCCGCCGCCCGGAAGCGGCTGATGAAAAAAATGCGCAAGATGAACATGGCCTAGCCTTCTGCGCGGGCCTTTGTGAGTTTGGCCGTGCGGGAGGCTTTCGAGCCTTCCGCACTTTCCGCGTTTTCACACTTTTACCCACCGCCTGCCATGACCACCCTCTTTGCTCAAATCGATCAAGACTATATCCGGGCGTATAAAGCCAAGGACAGCGTTCGCCTGAGCGTGTTGCGCCTGCTGAAAACCGCCGCCAAGAACCGGCTGGTAGAGCTGAAGCGCCCCGGCGGCGCTCTTACGGACGCCGAGATGCTGCAAGTCATCATCAAAGAGGGCAAACAGCGGCAGGATTCCATCGAACAGTACACCAAGGCCCAGCGTCCCGATCTGGCGGAAAAAGAAGCCGCCGAATGGGATATTCTTAAGGAATATCTGCCCCAGCCCTTGAGCGAGGACGAACTGCACGCCTTGGTGGACGTCACCATCGCCAAGGTTGGGGCCGCCTCTCCACGGGACATGGGGCGCGTCATGACGGCCATCATGGCCGAGTACGCGGGCCGTGTGGACGGCAAGATCCTTTCCGCAGCGGTCAAAGCGCGCCTGCAGGGCTGATCCTTGCGTCTTTTGCCGGTCTGACCCTGCGGATCAGCATTGCGGCGCACGTCGGCCGGGCACAGCGGCCTCGTTTGCGCTACGGCCAGGGCTCCCGCCAAAGAGCTCTCAGCGCCATTTTTTTGCGGCGGCCCTCCCTCAAGCGCGTTCCGCCGTTTTTCGCACAGTCGGATACGCGCTTTCACGGGCTTGCGCCCGTGCACCCCGGTCATTCTTTTTCGAGGCAGTCGCATGATCCATGCCCGCACGCTGCAGTCCCTTGAATTTTTTCGTATAACCGAACAACTGGCCACCCACTGCGTTTCCGATGTGGGCCGACAGCGGGCCCTGCAGGTAGCTCCCCTGCCCACGGCAGAAGAGGTTACCTTGGCCGCGCGCCTGTATGAGGAAGCTGCGGTCTGGGCGGCTACGCCTTTGCCGGGCGGCGCCGTTTTCAGCTTTGGCGCGTTTCCCGACGTAAGCGGTCTGCTGCACGGCGTGGCTGCAGCTCACGCCCATCAGCCCGATGTGGACGCCTTCTGGGCCCTGCGCCAGATGCTGCGCCTGGCGCGTGACGCCCACGCCGCCATTGTCACGCCTGAAGCCCAGGAGCGCTGGCCCCATTTGCTGGCCCTGGCCCAAACCGCGCCCCTGCCCGTGC
The DNA here is from genome assembly GCF_004309735.1 of Desulfovibrio legallii. Classification (NCBI taxonomy): domain Bacteria; kingdom Pseudomonadati; phylum Thermodesulfobacteriota; class Desulfovibrionia; order Desulfovibrionales; family Desulfovibrionaceae; genus Desulfovibrio; species Desulfovibrio legallii. The sequence goes on from NZ_SIXC01000001.1 coordinate 254,957, forward strand.
AGCTTACTGCCGCCTTGCTGCGCTGCGTTTCAGACGATGGCCTGCTGCGCGACGAAAGTTCGCCGGAGCTCTACCGTCTGCGCACGGAGTTGCGCCGCCTGCACCAGAACTGCATGCGCAGGGTCAAGGATTACGCCCTGCAGTACAACATGCTGGCCTATCTGCAGGACGAGTTCATGACCCTTTCTTCAGACCGCTATGTGCTGCCCCTCAAGGCCAACTTCAAGGGCCGCATGCAGGGCATCATCCACGACTGGTCCCAGACGGGGGAAACCTGCTATTTCGAGCCCATGTTCCTGGTGGAAATCAACAACCGTCTGCAGGAACTCAAGCGCGAAGAACGCGAAGAAGAACGCAAGGTGCTGACCTATCTGCGCGACCTGCTGACGGCCGAGCTGCCGGGCGCGCGCGCCGCCCAGGATCTGCTGGCCCAGCTGGATCTGCTGCAGGCCAAGCGTTTGCTGGCGCAGCGCCTTGAGGCCCGCAGCCTGCCCCTGGTTCCGGTGGAGGAAGGCATTCAGCTGCTGGAAGCCCGCCATCCTCTGCTGGCCCTGCGCCAGGCCGAAGTGAGGCAAAGCGGAGGAAAGGGGGGCGGCGGCAAGATCGGCGAGGCCGTACGGCCGTTGGATATTGTGCTGCGCCCGGGCGAGCGCGCCTTGGTCATCACTGGCGGCAACGCGGGCGGCAAGACCGTATGCCTCAAGACCCTGGGGCTTATTGCGGCCATGGCCCTGAGCGGTCTGCCCGTGCCTGTGGGCAAAGGCTCGCAACTGCCCTGGTTCAGCCGGGTAGACGCCTTTATCGGCGACGAACAAAGCCTTGCGGACAATGTTTCCACCTTCACGGCGCAGATTGAGCATCTGGCCAAAGCCTGGAAGCATCTGGACGCCAGTGGTCTGGTGCTGCTGGACGAATTCGGCGCGGGCACGGACCCGGCCCAGGGCGCGGCTCTGGCCCAGGCGGTACTTGACGAATTGCTGGACAAACATACCTTTGTTCTGGCAGCTACGCATTTTCCCGCGCTCAAAAGCTACGCCCTGACCCGCGAAGGGGCTAGGGCCGCGTCCATGCTGTTTGACCCGCAGAGCAAAAAGCCTTTGTTCAAGCTGGCCTACGACCAGGTGGGGGCCAGTCAGGCCTTGGATGTGGCGCGCGAACACGGCCTGGCGGACAGCATCATTCGCCGGGCTGAGCATTATTTGCTGCAGGACGGCCAGGACGCTACGGCCCTGCTGACCCGGCTCAACGCTCTGGCGGCAGAGCGCGAAGGCGAAATCGTTGCCCTGCGCGCCGAGCAGGAAAAAATCCGTGCGCGGGCCCGGCAGGACCACGAACGTCAGGAGCGGGAACGTGCCGTCCTGCACGACGCGGTGCGGGCCAAGGCCGGTGAGCTCATGCGCGCCTGGAAGGAAGGCCGTGCTACCCACAAGCAGGCTCTGAAGGAAATGTCCCGCCTGCGCGCCGAACTGGCCCGTCCCGCCGTGGAGGAACCCTCGGTGCTGCCCGTGCCACAGGCGTTCACGCCGGGGCAGCAGGTGCTGCACGCCGTGTTCAACAAGCGTGGTGTGGTTACCGATGTGGACACGCGCCGCCAGCGGGTACGCCTGGACCTCAACGGGGTGAGCCTGTGGGCCGCCATGAAGGATGTGCGTCTGCCCGGCACGGCCCCGGCCCCCGCCCTGGACAGGCCCGCCGCAAACGTCAGCCGCACGCCGGTTTCCGGCGGTGAGCCCGCCTCCCTGAGCCTGGACGTGCGCGGGCAGCGGGCCGATGCGGCCCTGGCCGAGCTGGAGCGTTTTCTGGACAAGGCCCTGCTGGCGGGCTTTGCCGAGGTGGAAGTGGTGCACGGACGCGGCACGGGAGCATTGCGCCGTCAGGTGCACGAATTTTTGCGTGCGTTCCCGGCTGTGGCCGGGTTTGCCGTTGCGCCCGAAGACCGCGGAGGCGACGGCATGACCATTGTCCAACTGCGGTAATTCGCTGGTGAAGGCGGTGTGCCCGCCCTCGCAGTCGTCAGCGCGGGTTCAGGGCGCAACCGCGCCCGAACCCGCCGTCCCCAGGCCTCTCGATCACAGGCTGTTCAAACAACCCAGGTGGAACGTCGCCGTCATGCAAAGCAAAGACGCCATCCGCGTCATCAAAGAGCGCCTTAATATCGTGGACGTGGTGCGCCGCTATGTGGAGCTGAAGCGCAACGGTCCGCGCTGGATGGCCCCCTGCCCTTTTCATCAGGAAACCAAGCCTTCGTTTTCCGTCAACGAGGACCAGGGCCTGTTCTACTGTTTTGGCTGCCACGCTTCGGGCGACGTTTTCGATTTTTACGGCCGTATTAACGGACTGGACTTTAAAGAAACCCTTGAACAATTGGCGGCCGAGGTGGGCATTGCCCTGGAGCGCGGCCCGGCCGACCTGAAACGCCAGGGCGAAGAACGCCGCCGCCGTTCGGTGCGGCAGCAGATGCTGCGCATGTACGAGCTGGCGGCGGCGCATTTTGCCGCCGGGCTGCGCGCGCCTACGGCTGCGGACTGCCAGGCCTACGTGGCCCGGCGCGGCCTGAGCGCCGAGATTATGGAGCGTTTTGGCCTGGGCTGGGCCGCGCGCCAGTGGCAATCTCTGGCCGAGGTCCTGCGCCGCGCCGGTTTTGACGACCGCATGGCCGTGGAGGCCGGTCTGCTGGGCAGCTCGGACAGAGGGCGGGCCTACGACCGCTTCCGGGGCAGGCTCATCTTTCCCATCAAAAACCTCTCCAACCAAATCATCGCTTTCGGCGGGCGGATTATTGATGATGCGGACGAGGCCAAATACATCAACAGCGCCGACACGCCCCTGTACAAGAAAGGCGAGCACCTCTACGGCCTAGCTCAGGCCCGGCGGGGCATCGTCACCAAGGGCGAAGCCCTGCTCACCGAAGGCTACATGGACGTGCTGACCCTGCACCAGTTCGGCTACGACAATGCCGTGGGCGTCCTGGGCACGGCCCTCACGCCGGAGCAGATCAAGCGTCTTTCGGGTTTTACCTCGCGCATCACCTTGCTGTTTGACGGCGACCGCGCCGGGCGTAAGGCGGCCCTGCGCTCCTGCGAAATGCTCCTTACCAGGGGGCTTTCCTGCCAGGTGGTGCTGTTGCCCGAAAGCGAGGACATCGACAGCCTGCTGCGCGGCTCCGGCCCAGAGGCTTTTGAGCAACTGCGTGCCGCAGCCCCGGACGGGCTGCGCTTTTGCGTGGACGTGCTCAAAGCCCTGGCCCCGCGCGAAACCGTGGAGTGGGCCCGCAACTTCCTGCGCCAGGTGACCCTGCCGGAACTGCTCAGCCCCTACGTTTCGCGCCTGGCAGCCCAGCTGCAGCTTTCGGAAGCGGACCTGCGAGAAGGCCTCGCCCCTCCCCGACGCGACGGCGCAGCGCGGGAAGCCGCCGCCTCCGGGCCCAGCCGGCGCAGCATGCGCGACAGAGAAATTCTCATGTACGCCCTGCGCTATCCTCATCGCCTGACGGACCTGGCCGCTCTGGGCGCGGACCTGGCCCTGCAAAGTGCCCTGGGGCGGCAGTTGTGGGATAAAATCGAACGCCACGGGCCGGAGGACTTTGTCTACCAGCTGGACCAGAAGGAAAAACAATTCCTGTACCACTGTTGCGGGCCGGAGGCGGCCCCGCGCGACCAAGGCGACAGGGAGCTTGAAGCCCTGCGCCACTACATGAACGACTACTATGCCAAAGCCCAGCGCTCTTCCCTGACGGCGGCCCTGCAGGCCAATACCGGCACAGGTGACTTTGCGGCCGATTTGGCTTACCTTCGCGCACTTAAGGAAACTTTGGAGAAAGGCCATGAGCAATCTTAAAGATATCCAGCAAATACAGTCTCTTATTACCAAAGGCAAAGGTGCCGGCTTTCTGACTTTTGAAGAGGTCAACAAGGCCTTGCCCGTGGAAATGAACACACCGGAATATTTTGAAGAAATAATCGGCATTTTTGAGCAGCTGGAAATCGCCATCGTGGATACGGAAAAAGACGGCAAAAAAATTTCCGCCGCCGCTGAAAACGACGAAGAAATAGCCGAAGGCTCTCTGGACCTTTCCGAAGATGAGGAATCCGCCGACTATTCCTCGCGCAGCACAGACCCCGTGCGCATGTACCTGCGTGAGATGGGGGCCGTACCCCTGCTGGACCGCGATGGCGAGGTGGTTATCGCCAAAAAAATCGAAATGGGCGAACAGGACGTGCTTTACGCCCTGGTAGAAGTGCCCGTGGCCGTTGAGGAACTCATCAACGTGGGCGAAGACCTGCGCCAAAATCGCATCAAACTCAAGGATGTGGTTAAAACTATTGAAGAAGATGACCCCAGTGAAGACGAGATGAACCAGCGCTCACGGGTCATCCTGCTGTTGGACGAAATCAAACAGACCTACAAAAAAAAGCGCAAGATCTACAAAAAACTGGACAGCTGCGCTTGTATGGACCGCCGCGTGACGGCCATCCAGAAGGAAATCATCGGCTACAAGGAAGAAATTGTCACCCGTCTGCGCGACATCAAGCTGGAAAAAACCCTCATTGACCGCATTATCGAGACGGTGGAAGACTACGTGCGCCAGATGCACAACTGCCAGCGCGACCTTTCAGCCTACATCCTTGCCACAGGCCGCACCCAGGCGGAAATCCAGGCCCTGTTTGACGGCCTGGACAACCGCGAGGTCAACCCCGTGGACGCCGCCCGCGAACTCAAGCTCAGCGTGGACGAGCTCTTTTCCTTCAAGGAAATGATCATTGGCAAAATTGAAATCCTCAAGCGCCTGCAGGAAAAATGCTGCCACAACGTGACAGACCTGGAGGAAGTGCTCTGGCGCATCAAACGCGGCAACAACGCCGCCATGCGCGCCAAGCAGGAGCTTATCCGCTCCAACCTGCGCCTGGTGGTTTCCATCGCCAAAAAATACACTAACCGGGGCCTGCAGTTTCTGGACCTTATCCAGGAGGGCAACATCGGCCTCATGAAGGCCGTGGACAAGTTTGAATACCAGCGCGGGTACAAATTCTCCACCTACGCCACCTGGTGGATCCGCCAGGCCATCACCCGTGCCATAGCGGACCAGGCCCGCACCATCCGCATTCCCGTGCACATGATCGAAACCATCAACAAGCTCATCCGTACCTCCCGCTACTTGGTGCAGGAGCTGGGCCGTGACCCCACGCCGGAAGAAATCGCCGAGCGCATGGAATATCCGGTGGAAAAGGTCAAAAAAGTGCTCAAAATCGCCAAGGAGCCCATTTCGCTGGAAACGCCCATCGGCGACGAAGAAGATTCCAGCCTAGGCGACTTCATTGAGGATAAAAAGGCCGTGGCCCCGGCCGAGGAAGTCATCAATACCAAACTGTCCGAACAGCTGGCCGCCGTGCTGGCCGACCTGACCCCCCGCGAGGAACAGGTGCTGCGCAAACGCTTCGGCATCGCTGAAAAGAGCGACCATACCCTGGAAGAAGTGGGCAAGCTCTTCAACGTGACCCGCGAACGCATTCGCCAGATTGAGGCCAAGGCCCTGCGCAAGCTGCGCCACCCGGTGCGCAGCCAGCCCCTGCGCTCCTATTATGAGAACTGAGGCCAAAGGAGCGCCCGCCGTGCCGTGCCTTTGCCCGCGCCGCGCCATCCTCTGCGACACAAATCCGCGTCGCCTTGCGGCCTGGACTGCGCTTCTGCTCTGGGCCTGCGCCCTGGTTCTGGCGGCCCCCTGCATTGCTGCGGACAAGCCCCTGCCAAAGCCGCAGGCCACGGTGGCCCGTTGCTTTGACGGCGATACCCTCAAGCTCACAGACCGGCGCGTGCTGCGCCTGGCGGGCCTGGACGCCCCAGAGCTGTACGCCTCAAAAGGCGGCAAGCCTCAGTACTACGCCAGGGAGGCCCGTGACAGGCTCACGGATCTGGTCCGGGGGCAAACAGTGACCCTGCTGGCGGCCGGCGTGAAGCACAAGGACCCCCACGGCCGCTGGCTGGCCGAAGTGCTGCTGGCCAACGGTCAGTCCCTTAACGAGATCCTGGTGCGCGAAGGGGCGGCCTTTTTTTATCCCCACCGCGACCTGAGCCCACAGCTGCAGGAACGCCTGCACGCTGCGCAGCGGGAGGCCATTGCGCAAAAACGCGGCCTGTGGGCGCGGCTGTTGAGTCTGCCCGTGGCCCAGGCCACCTATCTGGGCAACAAGGAATCCCTGCGCTTCTTCCCCACGGACTGCGCCGCCGTGCAACATATCAAACCGCGTAACCGGGTCTATTTCGGCAACTTGATGGACGCGTTTATGGCGGGGTACGCCCCGGCGCGGGTCTGCCCTTTCTGGCCGCTTGTTCCATGAATGACATTATGAAAAATTCTATTGCTTTCACAACAACGGCCCCCGATCCCGCAGCGCTCCCGCAGCCTGCGACGCTGCCCGCGCCCGATGTGCTGCCCGATATGCTGCCCGATATGCTGGCTGACCAGCAGGCCCTGGTGGTCTTTTCCGGCGGACAGGATTCGGCCACCTGTCTGGCCTGGGCGCTCAGCCGCTTCGGCAGGGTGCAGACCCTGGGCTTTGACTACGGCCAGCGTCATGTCGTGGAGCTTTCCTGTCGACAGGCCTTGCGCGAGGGCCTGTCCGCCCTCAATCCGCAGTGGGCCGCGCGTCTGGGGCCGGACACGCTGCTCCGCCTGGATATCTTTCGCGACCTGGCCAATACGGCCCTCACGTCTGACGCCCCCATTGAGGAGCACGGCCCCGATGGCCTGCCCAACACCTTTGTGCCGGGGCGCAACCTCATCTTTATCCTGCACGCAGCGGCCTGGGCTTACTCCAGAGATATCCGCCACCTGGTGCTGGGCGTCTGCCAGAGCGACTACTCCGGCTATCCCGACTGCAGGGACGACAGCATCAAAGCCATGCAGGTAGCCGTCAATACGGGCATGGACACAGCCTATGTGCTGCACACGCCCCTCATGTGGCGCAGCAAAAAAGACGCCTGGACCCTAGCCGAACAGTTGGGCGGCGAACGGCTGGTGGATCTCATCGTGGAGCGCAGCCACACCTGCTATCTGGGCACGCGCGGCGAGCGTCACCCCTGGGGTTACGGCTGCGGCAGCTGCCCGGCCTGCCGGTTGCGCGCTGCGGGGTATACGAACTATGTGCGCGCCAAGGCCGGCACAGGGCCAGGGGCACAGGAAGGAACACCCGCAGCATGCGCAAAAAACGTCTGAGCGCCGCCCAGGGCACGCAAGCGGCCTGCATTCTTTTTGAACTCAACAGCCGCGCCCCGGCCATTCTGGGCATGGCCCGACAGGCCCTGCTGCCGGAAGAGTATCTGCGGGAACCGGGGGCTGCCCTGCTCTGTGACGAATGGCGGGCTTTTATCCACGCCGTGGTCACGGCCGGGCTCATGCAGCACGCCCCTAACAGTGTGCTGCTGGCCTACCTGCGCGAAACCGGCAATCTGCTGGCCCTGGACGTGCCCCAGGGCGACGTGCGGTTGGAAGATTTTGTGGACGGACCCTTTGCCCGCTACATGCCCCTGCTGGCGCAAGGCCGGCAGGCCCAGTGCCCGGAGCTGTTCTGCACCAGTCTGGCCGCGGCGCTGACTGCCGCACGGGGTACGGCCCCGGCCCTGGACGACAGGGTGCAGGCCCGGCTGGCCGCCGTCATGGCCCTGGTCATCAGCGCCGTGTGGGACAAGCTGGAGCAGTATGAAATCCTGGCGGAGTAGCCGCAGGAACCGCAGCGACGTCAGAGAAGGGGAGCAGCCCGCTCCCCGCAATCAGTGCGGAACGCTTGCGGCTTTTGCCCCGGCGGCGGCAGCCTCCAGGCTTTCAAGATCGGGCTTGCCCAAAAGCCGAGCCAATACGCGGCAGCGCTCCACAGCCAAGTTGCGGCCCTGCTCCTGGGCCCGGGTCACGTCCTCCAGATAGCAGGCCAGGGTGACCGGCGAAAGCGTTTCCAGCTCGCAGCGCAAATAGCGCGCAAAACCGCCCCCGGCGTCCCGTTGGACCACATGGGGGCAGGCCGTGGCGGCCGCGTCCATAAAGGCGCTCTCGGCTGCGGTAATAACGTCGATGCGCGGATCCGCCTGCAGGGGCGGCAGACGCTCGTCCATCCGGGCATATTTTTCCACCATGAGGTTGCGTCCCGCGTCCGCCGCACGACGTAAATCTGCGGCATAGGCGGCCAGCGTGGCCGTACTCAGCACCGCCAGGGTCGTGCGCCGCATAAGCCGGAAGCCTTCGGGCCGCTGCTGGCAGACGGCCGGYCCGCCTTCGTTGGGCGTACTCAAAAACATGGCCAGCTCCCGTTCCACAATCTCATCCAGCAAGGCCGCATGCGCGGTATCGGGCTCGTGGCCCTCCGGGCCTGCCGCAGCGGGCGCAGCTTCCGTCACGCCCAAGGCTTGGCGGCATACCTCCAGATTATGCCGGTAGCCTTGCGCTTCTGGCCCATCCGCCCGACCCAGACGGCCATAGCAGTCCAGCGCCCGCGCCAGGGTATCGGCAGCTTCGGCCCACTGGCCGTCGCTGGCCAGGGCCACGCCCAGGTTGCCCAGGGAAAAAGCCGTGTCCTCATGGCATTCACCCAGCAGGCGCTGCCGCAGGGCCAGGGCTTGCCGGTGCAGGTCAATGCCTTCCCGTGCGTCGCCATGCTCCTCGCGCAGCCGGGCCAGATTGTTCAGGCAGGTCCCCAGTTCCGGATTGGGAGGGGACTGGACGCTGAAAATATCCCGTGCCCGCGTGAGGCAAGCCTCGGCCCCGGCAAAATCCCGTTGCCGGTAACAGGCTGCGGAAAGGTGCAGCAAGGCCGAAGCCAGCCGGGGCGAACGGGGTCCCTCGGCCGCTTCGCACAGCCGCACGGCCTCTTGTCCCAAAGCTGCGCTTTGCCGCAGGTCGCCTTGCTCCAGCAGCAGATGGGCCAGATTCTGGAGCGCGCCCAGGGCCTCGGGCGAAGCCGCGCCCCGGCTGCGACGCAGCAGGTCCACACTCTCCCGCAGGGCGGCTTCCGCCGCCTGTCCTGCGCCGCCGGCAAACAAGGCGCGCCCCAAGGCCTCCAGCACCCGACCGCGCACGGCTTCGTCGGGTGTAAGGCGCACCAGCAGGGCACGCAGGCGCTCAACGCTTTCTGCCGGGCGTCCTGCGCGCAAGGGGGCAAGGGCCGCGCTCAGAGCTGTAGACCACTCCTTACGCACTGCCGTCTCTTCTGCCATGTTCATGGTTTTTCTCCCCAACCTGCCGTCAGGCCTGTAAAAGATCCATGCGCCGCAGCTCTGCATCCGCCACATGGCGCAGAATGCGCGGCCCGTGCGCCCAGAGCCAGTCGCCCTGTGCGTCGCTGAGCCCTTGCCCCCGCAGCCAGGAGGCCGTCTGGGCGCAAAAATCCTCTACCGGGTTCAGGATGGCCGCCGGGTCCGGACCCCCCAACAGGGGCGTGGCGCTCACCCGCCGCAACAGGTCGGCCGCGGACGCACCCAGCACGGGCAGTGGGGCCGCCAGCCGAGCCGCCCATTTATAAAAGGGCATGTAGCGCCGGTTGCAGAGGTAGACCAGGGAAAGTGCCGCCTCGGCAAATCGGGCCAGGGCCAGCAGGGCCGCCGCGCCGTCGCCCCGCCGCAGGCAACGCGGCAGATTGTACTGCCCGGCCTGGGCCATAACCATACACCGGGCCGTGAGCTTTTTCAGCCGTACGTCTTCGGGATAATAGGCCAGCAGGGCCGCACGCCAAAAGCTGAACAGCCCGGCCTGGTCCTCGAAGACCGCGCCGTTGGTGCAGGCCGCCAATTGATATTCCGGAATGGTCAGCCATTGTAAATTGCCGGTGGGGGGCTGCTCCAGACCGGTAAAAAAAGCATAAAACCGTTCCAACGCCAGGGGCCCCACCCTGCCCTGGCGCGCGTGCGGGGCAAGCCGACTGGCGTAGCCGCCGAACTCTTGGGGCAGCCGGGCCAGGGCCTTTTCCAGCTTCGGCAGGGCCGCCGCCAGTTCGGCCTGCGGCAGCCAGAGGCAGAATCCGGGGCCAAAGTCGTGGTCGCGGGAGAGGGCGTCGTCGCAGCCGAAGCATTCCGAGCCCTCCCCTGCCAATCCCACAGCGGCGCGGGCCATAATTTCGGGAATGTCCGCCATCAGAGATGGACGGCAGGCCGTATAGAAGTCGCGGGCCAGGTCCTGGCCAGATTTCGCAGCGCCGGGCACGACCGCTTCTGATGGAAGCCGCATGTTCATGCGTCCTGCCCCAGCCAGGTCCTCTGCGGCCCCGTGCTGTCGGCATGGGCCAGCGGCGCGCCGCGCCGCGCCGCCCGCACCAACACCTCCGTCACGAACAGGGCGTCGTTGTTGGTGGTCCAGTAGTCCGTAACGTAGCGCTCGCAGCAGCCAGAATCGAGCACATAGTTGTTGGCCTTGGCCCAGCGGGCGATTTTTCCGTAGGTTTCGCTTATGCTGTCGTGCGCGCCGATGTGGTAACAACTGAGCACGAGAAAGCCGCCCCAGGTGGTGGTCAGCGCGTCTTCGCAGGGAAAAACCGTCCGCTGCAAAATTTTTACCGGCTGCTCCTGGTGCTGCCTGCGGCGCTCCATGGAGGAAAACAGAATCATGACCGGGCCGGTGATATTGTTCTTTATAGATTCAACATAATTGGTGAAATCAATGTTGATGATGGAAGACTTGATGTCCTCACGGTAGTTCTGGTCGTGAAAGAGCACACTTTCGGGCTGCAGATATTTGACGGACACGGTCTGGATGTCGTTTTCCAGCACCATTTCCGCTTCGTGCAGCAGTTCCAGCCAGTCGTGCACCGAAGTGAGCCGCAGGTGCAGGATGCGCTCCTCATGGTGCAAGGCCTGTATTTTTTTCAGAAAAAGTTTGCGTAGGGCGCTCAGGCTGGTATTGCCGCCCACTTCAAAAGCGGTGCGTATTTCCGCCAGATGAAAACCCATCTGCTTGTAGTATTTGAGCGGCGGCACGGCCAGCAGGTCGTCGTGGGTATAGTAGCGGTAGTTGTTGCCCCCGTGGCGTTTGGAGGTGATAAGTCCAAGATCGTCATAAAACCGCAGGGCTTTTTTAGAAATCTTGGAAATGGAACTCATCTGGCTGATGGTATAGCCTTGCGTGTTGGTGGTCATAGCGACACCCCAATACTTTTCTTCGGGATTGGAAGGGGTTGCCCCGCGCGGAAAAGAAGGGAGGAGTGCGCAGAGCGGCAAGCGCCCGTGCCCCTGGGGCTCACGGGGGTGGGACGCTCCGGAGCGCTGCGCTCCGGAGCGTCCTGATCCTATCAGTTGGGAATATAGGCGTTGATGGTGGCGGCCCCGGCCTCGTGCGCCCGGAAGTACAGACGCAGCTCGCCGGCTTCATCCAGATCGAAGCGGGATTCCTCCAGCAGGCCGTTAGCGGCGGCCGTCAGCAGAGCGGTCAGCATATCGGCCTTGTTGTATGCCCGAAAGGAGCCGTACTCAGCGGCCAGAGCGGCCAATACATCCTCTGGGCAGGCCTCTTCCACGGTTGTCATGTATTTAAGGATGGCAAAGTTCAGCGGCCTTTTCATACCCTATCCCTTCCTTTTGAAAAAATCTACCGGGTTTACCGCGATGGTAAAGATGCCCACCACCATGACCACCGCCGCCAGCCAGGCGATGGGGGCCAGGGCATAGCCGTCGATGCCGAACCAGAGCCCCAGCACCAGCCAGCAGAAAAAGGGGCCCCAGAAGGAAAAGGCTCCGTTGCAGGACATGCCCAAAGCCGTGCCGCACATGGCGTTGCCCTTGTACCAGAGCATAAAGGCGAAATACGCGCCAAAACCGGCTACCGCAAACCAGGGCATGGCCTGGGTGTCGGTAAAGGCCGTGCGCACCATGGTAAAGGCGTCGGCCCCGCCGAACATGGCAAAAAGCGGCACCAGCACCAACAGATTGGTCAGTCCAGACGTAACCTGACGGATGGTGATACCGATTTCCGGGTCCACCATGGAGGTGGCGTAACCGCCCACGCAGCCCTCAAGCCCCCAGCCAAAGGCGGCCAAAAAGCCAAACATCAGCCCAAGAAAAAGATTGGGGGGCGCGTTGTCGGCAAGCCCTGTGCTGCCGATCATGGCGCTGGCCGCAAAACAGATGAAAATGCCCAGCACCATGCGGGGGGTCAGGGGCTGCTTGTACAGAAAACGGCTCAAAATGGCCCCGATGGCCGGACACAGCGCGGCTGATGGGCACGATGATGGAACCGGCGCTCTGCAGCCCCAGCACGTAGCAGGTGCTGGCCAGGGGCCCCCCGATGACGGCGGCGCCAATAAGCACCGCGCCGGGCTTAGTGGTGATGCTGCGGGCAAAATCCCCCAGCTTTCCCTTAAATCCGGCAATGAGCAACGCCCAGATGGCACTGCAGGTATCTGTAGTGGCCGCCCCCAACGCGCCCAGCAAAAACATTTTGGCAAAATCGGAAAGCCCGGAATTTTCCCCATACCATACCGCCCATACGCCCATAGTCATGGCCAGGGTCATAAAGGCCGTATACACGCCGTAGGCCACGCCGGACATGGTGGCTACCGCCATACCCCGACGCCGGAACTGCCCGGCGAGTTTTCTTTTAGCCTCAAAAACCGTGGCGTTTGCACCAGCCGTGGCCGTGCTGCAGTGTACCGCTTGATCCATGGCACTCTCCTTGATGCAGGGATGATATCGCTACTTGTAGATAGTCTAAGGTTCCCCCGCGGAGGAAGGTCAATGCGGTGCGCAGTAAAAATATGGCCTTGCGGGAAAAAAATCGATCCTCCCCCTACATTCCCCGATCCCTGACATGACTTTCTATACAGCAACACAAAAGGCGATTGCGGCAAAATTGCAAAGAATTCAGTATACATTTTCTGATTGGTTGTTCAATCATAAATTTCCCTCCAGGGGTCCGACAACTTTTTTTTGAAAAAAAGATTCCAAACCCCTTGACCTTCCCCCACAGGGGAAAGGTTACAACGTAATCATGCTCTTCTCTCGTCCTTACGAAAGGAGTGCGCAACACAATAACAGCAGCGGAGCCGTTATGCAGTATAGAGGTGAAGAAGCTCTGGGCCTTATTGAAACATTGGGCATGGTTCCCGCTATCTATGGTGCGGACAGCATGCTCAAGGCCGCCGATGTGGAACTGGTCGGCTACGAAAACGTGGGCTCCACCCTGGTGACCATCATGGTCAAGGGCGACGTGGCGGCCGTGCGCGCCTCCGTGGCCGCCGGAGCCGCAGCAGCTGCCTCTGTGGGCAAGCTCACAGCGCAGAACGTCATGCCCCGCCCCGTGCGCGGCGTGGGCGGCATTGTCAGAGTCCACGCGCTGGACGCCGTGCCGGAAGACGACCCCGGCCTGCGCGCCCTGGGCATGATAGAAACCTTTGGCATTGTCTTTCTGATGGAAGGGGCCGATGCCATGATCAAGGCTGCGGACGTGGAGCTCATCGGCTACGAAAACGTGGCTTCAGGCTACTGCTCCGCCTTGACGCAAGGGGATGTGGCCGCCTGTGAAGCCGCAGTGGCGGCCGGCGTCAGCGCCGTGCACGCCATGGGCGCAGAGGTATACAGCCGCTGCGTCATCCCTACTCCCCACCCGCATCTTGTCAAGCTGGTCAGAAGGTACGTGCTGCCGTAAGGCCCGGCCGGAGGACTCATGATAGGCGACAAAGACCTCATTTCCATGCAGCAGGCCCGCATTTTGGCCGAAAATGCCGCCGCAGCGCAAAAAAAGCTGGCCGCCATGCCCCAGGAAGCCCTGGACGCCATGGTAGAAACCATGGCCGACGCAGTGGAAGCCCAGGCGCAGTCCCTGGCCGTCATGAGTCAGGAAGAGAGCGACTGCGGCGTATGGCAGGACAAGCTGGTTAAAATTTTGTTTGTCTGCCGCCGGGTGCGCCAAAGCCTGCGCGGCCTGCGCTGTGTGGGACCCCTGCGGGAGGATCCCGCCTCCGGCATTCAGGAAGTGGGGGTGCCGCTGGGCGTCATCGCGGCCCTCTGCCCGGTGACAAGCCCCATCTCCACCGCCATCTGCAACGCCCTTCTGGCCATAAAATCCGGCAATGCCATTGTTTTTTCTTTGCATCCGCGCGCGCTGGAAAGCATGCGCACGGCTCTGGACGTGCTCTGCGCCGCCGGGCGCGCGCAAGGCATGCCCGAAGGGGCCGTATCCTATATGGATATAGTGGCCAAAAGCGGCACGCAAGAGCTTATGCGCCACCCTGATGTGGCCCTGGTCTTGGTTACCGGCGTGCTGGGCATGTTCCCAACCGCGCGCGCCAGCGGCAAGCCCCTTATTTATGGCGGCACGGGCAACGGCCCGGCCTTTATCGAGCGTAGCGCCAGGCTGGAAACCGCCGTGGCGGACATCCTGGCCAGCAAGGCTTTTGACAACGGCCTGGCCCCTTCGGCCGAGCAGTGCGTCATTGTGGACGGCTGCGTGGAACCGCGGGTGCGCCGGGCCTTTCAGGACCGTGGCGGCTATTTCATGAGCCCTGAAGAAGCCGATGCCGTGATTGCCGTGCTCTTTCACGCCGACGGCCGTCGGCGGCGGCACATGGTGGGCCAGTCCGCCCAGGCTTTGGCGCAAAAAGCCGGCTTCGTTCCGCCTCAGGATACGCGCGTACTGCTGGCCCCGCGCCTTTACGTCGCCGGAGCCGACCCCTATACCCGCGAACTGCTTACGCCCGTGCTGGGCTACTATGTGGAGCCGGACTGGCGCCACGCCTGTGAAAAATGCCTGGAGCTGCTCTTGCAGGAGCGCCACGCCCAAACCCTGACCATCCACAGTCAGGACGCCGAAGTCATCCGCCAGTTCGCCCTCAAAAAGCCTGTGGCCCGGCTGCTGGTCAATACCGGGGCCGCCTTCGGCGGCATGGGCCTCACCACCAACCTCACCCCCGCCATGACGCAGGGCAGCGGCATCGCGGGTTACGGCATCACGTCGGACAATATTTCGCCCTACAACCTTATCTACCGCCGCACGGTGGGGTACGGCGTGCGCGGCCTGGACTGTCTGGCGGACTTTGCCGCGCCGCAAAGCGCAAATCCTGCGCCCCCCACGCAGGAAGACCCTCTGGAACTTTTGCGCGCCGTGTTGCGCCGCGCGCTGGAAACAGCGCCCGCGCCCCGCGGCCGTACACGCCCCTGACCCGCACCCATGGAGGATACAAGTGGACCTGCACGAATTTTCCCAAAAAATAGCGGAAGTCGCCAATAGCCTTTCCCCGGACGAACGCCGGCAACTGCGTGAGCTTTTTGCCCACACCGCCCCAACGGGCGCCATGGCCGCCGCGCACGCATCCGCTGCTGCGCTTGCCCCCGCAGCGGCGGGCACGGGTGTGCCCGAAGGGCCCACCCGCCGCCATGTGCTGCTGAAGGAAAACTACCTCAAACAACAGCCCAGCATCACCATCCACCGCGCCCGGGCCATTACCAAAATCGACAGAGAAAACCCCGGCATGCCGCGTATTCTGCTGCGCGCCAAGGCCTTCCGCTACTGCTGCGAAACAGCCCCTCTGGTCATTCAGGACCACGAGCTCATCGTGGGCGCGCCCAATGGCGCGCCGCGCGCCGGAGCTTTTTCGCCGGACATTTCCTGGCGCTGGCTCAGGGACGAGCTGGAAACCATTGCCAACCGCCCGCAAGACCCTTTTCACCTTGCGGAGGAAGATAAAAAAGTTCTGCTGGAAGAGATCTTCCCCTACTGGGAAGGAAAATCTGTGGACGAATACTGCGAGGCGCAGTACCGCGAAGCCGGTTTGTGGGAACTTTCGGGCGAATCCTTTGTTTCCGACTGCTCCTACCACGCCCTTAACGGCGGCGGCGACTCCAACCCCGGCTACGATGTCATCCTCATGAAAAAAGGCATGCTGGACATCCAGCGCGAGGCCCGCGAGCATCTGGCCCAGCTGGACTACGACAAGCCCAAAGACATCGACAAAATCTACTTCTACAAATCGGTCATCGAAACCACCGAAGGCGTCATGTGCTATGCCAAGCGCCTTTCGGAATACGCGGCCCAGCGCGCCGCCACTGAAAGCGACCCCGTACGCCGGGCCGAACTGGAAAAAATCGCCGCGGTCAACGCCCGCGTGCCCGCTCACGCCCCCACCACTTTCTGGGAGGCCATCCAGGCCGTGTGGACCGTGGAATCCCTGCTGGTGGTGGAAGAAAACCAGACCGGCATGTCCATCGGCCGCGTAGACCAGTACATGTACCCCTTCTTCAAGGCCGATCTGGAAGCAGGCCGCCTTACGCCCTACGAGGCCTTTGATCTGGCGGGCTGCATGCTCATCAAGATGTCGGAAATGATGTGGCTCACCAGCGAGGGCAGCTCCAAGTTCTTTGCCGGCTACCAGCCTTTTGTGAACATGTGCGTGGGCGGCGTTACCCGCGAAGGGCGCGACGCCACCAACGCACTGACCTACCTGCTCATGGACGCCGTGCGCCATGTGCGCATTTACCAACCTTCCCTGGCCACCCGCGTGCACAATACCTCGCCGCAGGAATACCTGAAAAAAATCGTTTCCGTCATCCGCTCCGGCATGGGCTTTCCCGCCGTGCACTTTGACGACACCCACATCAAAATGATGCTCGCCAAGGGCGTGGATATGGAAGACGCCCGCGACTACTGCCTTATGGGCTGCGTGGAGCCGCAAAAATCCGGTCGTCTTTATCAGTGGACCTCCACCGCCTACACCCAGTGGCCCATCTGCATTGAGCTGGTGCTCAACCGCGGCGTGCCCCTGTGGTACGGCAAGCAGGTCTGCCCGGACCTGGGCGATCCGAGTCAGTTTGACACCTTTGAAAAGTTTGACGCCGCCGTCAAGGAGCAGATCCGCTACATCACCAAATGGTCCAGCGTGGCCACGGTCATTTCCCAGCGCGTGCACCGCGACCTGGCCCCCAAGCCCCTTATGTCCATCATGTACGAGGGCTGCATGGAGCACGGACGCGACGTGGCCGCCGGCGGCGCCATGTACAACTTCGGCCCCGGCGTGGTCTGGAGCGGCCTTGCTACCTATACGGACTCCATGGCCGCCATCAAAAAGCTGGTCTACGACGACAAAAAATACACCCTGCAGCAGCTCAATGAGGCCCTCAAGGCCGACTTTGAAGGCTACGAAAGCCTGCGCGCCGACTGCCTGGCCGCCCCCAAATACGGCAATGACGACGACTATGCCGACAGCATAGCCGCCGACCTCATTGCCTTTACTGAAAGGGAGCACCGCCAGTACCACACGCTCTACTCCGTCCTCAGCCACGGCACCCTTTCCATCTCCAACAACACGCCCTTCGGGCAGATGCTGGGGGCCTCGGCCAACGGGCGCAAAGCCTGGCTGCCCCTCTCCGACGGCATCAGCCCCACTCAGGGCGCGGACTGCAAAGGGCCCACAGCCATCATCAAGAGCGTGTCCAAAATGTCCAACGACAACATGAACATCGGCATGGTGCACAACTTTAAGCTCCTGCCCGGCCTGCTGGACACGCCCGAAGGCGAACAGGGGCTCATCACCCTGCTCCGCTCCGCCAGCATCCTGGGTAACGGCGAAATGCAGTTCAACTACCTTGATAACAAAACCATGCTGGAGGCCCAGCAGCATCCCGGCGACTACCGTGACCTGGTAGTCCGCGTGGCGGGCTACAGCGCCTTCTTTGTGGAACTGTGCAAGGACGTGCAGGACGAAATCATCAGCAGAACCGTGCTCAAAAACCTCTAGCGGCAACCGGGGGCCGTCCCTTACGGCGGCCCCCGCCGCCCCAGAGCAGCAAGTACACACAGCACACACCCCCTTACGGCAGAGGAAACACAGTGATCGAGCGCAAGGCCAACGTATTCAACATCCAGAAGTACAATATGTACGACGGACCGGGCATCCGTACCCTGGTGTTTTTCAAGGGCTGCCCCCTGCGCTGCCTCTGGTGTTCCAATCCGGAGAGCCAGCACTGCCGCCATGAGGTTTTGTTCAAAAAAGACCTCTGCGTCCACTGCGGGGCCTGTGTGCCCGTCTGCCCCGTGGGCATTCACAGTATGGTCAATGCTCAAAGTACCCATATGGTGGACAGGAGCAAGGACTGCATCCGCTGCGAAGCCTGCGTGCGCGCCTGTCCGCAGGCGGCCCTGGCCATTGCCGGAGAGCGGAAGAGCATCTCCGGCCTGCTGGAAGTGGTGGAGCAGGACTGGCTGTTCTATGAAAATTCCGGCGGCGGCCTCACCGTGGGCGGCGGCGAACCTATGCTGCAGCACGAAGCCCTGGCCAATCTGCTGCTGGCCTGCAAGCAGAAGGGTATCCACACAGCCATGGAAACCTCCGGCTACGCCAAACCGGAGGTAGTACGCCAACTGGCGGAAATCTGCGATCTGTTTCTCTTTGATGTCAAGCATATGGACGCCGACAAACACTACGCCCTCACGGGTGTGCGCAACGAACACATTTTGGCCAACCTGCAATGGCTGCTGGAAAACGGCTGCGCCGTCAACATCCGCATGCCCCTGCTCAAAGGCTATAATGACGAAAATGAAGAAATACACGCTGTTGGGCGTTTTCTGGCCTGCCATGCGGAACGAAAAAACCTCAAGGGCATTGATCTTTTGCCCTACCACCGCCTGGGTGTGAGCAAATACGCCCAGCTGGACCGGGACTACGCCATTGAAGGCAACCCGGCCCTGGACGATACGGATCTGGAACGCATCCAGAAAATTTTACTAAGCTACGGCCTCGCGGCCAGGGTTATCAAACACTGATGCCCGCCCACTGGAGGAAAATCATGCTGGCACTGGGACTTGTGGAAACAAAAGGGCTGGTGGGCGCCATAGAGGCGGCGGACGTCATGCTCAAGGCCGCCGACGTGCGCCTGCTGGAAAAATCACTGGCCTCAGGCGGGCTCGTCACCATCACCATCGCGGGCGAGGTAAGCGCCGTACAATCCTCCGTGGAGGCGGCGCGGGCCGCCGTGGACCGTCTGGACGGGGCCGTCCGCATTTCCTGCCACGTCATTCCCCGCCCGGACGGCGAACTGGAGCGCATCCTGCAGTTGCAGCCCCCCTGCGCCCAGGCCGCAACGGAAGAAGAACCGCCGGTTACGGCTGCCCCCGACGCTGCGGCAACCCCCGACGCTCCTGCCACAACTGACGTCGTTGCTGAAGCCGCCATACCCATGCCGGAAAACGCGGCAGCAACGTCGCCCCCCCCTAGCCTCTTTGACCGGGAAAAGGCCAAAGCCATGAGCATGGGAGCCCTGCGCCGTCTGGCCACGGATTTGAAAACGGACCTGAGCAGCGCCCAGATAGCCGCCGCCAACAGGCAAACCCTGCTGAACGCCATTGAGCGCGCGACACGAAAGGAAAAGGAGTAATGAAAAATGGTTGATAAGGATCTGCTTTCCATTCAGGAGGCCCGCGCCCTGGTGCGCGCCGCGCGCAAAGCGCAGCCGGAGTTTGCGCGGCTCTCGCAGGAGCGCGTGGACCGCGTGGTCTGCGCCGTGGCCGAGGCCGCCGCATCCCAGGCCGAATCCCTGGCCCGCATGGCTGTGGATGAAACCGGCTTCGGCAAACCCGAAGACAAAAAAATCAAAAACCTGCTGGCCAGCGAAAAGGTCTGCGCCCGCATCAAGGATATGAAGACAGTGGGCGTGCTGCACGCCGACGCGGCCTCCAAGATAGTGGAAATTGCCGTGCCCGTGGGCGTTATCGCCGGTATCGTGCCTTCCACCAACCCTACCTCCACGGTCATTTACAAGTCGCTCATCGCGCTTAAGTCGGGCAACGCCATTGTCTTCACCCCGCACCCCAGCGCCAAAAAGTGCATTGCCCGTACCGTGGAGATCATCCAGGGCGCACTGCGCGCCTGCGATGTCGCGCCCGACCTGGTCAGCAGCATCAGCCTGCCTACCATTGAGGGCACCAATGAACTCATGAAGATTGCGGACCTTATTCTGGCCACCGGCGGCCCCGGCATGGTCAAGGCGGCCTACAGCTCCGGCACGCCGGCCCTGGGCGTGGGCGCTGGCAACGTGCCCGCCTACATTGAGCGCAGCGCCGACGTCAAAGACGCCGTTGCCAAGATCATGAGCAGCAAAACCTTTGACAACGGCACCATCTGCGCCTCGGAGCAGTCCATCGTCACTGATGCCTGCATTGCCGACCAGGTGCGCGCGGCCCTGCAGGAACAGGGCGGCTACTTCCTCACCGGAGAAGCGCTGACCAAGGTCAAAACCGTCATGGAACGCGGCAACGGCAGCATGAACCCGGCCATCGTGGGCCGCGACGCCGTGACCATCGCCGGCGTTGCCGGCATTGAGGTGCCGCCCGGCACCCGCCTGCTCATCTCGGATGAAAAGGGTATCGGCCCCAAGTACCCCTTCAGCAAGGAAAAGCTCACCGCACTGCTGGGCTTCTATGTGGTGGAGGACTGGCGCGAAGCCTGCGAAGTGTGCACCGCCCTGCTGCACAACGGCGGCGTGGGGCATTCCTTGTCCATCCACTCCCGCGATGAGGACGTGATCCGCGAATTCGGCCTGCGCAAGCCCGTTTCCCGCATGCTGGTCAATACGCCTTCCACCCAGGGGGCTGTGGGCATTTCCACCGGGCTCTTCCCCAGCTTTACTCTGGGCTGCGGGGCCGTGGGCGGCAGCGCCACGTCTGACAACGTAACGCCCCTGAACCTCATCAACGTGCGGCGGGTGGCCTACGACCTGCACACCCCCTGCGACTTCCGCGGCCAGCCCGCCTGCACCGCATCAAGCGCCTGCGGCGTTTCCTCCGTACCAGGCGCGGCAGCACGGCCATGCCCGCCCTCGGCCGCTTTGAGCAACTGTTGCGGCCATGCCGCCAACCACGATGCGGTCGTGGCCCCGCAAACCCCGGCCCCCGCCCCTGGCGGCAATCTGGACATCAACGCCATTACCGAACTGATTGTGGCCGAACTGAAAAAAGCCCTCTGATTCCGGCGCAATCCCCTACGCCGTTAACCACATATCTATCGCAACTGTAAAGGAGAAACCGCTATGACCACTTCTTCCAACGCCCTGGGCATGATCGAAACCCGTGGCCTGGTGGGCGCTGTTGAAGCCGCCGACGCCATGGTCAAGGCCGCCAACGTTACCCTTATCGGCCGCAGCCAGGTGGGCGCGGGCCTGGTCACCGTCATGGTCCGCGGCGACGTGGGCGCAGTCAAGGCCGCTACGGACGCCGGGGCCGCTGCCGCCAAAAAGGTGGGCGAACTGGTGAGCGTGCACGTCATCCCCCGTCCGCACAGCGAAGTGGAGATGATCCTGCCCCAGCGCGAAGCCTAACCCAATTATCAACCCGGTACCGGCGGCGGGGCGCCCCCGCCCCGCCAGCCGTAAACGGAAGCAACCATGACCGCACAGACCTGCACAGAACAGAATATCAAAGACCTTCTGGAACGCCTGGTGCGCGGCGTGCTCGCTGAAACGCGCGCAACCCCCGCCGCCGGCACGGCCCCCGGCCTCGCGCCCATGAACGCCGGGCCCATACCCGTGGAAATATCCGCCCGCCACGTGCATTTGAGCACTGCCGACGCCATCAACCTGTTTGGCGAGGCTCTGCGCCCCCACAAGCCTCTCTCTCAGCCGGGCCAGTTTCTGAGCACCCAACGCGTGCGTCTCATCGGCCCCAAGGGCGTCATGGACAACGTGGCCGTGCTGGGCCCGGTCAGGGACGCTTCACAGGTGGAAATCTCCAAAACCGACGCCCGCGCCCTGGGCATTAATCCGCCCGTACGCCAAAGCGGCGACACTGCGGGCTCCCCCGGCATCATCCTGGCCTCGGCCACGGGCATTGTGGGGCTGGAATCTGGCGTCATCGTGGCTTCGCGCCATATCCACATGCACACGGACGACGCCGCCCGCTTCGGCCTCAAAGATAAAGACATGGTGGACGTTCGCCTGGATACGGAACGCCCGGTTATCCTGGAAAACGTCCTGGTCCGGGTAAGCCCGGACTTCAAACTGGCCATGCATATTGATGCTGACGAAGGCAACAGCGCCGGTTGGAAGCCTGGCGCTACGGGCGTGGTTATCGCCCTGCACAGGAGCTGAGCATGGACTTTACCGCCGTCGACAAGCGCATTGCCGCCCTGGAGGCCACCCGTGCCAAACCGTGCAAGGTCAGTCCCACAGAGCCCCTTGCCGTGGGGTTGGACCTGGGCACGGCCTATATTGTGCTGGCCGTGGTGGACAGCCGACAACGGCCCGTGGCCTGCGCCGTGCAGAGCGCCCAGGTGGTGCGCGACGGCCTGGTGGTGGACTACGCCGGCGGTCTGCGCATGGTGCGCGCCCTCAGGGAACAGCTGGAAGACAGCCTGGGCCGCAAGCTGGAAAAAACGGCCATAGCCGTGCCCCCCGGCACCGGCGAACGTGACTGCGCTACCCACCGGCATGTGGCCGAGGGGGCCGGACTGGAGGTCACCGCCCTGCTGGATGAACCCACGGCCGCCAACAATGTGCTGGGCGTGCGCGACGGGGCCATTGTGGACATCGGCGGCGGCACTACCGGCATTGCCGTGCTGCGCGGCGGCCAAGTGACCTATGTGGCGGACGAACCCACGGGCGGCACGCACCTTTCCCTGGTGCTGGCCGGCAACTACGATGTGGACTTTGAGGCGGCCGAGGCCCTGAAAAAAGACCCTGCCCGCCAAAAGGAAATCCTGCCCGTGGTGCGGCCCGTCATTGAAAAGATGGGGGCCATTATCCAACGCCATGTGGCCGGACGCGGCGTACAGACCCTCTACCTGGTGGGCGGCACCTGCTGCCTGCCAGGCATGGAAACGATCATCGCCAGATACACGGGCCTTACGGCCCGCAAGCCCGCCAATCCCTTTTTGGTTACGCCCCTGGGCATTGCCTTGGGTTGCGGCGCGTCCGCCTGAGCGGACAAAGCAAGGACTCTGAACCATGAACGCCCCAATGCAGGACATTGTCGCCGCCGTGGTAGGCCAGGTGCTGGAAGCTCTGGGCCGCCCTTCCCCCGCGGGCGAAGCCGGGCCTTTAGCGGCGCTGCTGCCCCCGGAAGACCTTCGTCTGGCAGCAGCCGTGCGTGAAAGGCTGCCCCAGGCGCGGGTGCGCTGCGACCCGGCCGGGCACGGCCCCCGACCAGACTTCTACGTCATCCCGGAACTGAGCTGTTCAGAAATGGTCGACCTGGCCCAGGGGCGGGCCTCCTGTCTGGCCCTGGCCCGGGTGCTGGACCTTCTTCTGGCGGGCAACGCCGTGCGCACCCTGGGCTTTGCTTACCGTGCGCACGAGGCCACGGCCCCTGAGGCCCTGTGGCGTCTGTATCAAGGCTATGAAGCTGCACTGGCCTCCTACGGGCTTACGGAGCTGCCCCCGGCGGCCCCGGAGGCCCTGCTCTCCCGCCGGGAGTTGGTGGCGGCCGCCCACGTGACCGAGGCCGTCCGTCAGGGCGCGCGCGTGCTGCGCGTTCCCCGCCGGGCCGTTGTTACGCCGCTGGCCCGTGAGGCGGCAGCGGAACAACATCTGACCATCTTGCAAAACCTGTAGGGGGCGCCATGCTGGTAGGCATTGTCGTCGGAAACGTCTGGGCCACGCGCAAGGAAGACGCCCTCAATGGGCTGAAGCTCATGGTGGTGCAGCGGCTGGACCTCGCCCACAACAAACTGGCCGAAAGTTTTGTGGCCGTAGACTGCGTGGGCGCGGGCACAGGCGAAAAAGTGCTCATCACCACGGGCAGCTCCGCCCGCAAGGCGCTGTTTAATGAAGAGGCTCCCGTGGACGCCGCCATTGTGGGCATTCTGGACCAGGAAGACATGATGGGCTGCAAAGCCCCGCGCAAGGAGTAGGCCGTGGACACGCTGGGCATAGTGGACAGCCGCAGCATAGCCGCGGGCACGGCCTTGGCCGACAGCATGCTCAAGGCCGCGGCCGTGACCCTGGTGCGAGCGTCAGTGGTCTGCGCCGGAAGGCTGCTCATTGTGGTGGAAGGCGATCGCGAAGCTGTGGAAACGGCCGTACGGACCGCGCGTGAAGCTGAAGCCTCCCTGGCGGGCAGCTACATTATCTCTCCCGTGGACCCGCAGGTGCAGGCGGCCCTGCGCCGTCGGCCCCAGCCCGCGGCCGGGCAGGCCCTGGGCGTGGTGGAATGCCGCAACGCGGCAGACGGCGTCATGGCGGCGGACGCTGCGGTCAAAAAGGCCCAGGTGGCCCTCATGCGGCTGGTGCTGGGCCAGGGCATAGGCGGCAAATCCTTTTTTGTGCTCACGGGCGACGTGGCCGCCGTGCGCGAGGCTGTGGACACGGCCACGGCAGAACTGGGCAAAAGCCTGCTGCGGGCAGTGGTCCTGCCGCGCCCGGAGCCGGAAGTAACCCAGGCCCTTGCGGGCGTGGCCAAACCTAACCCCGCCCCGGCGGGAGAATGAGGTGTGTATGAGCAAGACGCTGATAACCGTGGATAACCTTCAGGACTTTATTCACGACAACCGCCTGAATATGGATGCAGACAAAATCCTCACCGCCGGCGCACGGGACGAACTCACCCGACGCGGCGTCGACGTGGTCTACGACGCGGCTCCGGCTGGGGCCTGCGCCGCTCACGCGGCCACTACTCCGGCGGATACAGATCTGCTGGTGGGTGTGGCCGCCATCATCAAACAGCACTACGGCATCACCGATCCGGAGGATCTTAAAAAGGTTACCCTGGAAACCGTGGCTGCCATCGGCAAGGGCCTGCACTAGAGCAGTTAGCGAATGAAATGAGCTAACTGCTCTGCAAGGATTTTCTTGAAAATCCTTGCCACGAAATGCGAGAAGGCAGGCTTTTGCCTGCCGTAAGCGAGCATTTCAAGTGTTAAATGCTCTAGAGCAGAGAACCGTTGAGAATATGTCTTCTCAAAGATTATGGCACGGTTGTTCCGGCGCCTACCTGCGCAAAAACATAGCGATGCTGTCTTCATCCGTAGTTTCCTGCGTCGCAACGGCTGCGGCTGCGCTTGCGCCTCCATTATGGGCGTCTGCTTACGCAACCGCCAGGACATTGCGACGTTGCAATGCTTGGCGCGCCCCTGACAACAACACTTTTGCAGCAATAAGGAGAATACAATGAGTACAATGACGGATGCCCTGGGCATGATTGAAACCAGAGGTCTGGTGGGCGCGGTGGAAGCCGCCGACGCCATGGTCAAGGCCGCCAACGTGACCCTCATCGGCAAGGAGCAGGTGGGCTCCGGTCTGGTAACGGTCATGGTGCGCGGCGATGTGGGGGCCGTGAAGGCCGCTACGGACGCGGGCGCGGCCGCCGCCTCCCGCGTGGGCGAGCTGGTGAGCGTGCACGTCATCCCCCGCCCGCACGAAGAAGTGGAAATGATCCTGCCCAAACGCCGCTAAAGCCTTTGCCATGAGCGGCAGGTCGTGGCCGGAGCCGGTTTGACCGGTTCCGGCGCGACGGCAAAACCCCGTCCGCGGCGACGCAACGCGTTTCTGAACACAAAAAAACCAATCCGGCTCCATCCCGGCCCGAATCCGCCCGGTTCGCGGCGGCCCCCAAGGCCTTCCGGAGGAAAGAGTGACCCAGTTTTACGGAAAGACAAAAATCTGCTACGGCCCCTATGCCCTGGAAATGCTGGAAACCTTCCCGGCCACGCAAGCCTTTGTAGTGACAGACCCCTTTATGGTCAAAAGCGGCTTTGCGGACCAGGCCATCAGCCACCTCAAGCGCAAGGGCGTAGGCCACACCCTTTTTTCCGGCGTGGAGCCAGACCCCACCCTGCAGGCCGTGGTGGCGGCCACCAAGCTCTTTCTGCAAAGCCGGGCCGACCTTATCCTGGCCCTGGGCGGCGGTTCGGCCATAGACATGGCCAAGGCCATTTCCTACTTCGGCCGCAAGGCGGACCAGAGCCGACAGACCTTGCTGGTGGCCATACCCACCACCAGCGGCACGGGTTCGGAAGTGACCTCCATAGCCGTCATCACGGACAAGGAGCAGGCGGTCAAAATCCCCCTCAACGACGAGTTGCTTATCCCCGATGTGGCCATTCTGGACGCGCGCTTCACCCGCACCGTGCCCCCGGCCGTCACGGCCTCCACCGGCATGGACGTGCTGACCCACGCTATAGAAGCCTACACCTCCCGTTACAGCAACGTCTTTACGGCCATCTATGCAGAACGGGCCATCCGCCACGTCTTCACCTACCTGCGCCGGGCTTACGTCCACGGCGACGACATGGTGGCGCGCGACAACATGCTCATTGCCTCCTGCATGGCCGGACTGGCCTTTACCAACAGCGGTCTGGGCATCACGCACAGTCTGGCCCACAGTCTGGGCGGGCTTTTTCACATTCCCCACGGCCTGGCCAATGCCGTGCTGCTGCCGCACGCTATTCTGTTTAACCGGTTCGACGCCGGCGTGAAGTACAAAGAAATTGCCGAAATGGCGGGCATTGCCGCCCCCACGGTGGAAGAAGGCACGCATAACCTCGTGGCCGCCGTGCGCGAACTCAACACCGCCCTGGGCATCCCGGCCCAGGTGCGCCAGCTCAAGGTGGATGCCGTCCAGTACCGTGCTCATCTGCCCTCCATGGCCGCCAACGCTCTGGAAGACATCTGCACCCAAAGCAACCCCCGCATGCCCTCGCTGGACGATCTGGCGGAACTGCTGCTGCGGGCCTGGTAAACGCCGCCGGGCCACAGGCGCGGCCCGCCGCCATAGGAAAACGGTTCGATAAAAGAGAGTGTATCATGGGAAATCAGATTGTGGAGGCCATCCGCCAGGCGGGTGTGGTGGGCGCCGGCGGCGCCGGGCTGCCCACGCACGTAAAGGCCGACGCCAGCGTCGGCACGGTTCTGGTCAATGGCGCCAGCTGCGAGCCCCTGCTCATGAGCGACCCTTACCTGCTGGAATGCCGCACCGAGGAACTGTTGCGCGGGCTGCGGGCCATGATGGATTGCACGGGCGCGCAACGGGGCGTGGTCTGCCTTAAAGGCAAGCACGCGGCGGCTTTGCGGCAAGTGCGTCAGGCCGTGGCCGACCGTCCGGACATGGACGTTTTTGAACTGGGCGATTTTTACCCCGCCGGCGACGAACAGGTCATGGTCTACGAAGTGCTGGGCGCTGTGGTGCCGGAGCGGGGCCTGCCCCTGCAGGTGGGCGCTGTGGTCAGCAATGTGGAAAGCCTCTGCAATGTGGCGCGCGCCCTGGAGGGCAAACCCGTGACCCACCGCTACCTTACCGTGGGCTGTGCAGTGGCCCGGCCCATGGTGCTGCGCGTGCCTGTGGGCACTTGCGTGGACGAGGTGCTGCGCTTTGCGGGCGGCCCCACCCTTACGGAGTATAAAGTAGTAGACGGCGGCCCCATGATGGGCCGGGTGCTGCCCCATACACAGCAGCCCGTGACCAAGACCACCAGCGGCCTGCTGGTGCYGCCTCCGGACCATACGGTGGTGGCCCGCAAAATCATGGACGAACGCACTGTGCGGCGGCTGACCAACACAGTCTGCTGTCAGTGCTCCCTGTGCACAGACCTCTGCCCGCGCAACCTGCTGGGGCACAGCCTGCATCCGCACAAGCTCATGCGCGTGTCCGCCGGGACGGCGGCGACGGAAGTTCCTGTGGCCAAAGAGGCCCTGCTCTGTTCCGAGTGCGGCATCTGCGAAAAATTCGCCTGTCCGCTGGGCCTTTCCCCACGCGAGGTCAACGCTCAGCTCAAAAGAGAACTGGGCAAGGCCCGCATTGCCTGGCAATACGACGGACGCCCCCTGCACCCGTCACGCTTTCGGGAGGAGCGGCGCATCCCCACCAGCCGCCTGGTGCAGCGTCTGGGCCTGAGCGACTATGCGGCCCACCCGCCCTTTGTGGGCGATTATGTGCCCACGGAGGTGCGCATTCCCTTGCGCCAGCATATCGGCGCGCCCGCCGTGCCTGTAGTAACAGTGGGCCGGCAGGTGCACGTGGGCGATCTGCTGGGGGAAATCCCCGAAGGCGCCATGGGCGCACGCGTACACGCCAGCATCAGCGGCACAATACGTGCGGTGGAAAACGGCTTTATCACCATCAGGGCTTAAAGGGACAGCATCATGAGAGTACGCACTATCGGCTGTGTAGAACTGAACAGCATCGGGCTGGGCATGGAAACGGCAGACGCCATGGTCAAGGCGGCCCAGGTGGAACTGGTGCTGGCGCGCACCACCTGCCCCGGCAGGTACCTGATCATCATCACGGGCGACACCGGCGCGGTTACCGACTCCGTGGAAACCGGCCTGCGCCTGGGCGGCGACATGGTGGTGGACAGCTTCGTCATCCCCAATGTGCATGCGGACGTGGTCCCGGCCATGAACGGCACGGCCCTGCCCGGCCCCATCAACGCCCTGGGCGTTATTGAAACCTACACGGCGGCCTCCTGCGTGCTGGCTGCTGACGCCGCGGCCAAAGCCGGCGACGTGAGCCTGCTGGAGCTACGGCTTTCCGCCGGGCTGGGCGGCAAGGCCTTTGTGGTCATGACCGGCGAGGTCAGCGCCGTGCGCTCTTCCGTAGAGGCCGGGGCGGCCAACGCAGCTGCGGCAAATCCCGTAGTCAGCAAAATCGTCATCCCCTCCCCCAGCGAAGAACTGAAGCGGCAACTGCTCTAGCCCGGATGCCCCTATGGAAGACCACAAGCAGCGCATAATTCAGGAACATGTGCCGGGCCGTCAGGTTACCCTGGCCCACCTCATCGCCAGCCCCCAGCGGACGCTTTTCCACAATCTGGGGCTGGGCGACCGGCAGGCCTCGGCCATCGGCATTCTGACCATCACCCCCAGCGAAGGCGTAATTATCGCGGCGGACATCGCCACCAAGGCCGCCGCCGTGGAGGTGGGCTTTCTGGACCGCGTGGGCGGCTCCCTGCTTTTTACGGGCGACGTGGCCAGCGTAGAAGCCGCTCTGCGCGCCGTGCTGGACTACTTTGACGCCACCCTGCACTACGCCCTTACGGCCCTGACCCACTCCTGAGGCGGCTGCGCGCCGCAGGCCAGCGCACAAGGCTATACAGGAAGACCGCACTGTGCAGACGCACCATCAGGCGTAAGCAATCAACATTATAAAAGCATACAAAAAGGGAAAGCCCGTGGGCTTTCCCTTTTTGTATGCTACCGCACCGGCCTCAGGCTATCGCATTCCTGGTGTTTTTTTGGGCCTTGCCCGCCGCCTTGGGGGCGGGTCCGCTTTCCAGTTCCAGCCCGTCGTTGGAGCACGTCAGCCGGGCTTTGCCGCCCTTCTTCAGGTTGCCGAACAGCAGGGCGGAGGCCAGCCGGTCTTCCAGCTCCGTACGCAGCAGCCGCCGCAGGGGCCGCGCGCCCATGGCCGGGTCAAAACCCTTGCGGGCCAGCCAGCGCCGGGCCGCGTCGGTTACGGTCAATTCTACCCTGTGTTGCTCCAGGCTCTGGCGGATGTCACTCAAAAACTTGTCCACAATGCGCAGCATCATGGGTTCCGTCAGGCTGCCAAAGGGCACCAGAGCGTCCAGCCGGTTGCGGAACTCCGGGCTGAAGGTGTTTTCCACGGCCTTGAGCGCCTTGTGGGCCGCGTCCTGCGGCACGGAACCCGCAAAGCCCATACTGGGCCGGGACATTTCGAAGGCTCCGGCATTGGAGGTCATGATCAGCACCACGTGCGAAAAATCCGTCTTGCGTCCGGTGTTGTCCGTGAGCGTGGCGTAGTCCATAACTTGAAGCAATACATTAAAGATATCCGGATGAGCCTTTTCCATTTCATCCAGAAGCACCACAGAGTAAGGCGCCTTGCGCACGGCCTCGGTGAGCAGACCGCCCTGGTCAAAGCCCACATAGCCGGGAGGCGCGCCGATAAGCCGCGACACGGCGTGTTTTTCCATATACTCGCTCATGTCATAGCGCAGAAATTCCACGCCCATGAGCTTGGCCAGACTGCGGGCCACTTCGGTCTTGCCCACGCCTGTGGGCCCGTAGAATAAAAAGGCCCCGGCCGGACGCTGCTCCTGCCCCAGGCCGGCGCGCGCCCGCAAAATGGCCCGCACGGTGACTTCAATGGCGGTTTCCTGGCCGAACACCAGCTGCTTGAGGTCCTTTTCCAGGTGGGCCAGGCGCGTGCGTTCCTTGCCGGAAACCGTGCGCACGGGCACGCCCGCCATGCGGGCCACCACGCGCTCCACATCGCCTACGCCCACCTGCGGGGTTTCTTCTCCGCGCGCCGGCCGCACGCCACGCCCCAGGCGCACGGCCGCGCCGCACTCGTCCAGCACGTCAATGGCCTTGTCCGGCAGCAGGCGGTCGCGCACGTGCCGGGCGGTCAGGTCCACCATAGCCTTAAGGGCCGCCGGGACATAACGCACCTTGTGGTAGTCCGCGTAGCGCTTTTCCAGCCCCTGCAGAATGCGCAGGCACTCTTCCGCACTGGGTTCGGTGAGGTCGATGCGCTGAAAACGCCGGGCCAGGGCGCGGTCTTTTTCAAAATGGTTGCGGAATTCCTCATAGGTGGTGGAGCCGATGCAGCGCAGTTCGCCTCCGGCCAGCACGGGCTTGAGCAGGTTGGAGGCGTCCAGGGAGCCGCCGGAGGTGGAACCCGCCCCCACAATAGTGTGAATTTCATCAATAAACAGGATGGAATCGGGCTGTTCCTTAAGCCGCTGCACCACGGCCTTGAGGCGGCCTTCAAAATCGCCGCGGTAGCGGGTGCCCGCCAGCAAGAGCCCCATGTCCAGGGCGTAAAGGTGGGTTTGGGCAAACATTTCGGGCACACGGCCCTCCACGATGCGCAAGGCCAGGCCCTCGGCCAGTGCGGTTTTGCCTACGCCGGGGTCGCCCACAAACAGCGGGTTGTTCTTGCGGCGACGGCAGAGCACCTCCACGGCGCGGTCCAGCTCCGCCTCCCGGCCCACCAGGGGGTCGATCTTGCCCTCCCGCGCCCGCTCGGTGAGGTCTACCGTATATTGGGCAAGCGGATCGGCGGCCTTGGCCTCCTTGCCGCCCTCGGCGCCGGCCTGCTCCACGCCGCGCGAACCGCCGCCCTCTTCCAGGCCGTGCGACACAAAGGTCAGCACGTCCAGGCGTTCCACCCCTTGCTTGCGCAGATAGAATAGGGCGTAGCTCTCGTCTTCGTCCATGATGGAAATGAGCAGATCGCCCAGTTCTACCGTGTCGCGTCCTGAGGAGCGGATATGCGCCAGCGCCCTGTCCAGTACGCGCTGTACGCCCTCGGTCTGGGAGACTTCATGGTTGCGCGTGAGGGGCACGGACTCCAGCTCCCGGCTGAAAAACTCCTCCAGCTGTTCGCGCAGCACCGGCACGCTGGCGCCGCTGCCCTCCAGGATGATGCGTCCCCGCATGTTGTTGGTAAGGGCAAAGAGCACGTGCTCCACGGTCAGCAGGTCGTGCCGACGGCGGTGGGCTTCCATGAGCGCGTCACGGATGACGCTTTGAACACTTTTACTCAGCATAGGCGTATCTCAATGGACTTTTTCCATAGTGCATTTGAGGGGATACCCCGCGGCTCTGGCCGTAGTGCGCACCCTGTGGACCTTGGTTTCCGCCACTTCCTGGGTGAACACACCGCACTGGCCCACACCCTGATGGTGCACAAGCAGCATGATGGCCGTAGCCTCTTCGGGGGTTTTATGAAAGATGTTGCGCAGTACGCTGACCACAAAATCCATGCTGGTATAGTCGTCGTTGTGCAGCAGCACCCGGTAGCGTTCCGGTTCCTTGATTTCCTGCTCCACCGCCACACGGCTCTGGCCGTCGCTACGGTTTGCGTCATTCCATGACATGGGAAGGCTCCGACACGGTGTTCTCGCCGCCGGGCGCGTCCGGCGCAGGGATATCCGCCGGAAGTCCCAGCTTTTGCCGCCACGCGGCCCGCTGCGCCGCGTCAAACACGAAAGAAAATTGCGGCGGCTGGTGGTTTTGCCGCAGCCATTCCTGGTGCAGCTCATGATAACTTTTGGTGCTTATTATGGCTTTGTCAAGAGCAAGGCGGCGCTGCACCGAATCAATATGCGCGGCCAGCCCCTCCAACTCCACCACATCTATGAAGGAAAGCGCGTCCAACTCCACTTCCACATCTTCAAGCCGCCAGGGCTCGCGCACCTTTTCGTAGCGGGCCGTCACCGTGTAGCCCAGCCCGGCCAGAATGGCGTGCAGGGTTGGGCCGTCCTCTACCGTCGTTTCCAGCTCCTCGCGCACCTTATAGTAGCCGGACGCGGGCGCGGGCCGCTTGAGGGTGAGCACATGGCGGGTACGGTCCGGCCATTCCTGACTGCGCAAACGCAGCAGGCGGCCGCTTTCCAGCAGGGCGCGGTCGGGCGCGTCAAAGACCCAGTTGCTCTCAAAATGCGCGCCCAGGCAGTGCGCGCCGCTGTCCGCCAGGGTCTGACGCAAGGCTTGTAAATCCACATGCAGATATTTACGTTCCACTTCCAGGGGCATGGCCGACCTCATTTGCGGTGAAACAAACGCTGCTGCAGGGCCGCGATGGTGCCCACGCCTCCCTGCCCTGCGGCCGGATGCAAAATGGGCTCGAACCCCAGACGGCGGGCCTGCTTCAAGCGCAGATCCTGCGCCGCCACGGGCCGCACCTGGCCGTTCAGGTCCACCTCGCCCCACAGCACGCACTTTTCCGGCAGGGCCACGTCATAATACGACGAAAGCACAGCGGCCACCAGCGCCAGATCCAGCCCCGGCTCAGTAAGTTTCATGCCGCCGCCCACCTTGGCATAAATGTCCACCTGACCGAAATTGAGCTTGAGGCGCTTTTCCAGCACGGCCAGCAGCAAATGCAGCCGCCCCACATCAAAACCCAGGGCGGCCCGCCGGGGAATGCTCAAAAAAGTGCGCGAAACCAGAGCCTGCACCTCCACGGCCAGGGGACGCTGGCCGTCCACGGCCATAACTACCGCCGTGCCCGAAAGGCTCGCGTCGCGCTGGCCCAGAAAAAAGGTTGCGGGGTCGTCCACCACCTGCAGGCCACGGGCCGCCATGCGGAAGACCAGCAGCTCTTCGTTAGGGCCAAAGCGGTTCTTGAACACCCGCAGCAGACGGAACATCTGGCGGCGATCACCCTCCAGGGAAAGGACCGTATCCACCATATGCTCCAGCAGGCGCGGCCCGGCCAGCACGCCATCCTTGGTCACATGCCCCACCAGAATGAGAGTGCAGTCCGCGCGGCGGCAAAATTCCACCAAGGCCGTGGCCACGGCCCGCACCTGTGTGACGTTGCCGGGCAGGCCCTCGGCCTCCAGGCTGGTCAGGGTCTGGACGGAATCTACGATCAGCAAGGCGGGCGCGGCGGCCGTAGCCGCTTCCAGCACGTCTTCCACGCGAGAGGTGGCCAAGGCCAGCAGACGGGAGTCCAGCAAGCCCAGACGTTCGGCCCGGCCCCGAATCTGCGGCAAGGATTCCTCCCCGCTGGCATAGAGCGCTGTACGCCCCCCGGCCGCCACCATGCCCGCCACCTGCAGCAACAGGGTGGACTTGCCTATGCCCGGCTCCCCGCCCATGAGCAGTGCGGCTCCGGGCACCAAGCCCTTGCCCAGAATGCGGTCCAGCGGCGCAAGGCCGCTGCCGAAAGGCTCGTGCCCTTCGTCCGCCACGGCGTGCAGGGGTACGGCCCGACCGCCCACGCCCGCGACGCCTGTCCGGTGCGGCGTCCTAACGGCGGTCTTGGGCTGGGTCACAGCTTCAAGGGTATTCCACTCGTGGCAACTGGGGCACTGCCCGCGCCACTGCGTGGTCTGTGCCCCGCAGGAGGAACAGCGGTACACTTCACGTATTTTTGCCATGCCTCAAGCCTACGGAAAAAGTCCGGAACTGGCAAGGCGGCGCGGGTCAGACGGCAAGTCTTGCCGTCCCTAGATGTAGAGTGTCAATACGTTGTTCACCCTCGCTCCAATTTTGAAGCCGGAGGTTTCCTGCCAAGAGCCGTGTGAGGACGCGAATAATTGTAGTGATGCGTCCATATGGGCAAGTTGGCTGCCCTTTTCCATGAGTGGGTGTA